>NZ_JBYOJU010000023.1:0-146747 GCF_057798855.1 Cupriavidus sp. 96C5-1 | reverse complement strand
TGAATGGGCAAGCGAGATCGTCATTCAGGGGTCATACAATGAAACCACCGTCATTCGCAGCGGCAATGCCGTTCGTGCCGGTAGCGCCAGCAGTTTATTAGAACCGCCGCGCCCACCACGAATCCGCAATGCAACCAAGCCCGATAAGCCAGCCTCCTGCAAGGATCGCTTTCTTTTGGTTACTTTTCTTTACGAGTAAAGAAAAGTGACACCTACATGTGCCCAAGAGCCCGACACCACTCCGCCTTTAGGCCCTGCAGACCCAAATCAAGTCCCTACAAACTTAAAAATAAAACAACAATTTTAAAAATAAAACAACAATTGCCGATCGCCCTAACCGCGCTTCAGCTGCGAGAGATCCCGCACCGCGCCGCGGTCGGCGGAGGTCGCCAGCGCCGCATAGGCCTGCAAGGCTTGCGACACCACGCGTTGACGATCCACCGGCATCCAGGCCCGGTCGCCGCGTGCCTGCATGGCCTGCCGGCGGCGCGCCAGTTCCTCCTCCGGCACCGCCAGGTGCATCCTGCGGTTGGGGATATCGATCTCGATCGCGTCGCCGTCTTCCACCAGGCCGATGGTGCCGCCTTCGGCCGCTTCCGGCGACGCATGGCCGATCACCAGCCCCGACGAACCACCCGAGAAACGACCGTCGGTAAACAGCGCGCAGGTCTTGCCCAGGCCCTTGGACTTCAGGTAGGACGTGGGATAGAGCATTTCCTGCATGCCGGGACCGCCCTTGGGGCCTTCGTAGCGGATCACCACCACATCGCCCGCCACCACCTGGTCGCCCAGGATAGCCTCGACCGCGTCGTCCTGGCTTTCGAAGACGCGGGCGCGCCCGGCGAAGACCCATTGCGATTCATCCACGCCGGCGGTCTTGACGATGCAGCCCTTCTCGGCCAGGTTGCCGTACAGCACGGCCAGGCCGCCATCCTTGGAGTAGGCGTCTTCCTTGCTGCGGATGCAGCCTGTCTTGCGATCGGTATCCAGCGTCAGGAACGTGGCTTCCTGGCTGAAAGCGACGGTGGTGGGAATGCCGCCGGGCGCTGCGCGGTAGAACCTCCGCGCTTCTTCACCGGCGCCGCCGTTGACGTCCCACTTGGCGATGGCATTGCCCAGGGTGCCGCTGTGCACATTGCCGCAGGACACGTCCAGCAGTTCCGCCCGCGCCAGTTCGCCCAGGATGCCGATGATGCCGCCGGCGCGGTGCACGTCTTCGATATGGTATTTGTCGGTGGCAGGCGCCGCCTTGCACAGGCACGGCACTTTGCGCGAGATGCGGTCGATGTCGGCCATGGTGAAATCCACGCCGGCTTCCTGTGCGGCCGCCAGCAGGTGCAGCACGGTATTGGTCGATCCGCCCATGGCCACGTCCAGCGCCATGGCGTTCTCGAAAGCGCTCTTGCTGGCGATGCTGCGCGGCAGGACGGAAGCGTCTTCTTCCTGGTAGTAGCGGCGGCACAGGTCCACCACCAGACGGCCAGCCTGTTCGAACAGGCCCTTGCGCCAGGCGTGCGTGGCGACAATGGTGCCGTTGCCGGGCAATGCCAGGCCGATGGCCTCGGTCAGGCAATTCATGGAGTTGGCGGTGAACATGCCAGAACAGGAGCCGCAAGTCGGGCAGGCGCTGCGCTCGACTTCCGCCACTTCCGCGTCGCTGACCTTCGGGTCGGCCGCCTTGATCATGGCATCGATCAGGTCGATCTTGGCGATGACCTGGCCGTCCGCCGGCGACTTGACCTTGCCCGCTTCCATCGGGCCGCCGGAGACGAAGACCACCGGGATGTTCAGGCGCATGGCGGCCATCAGCATGCCCGGGGTGATCTTGTCGCAATTGGAGATGCACACCATGGCGTCGGCACAGTGCGCGTTGACCATGTACTCCACCGAGTCCGCGATCAGTTCGCGCGACGGCAGCGAGTACAGCATGCCGCCGTGACCCATGGCGATGCCATCATCGACGGCGATGGTATTGAATTCCTTGGCGACGCCGCCGGCGGCTTCGATCTCCTTGGCCACCAGCGCGCCCAGGTCGCGCAGGTGCACGTGGCCCGGCACGAACTGCGTGAACGAGTTCACCACCGCAATGATGGGCTTGCCGAAGTCATCGTCTTTCATGCCGGTGGCGCGCCACAGGGCGCGGGCGCCGGCCATGTTGCGGCCATGGGTTGTCGTTCTGGAGCGGTATTCTGGCATGTGGGGCCTCTTTGATTACATTTTGCGGCAAGGTTAATGTACTTCGTGGCGATTGTGAAATATATTATTGCCGCGCTATTGAGACGTTGAAAATATAACTGCCGCTCGGCATCACTTGTGCCTCATGAGGAACCTGGCGAAGAAACACTGCAAACCCGCGTTCCATGCGCAGGCCCGCGGCTCAGGCACGCTCCGGACAATCGCCCGCGAGAGTGACCGGCAAGCTACCGGAGCCGATCCCGCTACTTGTACGCGTGCAGGTATGCCAGCAAGTCCTCGATCTGCCGTTCGTCGCTGATTCCCCAAAATCGCATCCTGGTACCCGGCACCACCTTGCTCGGCGACTGGATAAACGCGCTGAGCGTCTTCTGCGACCACACGATCCCCGATTTTTTCATCTCCGGAGAATACTGATAGTCGCTCGTTGCGCCGGCGACCCTGCCAAAGATGGCATTGAGCTGAGGACCAAAGGCACCGCGCGCAGATGGTCCGACGCTGTGGCAGGACGCGCATTTCCTGGCGAATACCGCTCCACCGGCCTGTACGTCTCCAGCCGCGTATGCGGCCGCCTGGACAGTCAATGCCAGGGCCAGCAATGCGATTCTTTTCATTGCGCAGATCCGCTTGTTCGGGGATGAGAAGAGCGCCGTATCTTATACGATACCCGGCCGCGAACGGAATCCGCGCCCGTACCGCGCGTTACGCGCGCGTCCCGGTCCCGTGCCCAGCCCAGACTGCCCGGCCGCAAGGCCGGACAAACCGCCGGTCCTACAGAATCGCAGCGCCGCTGCCGTTAATGGAAGCGGCTTGCCACAACACGGGGAAAGCCGCCGGCAGGCATTCCGGCAAGGATCCGTTGCGCGCCATCCCGGCATCCGATATCGCCAGCCAATCGTTCAGAAGGCGCTCCCGATCCATGAATCCGAACCGGCCAGACCAGACCCAGGCGATTTCCTTCCAGTGGGCACTGGCGCTCACCTTCGTGGCCTGGTTCGTCGAACTGATGCTGACCATGCTGCTGCGCCCGCCCCTGCTGCGCAGCGGCATGCAGCCGATGGCCGCCGCCAGCCTGATCCGCGTGGCCTGCTATGGGCTGGTGTTCAGCATCATGCTGCATGCCGGCGGATCGAGCTACCGCAAACTGTTCCACGAGGGCGCCGCCAGCGTGCCCGCCACGCTCGGCATGCTGGGCCCGCCGATCCTGCTGATGGTGCCGCTGATCCTGTTGCTCGACGGGCTGGCGATGATCGGCCTGGAGGCGTTGCTCCCCTTGTCCGCGGCCGACGCGCGCATGCTGACGGAGATGACGGGCGGCGGCATCGGCATCTGGGTGCTGGTCTGCCTGATCGCGCCGCTTATCGAGGAAATGTTCTTCCGCGGCATCTTGCTGCGCGGCATGCTCAGGCGCTACGGCCCTGCCGATGCCGCCGTGTATTCGGCCTTCGTTTTCGGCGTGGCGCACCTGAACGTCTACCAGTTCGTCATCGCGTTTGCGGTAGGGCTGTTCGCAGCCGAGCTCTATTGCCGCACGCGCTCGCTCTGGCCCGGCATCGTCCTGCATGCGGGCATCAACACGGGGGTCATGATCTCTGCCGCGCTGGAGCCGGAGAACACCGTGCTGGAAGCACCGGTCGGCGTGTGGGCGCTAGCCATTCCATTGGGCCTGGCCGGGGCCTGGATGCTGCGACGGCTGCTGTGGCGGGCGCGCGGCGCCGGCACGACGAAAAGTGACACACCGCCGGATGCGGCTTGAGCGTGGCATCCCTTTACCCAACAGCAAGCCAAGCTCACAGGTCGAGATGCGACGGCCATCAACTCAGTCCGTCACCGCAAGTTCGTAACGGGCGAAGGACAGCGCGCCTTTTTCCAGGTAGCTGTGCAACGCAAAGCCGAAGCGCTCGTAGAGGGTTCGCAGCGCCTGCCTGTCCGCAACGCAATCCAGCCGAAGATGCCCGCGCTCGAGACCTCGCGCACGCTCGCGGGCAAAAGCGAGCAGCGCGGTGGAAACGCCCTTGCCCGCCCACGAACGGCGAACCGCCAGCTTGTGCACGAAAGCGGATGTGCCGGCCTCGATTTCCGGCCAGAAATACGGGTCTTCCAGATCGAACCGCATGACGCCAACAACGTCGCCGCCATCGCGCGCCGCAAAGTAGTTCCCCGCCACGGTATCGCGAAGCACGCGCTCGTGGCTTACATCCGAAGGCGTCCATAGCGGCCTGCCAGTGCCGGCGAGCCACTGGGCTGCCTCTTGCAGGACGGAAGCCACAGCCTGCGCATCGTCTACCCTTGCTTGTTCGATGCGCAATAGCGACGAATGCGCTTTGGCTGTGGAGCGACTGCTTGTGGCCGATGTCGATTCGATGGTGCCCCGATGATTCTCCATATTCTTGCCCGCTCCTGGCGTGTCTGTTCGAGACAGGATACTTGAATGAGCGCGCCTTACCAGCCCCGGCCACTCCTGGCCGGGAAATCGATACCCTCTGCTTCCCATAAACGGATCAGCATCGGCAGCACTTGCAAATCTCGAACTTTTGGGTACAATGCGCCCCTCACCTTGCCCAGGTGGCGAAATTGGTAGACGCACTAGGTTCAGGTCCTAGCGGTGGCAACACTGTGGAGGTTCGAGTCCTCTCCTGGGCACCACTTGCACTTCCGGGGACTTCCAACGAAGTCTTCTGATCCTCGAAAAAGCCCGCCGCTGCGGGCTTTCTTGTTTTCTGGCGCCTGCCGAGTTCCACCCAAAGCCACCTGCAAACGAGTACATTTTTGAATACATTGAAATGTTCGATGTAAGGAGATGTACTTAGATGGCAGTTTGCGGATAGCACGAGCGTTCCGTCTGCGGTGGCCAATCAGGAAGTTAGCCGGGCCCCCGTTCTTGTCCCATCAACGAATGCAGTGCTTTGCCTACCAGGCTGCTCCCATGGAGCCCCGCCCATCAGGATCACGGGTCGATCATGTCCCAGCGATAGAACGCGGGAGGTTCGAAAAGAACTCGCTCATACTCGTAAAGGCTGTGGCCATCCCGCCCGAACACCCAGACGGATTTGCCGTATCGATCGATCGGCACATCGTCAGGCGGCTTCAACCATGTCCATGAGTTCTGCTGGCGGCCATAGAGCAAGAGAATCCAGCCTTGCTTGACCAGTACGTAGTGCTGATTCCAGGCCACTGCAGCAGCGCCCCGCTTGGTTGCTTCAACGAGCGGCAGTTGCTGCCCGAGCGTTATCAGGTCCACACCGACCCGAGCGTCGTCGGCCGCGCTCGGACGGGACTCGCGGGTAACGGCGAGCTCACCGGTCCGCGCATCCTTTACGCCGGTGACGCCAAAGATCACTGTAGTGAACAACGGTATGGCCGTGGGCTTAGCGGAGAGATCGCCGCCCTGCTCCGCAAAGGCTTGCGCCGGCACACGCTGCCTGGCCAGTTTCTTGGTGGCGAAATACTCTGGCGATGTATCGCAGGGACCAATATCTTCGTACCAAGACCACCCCAACCGCCCAACATGCTCCGTCATACAGAAGTGATCCACGCCCTCACTGTACGGAGAGGCCAAGAGTCGCGGAACGTCGGCCCCGATAAAGGGGTTGCTTGGATCCGGAACTCTCGCATAGGTGGTACGTTGGTGGGTACCTCTGTGACCTCTGTAGGCCACAGTGTAGTAGCCGACCAGTAAGCTGCGGCGAGTGACTACCCCGCTTTCCCCACCATTGATCCAGGTCGCCACGTGCACACTCGAGACCGCCGCCGTTACACAGGCAACTGCTCCATATAACCAAATCGCTGCAGCGAAATAGACGCGCCCGCCTTCCTTCGAAGTCTGGCCATCGATATCCTTCTTGAGGATCCAAGCGCCCATCACCACGTAGAGCAAAGCGGGTATTCGACCGATGTTTTTTGTCGTGGATTCGTGCTGAACCACCGTGGGCGGACCACCCGCCATCACAACGAGAACGACCGGCACCAAGAACCAGCTCAGTAGGATCAACAACCACTTGACGGTCTTTCGACTCGGCAGCCCCATGGCCGAGGTGACGCGATCGGGTGTGAGTTCCCCTACCTGCGTGCCACCAGCACTGGGGCTCTGACGGGGCCTGCGGGGCTTGGTCATAACAACTCCTAGCGCGAGCGGGTCGACGAAGGCGCAAGAACGGGGACGGGTTACCTTCCGACATCTTGGCCGAGCGGCAAACCTGACCCCGTTCCGCCGCTTACTCCTGCGCCTTGCCAGCCATGTAACCAGCCAGGGCTTCAAGCCGGCCTTCTTCCCGCATCTTGCGGGCCAGTGCGTCGGCTCGCAAGCTGGCATCCCAGCCGATGGCGAAGCTGAGTTCGTAAAGGCTGTTGTCCCTGTCGACGATGGTCTGGCCCTCGATGGTTTTGAACAACGCCACGGCCACTACCACGTCCTGCTCCACGCCATGGCCCGTCGCATAAGCCTTGGCGAGACCATAGACGCCGTCCATGCCGTCAAGCGCGGTCGCCGAGCGAAACCACTCGACGGCACGCCTTTCATCCCGGTCGACGCACTCCCCGTCGCGATACATATTGCCCAACTGGGCCATGGCGGCGTCTGAGAATTGCCGCGCTTGGCTGGCCTGGTCGGGCGCCACCGCCTTTTGCAGCCACGCCAGGGCTTCTGGGCAGTTTTGCGGCACCCCGCGCCCGCTCCTGAGCATGAGAGCCAGATTGTTCTGCCCCGCCGCGTCGCCTAGCTCGGCGGCCTTGCGGAACCAGAAAACCGCCTGGCTGTCGTCGTGCTCCACCCCCACCCCTCCCATGTAGTGGATGCCCAAGTTGACCTGCGCAGGGGCATGCCCCTGTTCGGCAGCCTTGCGAGACCACTGCGTGGATTCCTTCGGCTCCTTGTTGGAGAGAAGCAGCCCCAGGCGGGTCTGGATAGCGGCATCGCCCTGCGCGGCGGCCTTCCGCATCCAATACGCCGCTTTATCCTCATCGGCGGCCACGCCCACGCCTTCCTCGTATCGAATGCCGATAGCCGCTTGCGCCTTCATATCGCCCGCAGCGGCGGCAGACAGTTCGTGCTTGAACGCGTCGCCGTCGGTGCCGACGATGGCATCGCGCTCCGTGGACGTCTGGCATCCAGCCAATGCCAAGACCAGCCAAAGAAGATAGAAGTGCCGTCGCATCATTATCAAGTTCCTCATCCGGCGTTGTCTCCATGCGTCGCTTAACGTCCGCCGTTCCGCTTTCCGCGGAAGGCAGCATCGGCCGGAGGTGACGGTTTTCATTAAACAGGTGCCAACACACCATAGGTCCATTCACGCGTGCAGCCAGCGGGCCGAAGAACGGGGTGAAGTAGAACGGGGTCAGGTTTACTTCCTACTCGGCCGCCATGTCGGAAGTTAAGCTGACCCCGTTCCTCGCTGTCATGGCATACCCGCCGTGGTCCGTGTGACCGCCTTCGAATACGATTGCTTTCAGTTTTCCTTAAAGTGCGAGATACGGTTGCAACAAGCTCGAGCCCGTCAGGCTTTCTTCGGCAGAAAAGAGATGTCCATCGCGTATTGCTTAGGATTATTGGCATTGATAACAACGCTTACTGTTTCGCGCTGGACATAGAGGGAAGGGTCGAACCAGATCGGATCACTCTGAAACTCGTGGACCATCTGCGTTGCAGGATTCAACCATTGGGCGAACAAGCGCCATGGGTTACGACCATTCACGGCAATGCTCATGTCCAAATCCGCACCGGTCAGTTGCGCCTCGATAAGCGTGCCATGCTGCGCCAGCCACGCAAGCTGCTTGCGTCGCCTCCAGAGCATTGCAAGCATGCTGGCGCCGATCAATGCGAACACTGTGCCGAGCGTGTTCAGGATGAGCGGGCCTGCTCCGCGTTCACCAAAGCTGTCAATAACGGCGCCTTTCGGCTTCGCCGGATCATAGAGCACTGTTACCGCATCACCCTCCGAATAGGCAGGCGGATTTGCGCCCGAAGACCCTGTAATCTGGATGCGGTTGCCATCTCTTGTCGAGAACTCGACAACCGGGACATAGACCCCATCGTCTTTGCGCTTCTGGCTGCCGGAAGACTGGCGCCAGACCAAATCCGAAACCGTTCCCTGCGCACGAAGCGCGTCCGCGGCAAACACCATGTCCGAGCGCCACCACGCAATACCGGAACACAGCAGCATGAGGCCAACCAGCAAAAAGGTGCCACCTAGAATTTTTAGGATCTTCATTACAGATTTTTTCCTATATCGAACCGCCCCGGGGACTCATGAAGGCTGATCGGCGGCATGCGCCGTGTACCCAGTGCGCGGTGGAAGATAGAGCGGAGGGGGCGTTCCCTGCCCCGCCGCCCGCACGCGACGGACTTGCTACACGGGCGAGGCCAAGACTCAACGCTTCGCCGGCATTCATCCCGCTCATCGAACATCGCGGCAAAAGAAAACCTCATCTCGCTTTCGCCGCGTCGCCGCCGTTCTTCACTCACGGGTGCCGCCTGTTATGCAACCGTATACGACCGGGGGAGCGTCCGGTTCAGGACCCACCTCACCACCCATAGTGCGGCTGCAGGTTGCCTCTTCGACGAATCGCTTACCATCAAATCGCATGTCGGCAATATTTTGTCTGTCAGGGGTAGGTCGCCTTCGGCGCCGACGATGGCATCGCCCCGCGTGAATGCCTGGCATCCAGCCAATACCAAGACCAGCCAAAGAAGATAGGAGTGCCATCGCACTTTTACCAAGTTCCACATGGCGGCCCTCGCCTACGGCGTGGCGACGGCGTGCTGCTTCAGCAGCGGCTCGGCTTCGACCAGGCGCTGCCGCGGCGCCCACTCGGTGCGGCCCAGCACCGCCCCGGCCGGCTGGTCCGCTGCAAACGCCTCGTCCGGGTACGTCAGCCGCAGTTCCATATATCTCTGAATATGCGTTTCCAAGCGGAAGCCAAGATCGAGAGCGGATTGTTGGATGACGCGCAATCGCGCCATGAGCACCTCGTCCGGCTCACCGCGAAGCGCTGGCAGCGTCTCCCGAAGATCGTGCGCGGTCAGCCGGAGAAAAGCTTCTCCGGCCGCTGCATCGAGCGCCTCGGTTTCCTGCTCACTCAGATGGAAGGCGCCGTCGCCAGGTAGCGTGGCTTCGACCGGACGCACGTTGAAAGCCTCTCGCCAATCCCGCCCAGGAGCATGCGCGCCGATCGGCCAGATAACGCGATGGATGGGCCCCAGCATCTGATGCCATCGATCCTCCGACAAGCCCGAACTGAACAACTCCAGTTCGCGTGCCGACCCGAACTCGAAGCAGGCCAACTGACCGTCGGCCAGGGTCATATGCCGGAGCTTTCGAAGATGCGCCGCCACGGCCTCTTGATCGTAGACGCTCGTCAGCAGTACATACGCATTCTCGGTACCCTCTTGTCGCAAGCGCTCTACGAGCGGCGCGTCCGCCTTGGTCAGTGCGGCACGGTTCCAACCGATCAGTGAATAGGCACACGAGCCCGCAGGCCACACCATGGATGCGCTGTCCAGCGATATCCCTAGATTCTCGGCTTGATCGGCATCCAACCACAGGTAAGCCTGGCCGTCGACGGAGAGCGCACGATAAGCAGGCGCCGGCGCCCGCTTGGGTCCTCGTGACTCGGCAGTGTTTTGCACCGTTGTCACCGAGTTCGCACGATCTCCTGGCGCAGTGGCGCAACCGCCTGCCAAAGCGGCTATCACCATGATGCAAGCGGCTTGCCGCCAAGCCTTAACCATGCCGATCGCAATGGGAATCCTGGCCCCAGTCCACGATCTACTGCTCCCCACTGTCACGGATTCCTCTCTCGTTCGTTTTAGGTGTCACCGCACTGAGATGCGTGTGCCCTCAAGCGCCCTGCGTTTCCAGACTGTTCGTTGTCGGAGGCCGGTTGCATAGGAGCGCACGCTTCACGATCCAAAATCAGGCAAGCATGCTAATCGCTACACACCGTCTGGGTCTATGAGATAAATCTGAAAGTGTCATCGAATTTTCTTCTCTTTCCCTGTCCAACTCATCCGCCATTGGACAGTGCTGGGCGATCCCGATGACTACGCACGTGATCCAACGGCGGACCATCATTCGGCAGATGCACCACTCAGATGTCTCGCCAGCCGCACCAGGGCCGTGGCTTGTATCAGCAAGCTGAACACCACCACCAGCTAAGTTACGCCGACCAGCATTTCGCGGCCGTGGAAGTCCGGCAGGGACAGCACGATGATCCCCAGTCCGATCAGGCCAAACAGTACCAGGTTGAGCAACTCGTCCAGCAGGCCCCAGAAGTTGAACAGATGCTCCCGCGTCTTCCCGGACATCGTGGACGTCGAAAGGCCGTGGCCGTTTTCAGAATGATCTTTCGGATTCGTCTCATAGTCAGACTGGCGGGGCGAGACTATAGTGGGAGGTTTCGTTTGCAGGGACGTGCGCTTTGAAGCCGCTTATTTCACCATCTATGATTTCACCGCCTATGCAAAGGATGGCGAGGTCGTCGGTATGCGTGGACTTCGAGGCCTTCATGGAAGGAACGTTATCAATGGGCAATGCGATGCGCTTGCAAGTTGTTGGAGGGTGCGGCGTAGAGGGCTTTTGCGAACCGCAAGAGCATGCGTCACGCGTACATGGGGTCGATATGCCGGCGTCTTGCTTCCCTGGTGACCGATGTCCGTTGTGACGCAGTGGACTCCGCGATGAAAAGCATCCTCCGGCTATGGCTGGCAGCAGGCAGTCTGTTGGCACTGGCATCGGCTCCCAGCGCAGCAGCCGACGAGACGGATTGGCTCTACTTTCCGATGTACCCGAGGGACACGGCACACGCAGTGGATCTGCCCTGACCGGTAAATGGCCTGTCGCAGGTTTGTTTTGAATTTCTCCGGACACCTCGGTGTATGACTTCATCGCGATCCTCATGGTTGGCTCTCCCGAGTGCCCGCCGGCACAAGCTGACGGGATGGCGCGCTTCGATAGCGCTGTTCTGGCTGGCGCTGGCCAGCGGCCCGGCGCGGGCGGAGCCTGGCGAGGAGCCATTGAGCGATCGCTCGGCCATCGAATACTTGTGCGACGTGCATGAGAACATGGCGTGCTTCAAGATCGGTGGCGCCTGGGGCTTCATGGACAAGTTCGGCAAGTTGGCCGGAGAGCCGCGTTTTGCCAATGCGGGTGACTTTTCGGAAGGCTTGGCGGCTGTCGAGTTGGGGGAGCGTTGGGGCTTTGTCGACAAGACCAGTGAGCTGGTGATTCCTCCCAGCTTCGACTATGTCAATGGTTTCGCCACCGGCCTGGCCGCCGCCAAGGAGGAGGAGGACGGCAGTTGGGGCTACATCGACCGCCATGGCCAATGGGTAATCGCTCCGGCCTACGAGCAAGCCGGGCCCTTTCAGGGTGAGACGGCCATGGTCAGCGAGCGTGGACAGGGCTATCTGCTGATCGATCGGCGCGGACAGGTGGTCAAGCGTTTCGAGGCCGGCCTGGAGATCGACGTGGCCCCGGACGCCTGGGGGCTCTACCACGCCAGGCGCCAAGGCGCGCGCTGGCTCTGGCATCGCGATGACGGGCTGTTCCCGGCGCCCGAGGCCATGAAGTCCTTGTACGATGCAGGCGAAGGCCTCCTTTCTACGGTACTGCGTGGGCAGAACGGCCGCGATGCGCTCTGGGGAACGATGGACATCCAGGGGCGCTGGACGGTGCCCGCGCGCTTCGCATCGATCGGGCTATTTCAAGAGGGCCTGGCCATCGCACAGACGGCCGAACCGGCGGGCGGGGATGCCGAGGGCGACAGCCTGTCCGGACGTAGCGTTGGGCTGATTGACCGGCAGGGCCGGTTCGTACTCCCCCCGAAGTACGAGCGGATAACGCGGCAGGCCTGGGGCGGCTACCAGGCCACCTATGCGGGAAAGGCTGGCAGCGACATCATTGGCCGAGACGGACGAGTATTGTTGCCCGCGGCCACTTGCCCAAGCTTGCGCGAGGTGTCGGTCGCATTGTCGGTAGAGACGGCGCAATGGAGTGTCGTGGCGGGTTGCGAGCGGAGCTGGGCATTCCATGCCCGGACGGGCATGGTTCGCAGCCGTATCTCCGCACCCGGTGCCTATGCCTCCGGCACCCATCTCATGCTGATCGGGCGGGCCACCGAGGGTACGCAAGTGCGGCTGCAATTCGACATCTTCGACACGACGGGCCGCCGGGTGGTGTCAAGCGAAGACCGTGCATTGCAAGGCGATCAGGCGCTGATGGTAGGGGATACGGTGAGCCTCGTGCCTTCCGGCGAGGCCGCCACGGAGCGCAGTCGCCTGGATCTGCTGCCTCTGGCCGTGGTAGTACGGTGGGGCATAGGGAGGGAAAAGACGCAGATCATCACCCGGGACGGCCAACTCGTTTTCAATCCCGAATGGGGCTACGGCGAAATGAGCCACTTTGTCTCCAGCTACCCCGGCGGCCCTGGCGGCAAGCCGCTCGAGGGACCGTTGGTGATGTCCACCCGCGAACCGCCCGATGAGCCGTTTGTGATGTCCTTCTCGGGTGACGACCCCTCCGCGCGTCGCCGTTGGGGCGCCATCGACGGGCGCGGCCAGTGGGTCGTCCAGCCACAGTACTACGACTACTTGAACCCTTTTCAGGATGGCGCCGCGCTTGCCTCGAACGGCATGCACCCGATGGTGGTGGAACGCGATGGCAAGAGCCACGTGTTGCCCAGGGATGTGCAGCGAATCACGCGCGTGAGCCAGGGTGCTTTCATTGGTTCGCCCGGCAATCCCGACGACCCGCTTGTTCGCCTGGATCTGGCGACCGGGCAAATAACCCGGATCACCTTCCCCGGCAAGGTGGATCTCAAGGATTTCCACGAAGGCCTGGTCAGCGCCAGTGACCCGGACGGCTTGCGTTGGGGTCTGCTGGACGACAAGGGCGAGTGGGCCGTGCCGCCGCGTTTCGACAGCCGCCTCGATCCGGTCCTGGACGCGAACGGCCGTCTGGTCGGTTGGCGAAGCGCAGTCAGGTTCCACGACGGCGACATCTCTGGCCGTCTGTTCGGCTGGCTGGACGCGAAAGGCCGGGAGCTGCTGGTACCCGGCTACAGCGACATTGAGTACGATGCCAAGCACGGCATGTTGCAGTTGACCATGGATGAAAAGTTCAAGGGGCTGATGGCGCCGGATGGCCAGGTGCTGCTTGCAGTGCAGTACGAAGACATTGAGCAGTTGGGAAAGATCTTCGTGGAACAGTTAGTAAATATCTTCGTGGTGAAAGAGCCCGCGCAGTACGGCCTGCTCAATGTCCGGGGAGAGTGGTCGGCGCCGCTGGCGCCGCTGGTGCGGCCACGGAGGCGTGACCTGCCCTATGAGCAGACGCGTTCCGGTGCGGAGCGTGTGCTGATCGACCTCCAGGGGCGGCGCTCCACGGCGAGTGCGCCGCTGCCGCTTGCCATCGCGCACGGCGATCCGTCGCAATGGTGGTGGTCAAGCACCGAGTACACGCGCTCGGAGGGCGTAGTCACCGTGTTCTACGGCTTCGACTTCAAGGAACGCGTGCGCCTTCCCGGGCGGTTGCCTTCGACCAGCGGTTTCTCCGAGGACATCATCGCTTTCACGCCCAGCCGTGCTCGGGGGAAGAACGCTGTCGCCCTGGCTGACCGGTCTGGCAAGGTGCTGGGCCAATATCCCTACCAGGAAATTGGGCGCATGAGCGAAGGCTATGCCGCGTTCAGCCAGGTGTCCGCTCGCCATCCGGCGCAACGGCGCAAACGCACGGCTCCGGAAAACGATGCAGAAGACCCGCCCACCCGGACGGGCTTTCTGAACCGTCAGGGCAAAGTCGCCATTCCGCCGGTATTCGAGTGGGCGCGACCCTTCGCCCCCGGGGCCGGGCCGTCGTGGCGGTCAAGGACAACATCGGCATGATCGACACGAGCGGCAAGCTGCTGGTGCACAGCGCCTGGCTATGCGGGCGCGAACCGGTGATTCTCGATGCCAACGGCCGGGTGCAGTGGCCCGCCGAAGCGGCGAAGCAAAGGAAGTGCAATTAGCACATTGTTGACGGTACAGAGGAACATGCTGGACGTCGCTTTCCCGCCCAGCAACGTCCGGTCCGCAAGATGTTTGGCTCATTGCACTCGATTTTGGTGTTGTTATCTGCTTCTGCCCTTTTCTTGCGTTGAATCTGCACCGTCCAAAGAGAATGACGCATGTCTATTTCAATCGACACACCCAACGTATCTATGCCAAGGAAGGGATGTTCATTATCACGACTACCAGAAGCATCACCGCTTCGTGCGCGAACGCGACGAGGTGCTGCGTATCAACGAGATCTGGCGCGACACTCGCGAGAAGGGGCTGCAAGGAACGCTGCTTGCCGCCGAATGCCTTTGTCGCAATCGGGCCCGGGCGATGTATCCTGTGGAAGAAACCCGGCTCCAGGAAGCCAGCGAAACGTTGGTGCCAAACATTGCATTGACCGACGAACCCGATGCCCCGGCTTCTGCCTCAGAATCCGGCTCGCAGTGAACCAGACCGATCTTGAAACAATAGCCCCATGTTCTTCTTCCTTTACACCCTTGTCGTTGCGGGCATCGCCGGGCTGTTGATCATGGGGAGCGCCTTGATCTTCGAAGCGGGTCTGCCCAGGACCCGCCGCAAGCACTTGCTGTGGGCTACCGCCATCACGGTGCTGCTGGCGCTTGTGATCCTCGCGCCCGCCGATATGCGGTCATTGTGGCTCGCTTGGGCCGGCCTCTTTTTCATTGGGGCATGCTGTGGCGTGCTAGCCTCGGTGGTGCTCGTCGGCTTGCCTGCTTTGGCTTACGCCGCATCGCGCAACTTGGGCACCGCGATCCGGGTGGTTTTCGGTCTGCTCGCCCTGGCGCTGGCCATCCCGCTCTTGATGTTCTTCATGGTGGAACTGCCCGAACTACTGATTTCGGCCCTCGGCGTGGACGGTGGGGAATTCTGGCGCCACGCCTACTTTTTCCGCTCCGGCGGCAGCTACAACATCCCTCTCCTGACCACCGCAGGCGTCTTCATCGGCGCTGCATTTGGCCCAGTATTGGCAGCGTTCGCCGTCGCCTACCGGGAGCGCCGCCATCCCAGGAGCGGGAATGCCCCCGTCTGGCGGCGACTGACGGCCGAGGAACACGACGCGCTGAGCCAGCTCGAAACCCCGGCCCGCAGCGGCGTCACCTATCGACTGGATCTCGAAACAGGGCTGCCAACGCACTGGAAAACCGACGATGACCCAATCTGGCGGCGGCTCACGCCCAAGGAACAAGACGCTGCGCGTCGCTGCCTGCCAGAGCTTCCATCGTCGCTCGCGATGCCACGAGCGAAAGCCAGGAAACGCACAAAGCGCCGACCGCCCCAATAGGGATTCAGGGCTGGGCAGCCCTGCACATGGCGAGCTTGAGTTGTAGTTATCGTCTGTGCATCAGACCGTATTGAGACATTTCTTCGGTATTGGAAGAATGAAGACATTTCTTAGGCATTTTCAGACGTGTCTTATGGACGGCCGCGTCCCCGCAGGCCACACTTGCACGATTCCGGCTGGGTGCTGAGGAACGCTTCAGACATCAAAGATGCGGGACAGATTGCCGGCACAGGCAGACTGCATGGTGAGACGCGTGCATTTTTACCGACGCCGCACGTCGAACCGCCCCGCCCGCCATAACTGGCTTGCCGCCGGCTCCTGATGGGCCACCACGCTAAAAGTGAACCCGATCCCGGTCTTTACGGGCCCCGTTCTTCGAACAAAAAAACCATCGCTTGCACACCTGGACCATGAGCCTTACCCGCGATAAGACCACGACGCCAGTCCCGGCTGAGACAATGTCAGCCAACGTCGTCATCCGAACCCGTTGGCACCAGGCGGCCGTGTTCGCCGGCCCACTTTCGCCCTTGGTTCTGTTTCTGGCGATACCCGTCACGAGCACGGGAGGCTTGCTCATGGTGCTGGGCCTGGCGGTGCTTTGCTGCGCCCTGCCGCTGATCCTGGCCTTCAAGACCTATCCGCCCCTTCGAGAAGTCGCGCGCATCGAGGGCAATCAGCTCACCTTCCAGCACTACGGAAGCATCCCCTTCAGCAGTATCACGGGCTACAACCTGGATGACTACATCAAACTGGAACGGCAGGGACGCTGGACGTTGTTGCTACAAGGAGACCGCAAGACCCCCGGGTACGGGGCCTTCTACACCAGCTTCGCCGCGGCCATGGCGGACTGGCGTGCGCGCCATCCAGGGCAGGTTCCCCTGCAAAGCTATTTTTATGGCTCATGGAAAGCCAGAACGCTCGGCATCGCGATACTGGTTGGATGTCTGGTCATGGCGCTTGCCATACTGACCTTCGGGGTTGCCCGTGAAAAGCTGTACTTTCTCCCGATCTTCGCGATCTTTGCTTGCCGCCTGATCTTCAGCCGCCGCCATCCTTAAGCGCCTGACCAGTTGCCCTGGATGGCGCTTATTCTGGTTTATCGCAGGAAACCGTGGAGGGTTCCAAGAATAGAGAACGAGGCCAGATTTGCTTCGATGCGATGGCCGATGAGAGGATGAACCAGCGAGAACGAGTTCAGGAAGCGAATCTGACTCCGTTCTGGTCACAGAGAGAAAATGGCCGTGCGACCTTCCCCTGCAACGGACTCGAAAAAAAGCAAAGCGACGTCTCCATCCGTCGAGCCATTGAACTGGAAGATGCTCTATCAGATACCGGTGGCGCTGTTGGTGGTACTTGCGCTAGTCGGGCCTGGGCTGATTGTCGGCTACCTGCCGATGATCGCCAGCGAGACCCTGGGCGCTCAGTTGGATAGGCCGATGCGCTACGCCCCGTACTCGACCTGGCTCTGGCGAGGTTTGCTGCTGCTGTGCATGACGCACGTGGCGTATGCCGTCTACCGGCTGGCGAGTTGGCTGGGCAGGAAGACATCGCCGGCGCTTTTCCCTGTAGAGATTCTGGTGCCGATATCGCTCTTCGCCTGTTGCGTCGGCTTTCTCAGTGACCAACACGTCATCCTGAACGCGGTCAATGTCCATGCGGGATTCCGTATAGAAAAGAGTGCGACGCTACTCGAATCGAGTGTGTCGTGTACCACAACATCGGGCAGGAGTGGCCGCAGGAGCACGACCTGTGATCGACGGACCAGGTTCATCGGCCCGGAAGGAAAACTCTACGTTCGCGGCCCTGCAGATGACCGCGCCATTGAAGCGTCGCGTCCGGGAGATCGGCTTCAGTTGACCATCTGCCAGAGCATCTTCGGCACGTCGCTCATGGCGGTCGACCGCATCGACCCCTGGGGCCGGAAGCCGTCATCGCTCGATCGAAGTGTCGAGGCGGACTCGGCATCGCCGGCAGCGCTGACGTGCAAACAGCGGAAGCCACCACCTTCGCCGTCCGTCATGGATGCGCTATCTGTCTCTCCGCACAACGCTACGCCCTGACTCCCCATGCATGATCATGCCATCCTCAGACATGGAAGCGGTCGGCTTGTCGCCGTTAAAGCGGGCTGGAGTTGGCCCGCCTTCCGGTACGGGCCGTTCTGGGCGCTATGGCAGCGCCAATGGCGTGCCGTCGGCTACTGCGCGGCCGTGATGCTGGGCTGTGCCTTGCTCGAGTTGTGCGGCGGCTGGCTCGCTGACCGCGTGAATTTATGGTTCAGCACCGTTGCATTCGTGATGGCCATCGCACTTGGCCTCACCGGCAATCGCATGCAGCACGCTAGCTACATGCGCCGGGGCTATAGGCAGGTGGCCCGCCTATTTGCGGAGTCAGAGGAAGAAGCGTTGAGCGCGTATCGACAGGCGCACCAGGCCAAGAAGCAAAAGCGCGCCAATCGACGGCGCGCGCGGGCAGAACCTGCAGAGGGATCCACACATGCCTCGCCTTGAACGCCGTCGTGAGTCCCGCCCCCCTGCGCCAGACCATCGATACCTGAAGCATCCCATCATCATCCGTGAATGGCGCCTGTTCTTCTGGTTCTACGTCCTGGTGGGGGCGCCGATCGCGATCGCGACCGCGGTGTTCATCGTCGTCGACGAGGCTAGCCGCCCGCAGCCTGGGTGGGGTTCCTTTCTGGCGCTCATGTTGTTTCTTCTGGTCCCCTTTTCGGCGTGCGCGCTGCTCCCCGCCCTTCGCAGGCAGCGACGGATCCTGCTGGAGGTGAGACCGGAAGGGATATGGTCGCCGCAAACGGGCGCCGTGCCATGGGAACGGGTCAGATTCCTGGGCTTCCGGGAGTACTGGCGAAACGCGAGGCATTGGTCCACTTTGCTGGAGGTGTTCGTTTCAAGCGAGTTGATGCCCGACGTGATCTTCGATCTCGATGACACCAACATCTACTGGATAGGCAGGTTGAGGCGCCGGCTTCAACGCGTGACCCAGGTCAAGGTCCACAAACTCTCTACCCGTGGTTATCGGAGCCTTGATGCGCCATGGAAGGCAAACGGAAATACGCACGCGATTGCGGCCGCGTCAAAGGTCAAGGTCAAGGCGAAGGCCCATGATCAGAGAAAGCGGACGTCAGGCCATAAAAGGGCGGCGCTCGACGAAGCGCGGCTGGGCGCCGGCTCGTCGACACGCAAGGCGATGGACTATCGCACGCCAGCCGCTGCCGGGAAGCAAAGGCGGACGCGAGGACGGGGCCGGCGTACGTGACCGCGTGTGGCATACCTTGGTCAGCGGCATGTCCTTCACCCGCGAGGGCTACGACTTCCGCTACGCGCCACCGCACTCGCCGCAGGAGGCTCGAACATTGTCATTTGGCCGGTTGGGTGACTGGAACAATGACTATCGTGTGAAATGCTTCCGCGAGCATACCGGTCTCCTGGGCCTGACGTGGGCAAGCGACCTGCGGGATTGCCCCGAAGGGACGCGAGACGATGTATTTACCTCGCTGCGCCTGGCGCGTGTCGGTCCGCAGGAGCTAGACGATTTGACGCCCCATTGGTCGTTGCTGCGGAATGTTTCGAATCCCAGCACGTGGGGCACGGCCCAGGGACGTATCGCGCACGACACCACTGATGGGATGCTCTCGACGGACAGTGTCGCGTTCGCAGAGAATAGCCGTTTCGCGGCATTCGACGGACTTCGTACCGTTTGGATCGTCCATAAGAACAACCGGGCGGTTAGTTACATTCCAACGTCCTATAAGCCTTGCATTGGTGAGTTCTGCAAGTTGCAGGGTGTCATTGATGAGGGGGACACCTTGTATATCTGCGCGACGCGTAGAGAAAACCGTCCTTACGATTGCCAGGACACGCGCTTGTCTTCGTAGGACACGCCATGTCGCACTCGCCGGGAGGGTCACGTCAACGCGAAGCAGGAGCGGCGTCGGATCGACCTCCGACACGGTAAAGGCAAACATCGAGCCAGCCTGTTCCTTACCCGAGAGCATCATGTGCGAACGTATTCAGGCGATCAGGATCGCCATTTTTGTGGTCATCGGCGTGATCATTGTCACTATGGCACTTGCCATGGAACGCCACGGCAGGAAGCGCGGTATCGATATAAAGTCGTCCGAGAGCTTCTTTGAGATCTGCCGCAGCGTGTCCAAGCCGTTTTCGCGACTGATCCTGCTTGGCTCTTGCGGCGTGGTCGTCTTGTTCGTTAGCCTGTTCGTCCTCACGCTGTGGGGTAAAACGCAGGGGTGCATGTTTCCCACGCGCAATGGCGGTACCTGGTGACGTGGGAACTCGACAACTCCACGGGCGCACCCTGGCAAAGGACAAGGGGCGACACCCACGTCAGCCCGAAGCTCGCGCAGAGGTGCCTGGATGCCGGTGAAACACGTCAAATTCCCTTGAAGCGAACTCGCTAATCTTACTGTGCCGTGCGCCGTGCCAAGGCGCTGTCTTTCAGCGGGTGCGAGTTCCGTCCGGCAACTTTCGCTCCGGCCGCGTAGCAATTGGCATGCATGCCCGTCAGGAAGCACGCGTCTTTAGGATTTATCTCACTGTCTTTAGGATTTATCTCATTGATCGTTGCGGTTTGCAGCAATATACTACGCACTGATTGCACAGAGATTTCTAAAGGATATTTAAATGGGCCTGGCCATAGGCGGCGTTATCGCAAACATCATTGCAGGGCTGGCCTTTCTCTCCGGCCAATATTCCGAGGGAGGCAGCTCCTTCCTGGA
The DNA here is from genome assembly GCF_057798855.1 of Cupriavidus sp. 96C5-1. NCBI lineage: Bacteria > Pseudomonadati > Pseudomonadota > Betaproteobacteria > Burkholderiales > Burkholderiaceae > Cupriavidus > Cupriavidus sp. 96C5-1. The sequence continues at coordinate 126,464 of NZ_JBYOJU010000023.1, read as the reverse complement.
TGTAGCCGCGGCAATTCTAGGAACATTCCTGGCCATCTCCGTACTTGGGCTCATCCTTGCTGGCGCGGGCAAGAAGAAGCTCGGCGGCACCCTGGTCATCATCGGATCTGTCCCATTTGTTCCACTGGGTCTGATTGGCGCCATCGGTGGACGAAAGATCATCCAGTCCGACCCCAGCGCCAATGATCTTGATGCCCGACGTCGCGCGGCTGCGGCTTTGGTGTCGTCCTCGGCAGATTCGTCGCGGGATACGTGATGGCTGACAACGTCTCGTCCCCAGTCTCGACGGCCCTCGCATTTCAGGCCGACCGCCGAGCAAATATGATGATCGGATTTGGCTGCGTGTTTATTGTGGTGGCGCTTTTCCTGGCGGCCAATTTTGGCGGAGCCGGCGTAGGAAGCTTTGTCACGGTATCCGTCATGTTCATCGCGATTGGCATCTTCAAGCGGTCAAGCGTGTATCTCCGGTTTGACGCGGACTATTTCGAAACGAAGTTGGCGCTCGCCGGCGGGTGGCACACGGTGCTTTACAGCGAAGTAACAAGCAGTGAAGTGAGCGACAAGCTTGTCGTCGTTTACTACCGAAAGCACGGCCAACCAGCAGATTCGAAGCCGCAGCGAATCCGTATCCACCTTGGCGAACTTCGCACCGAAGATCTTCCATTGTGCATTGATGCGTTTCGTAAACGTTTGCCGTCAACCGCTTCAGCCTGACATGTTTCCGGCCGGCTTGGGATTTTCCGGCCTCGTGTGGTTAGCCTGCGCATCCCTCGCGCACGCCGAGCCTGCGTCGCCTGACTATTGCTATCCGCAACGGCTGTTGGCCATCCACGGCATTCAATACCGGCAGGATGCAGCGGCGGCCCGGCGCGCGCTCGGCAAGCCCGACAACATCCAGCGGTTGACTGTGCCGGGCACGGCAGGCGCCTTCCAGGTAGACCGGTGGCGCTATCCCGGTCTGCAGCTTGACGTGAAAGCCTCGACGCGAGAGGTGGAAACACTTGTTGCTACCGGGCCGGCCTCCGCCATGCCGAATGGCGTGCGTGTCGGCATGCCTATTGCGGAAGTCTCGCGACGCCTGGGCGTGGACGTTGGCGCCATGCTGTCGCCGGAGTTGCGGTGGACGCCGGCATTGTGCGAGCGCGGCCCGCATGACTGGATCTTTGTTGGCCCGATATTCACCTTTGCGCGAGATGCGAAACAGGTCCGGCTGCGTTCGATCCGGATACAGCGGATTTGAGTGCGAACGTGGTCTCCGGCGGCTGAGCATGGTGGCACGGCACAAATTGCTGCACAAGGCCGCCGCCAGCATCAAGCTCTTTACTGGTCATTGAACCTACCTATCTACAGATGGCGCATGTGAATCTGCTCAAGCTGTCCCCCGGTGTCCATGCCGGCCTGCTGATCCGGCCGCGCTGGCCTGCGCGGCACGTCTGCGTGGATGCGCAAGTCCTGGGCAAGCTACAGGCTATCCAGACCCAGTTGCCCGCGAAGATTGGCCTGATCCTGACCCGAGGCTATGAGCCGCAGGCGTCCGGTCTTGGTCTTGCCCGCAACCGGTTTCGCGCGCTTGGCATCGGTCTGTTCCGCTTGCTTTATCCCGCCAGACGCGACGAGCTGGCGGATATTTTCGGAAGCAATGGACATGATGTCGATGGCACGCATATCGACGTCTCGTTTCGGTTGAGCGGCCGTCGGGTGCGGATGCTGCCGCTGGGCGTCTTTACGCCACCTTTCTTGCAACGGCGCAGTGTGCGGCGATCCGCTTCGGTCCTGGCGCAGATCCATTCCGCACTGATACAGCACGGTTTTCGGATTCACCATAACGCCACGGAAAGGCTGCAGATTCATTGCGATCTAATCCGGTAGCGCAGATATATGGCCGCTCACATCAGTCTTTCCCTGGACGCCGGAACCCCAGGCCGGCCGTGATCGCGCCACCCTGTTCACCTGTTTCGATCCGCTGCTTCAGCAGACGCAACACCACGGTATGGAAATCGTCCAGCGTGCGATCCGCCCACCAGCGGCCGTAGGTATTGACCATGGTGCGCATGCGATAGGTGGAGGACAGGCTCAGCTCGGTGCGGCCATCGCCCAGGTCACGCAGGACGTATTCGCCCCGCAGGAGATCGAAGTAATGATCCCCGATCACGACGTGGGTATCGAGCCGCCGCAGCGCTTCGCGTGCCGGGGACACGTCCACGCGGTACCCCAGCCGCTGCAACGGTTCCCATGCGGTGACGTACTCCCGGAAATGGATGCCATCGTCCCAGTACAGATCCCGCACGGCACCGACGCCGGTGCCGCTGAGACCGGCTGCGCGAGGACGTGGCAGGCCGATCGCATGCGAAAAACTCCAGCTCAGTTCCTCGCGCCGGATGTCCGGCACGTTGAGCAGGCCCTGCCATACTGCCGCTGGCGGCGCGCTGATGACGATGCGATTGCTGACGGTGTGGACCAGTTCGGGCACCGGCACGGCCGATTCGCCAAGTCCCACGGCCAGCGGCAGCAGCGCGAAGCAGCCGACCATGCCTTGCCGCAGGTGCCGGCGCGCGCGCAGGCGATCGGCTATCCAGCCAGCCAGAAGGCCACCGCACGAGGACAGCGCCAAGGTCACCGGCGCCAGCATGATCAGGCAGATCACGGTCTCCCATTGGATCAGCGCGAATACCGCGTAGTGCATCGCGATGGACAGCCACGGTGCCATGCAGCGATACGCCATGCTGGACCGCTGCGCCGGCGAACTGAGGCCCACGCAGACCGCACCGGTCACCAGCGGGCTGCCGAAGATGCCGGTAACCGAGACGAAGCCTTCAGGCAGCCAATGCAGGCGCATCAACACGTACAGCAGGGCCCCGTAGAGCACGCCGCCAAGTACGCCGCCGACCGATGCGATCCAGATTCTCCTGCGCGACGCCACTGCCGGCATTTCGCTCATTTTTTCCATTACTTGTCCGTACGGCCATTTTCTGTAAATTTGGCACGCATTGTCGCATACATGGTTCTCGACTCGAATTGTTGATCTTTGCTCAACATGGAAGGCATACTCAGGACACTTTGAGGCCCGCTCATTTCGCGCCCCTCGGCGCCGACAAGCATGCAAAGGCGGTCGTCGATTGCAACCGGCACCTGTCATTGGCTTAGTCCTCATGTGGGGTGGGCGAGGCAGCATGAGACGGCCGCTCATTTTTGATCTCCCTGCCATGCAATACTGGAACAAGCCCAACTTCGAAGGCCTCTTGAGGCTCTCTGTAGAACTCGATGCCCACCCCGACCTGGAGCCGCTTGCGAGCTATTGCCGCTTTCGCGAACAGGGCCTGCGCCGCCAGGCATTTTCCGAACTTGAGCGGTTTCTGGAAGCATCTCGTGCATTTGACAGCGCGACCGCCAGCGCTGCCGCCATCGATATCCTGGAGTCAAACGCACGGGCGCGGGGAGTCCATCAGTTTCTGGCGCAGCCGCTGGTCGCCGGGTTTCTGATGCCGACGCTGCGAAGATGGCAGGACGAAGAACCGCATTCGAGTCTGCCGGTCAGGTGGCTCGGCATCCTGTCAGGTGATATTGAACTGCTGGCCAAGGCGCTATCCATGTGTCCCGAGGATAAGCCAGTACGGCGATTGCTGATCGATCATGATCTCTCCTGCGCTGACTATGCTACCCATCACCTCGATGAAACCCGTTTCATCGGCAACATTGCCGAGGTGATGGCGGCACTGGACCACGCCAGAAGTCTCATGGCGAGCGCGCCGGATTCCGAGGGGCTTGCCTCCCTGGAATCTGAATTGCATTACTTCGATGCGCTCATCGCCGACTGGCAGGCCTATATGCGAGAACCGGCCGGCTCTTTCCCGGAGTGGTGCGTGAAGCAAGGCAGGAAGTACGGTTTTCCTATCAAGGTGTACTACAAGTCATGACCCTTATCGCTTCACTTCCCTGCCTGGGTCAGGGTATGCCCCATGAGGAAGAATATCGAAGTACAGAAAAAACCAGTGCCTGCGTGCCGTTTGGCTTGACATCATGAACCCGGCATATCCAAACACGACGGCCCCCGCTGCCGCCAGCCAATCCCGGCCACTGCCCCGCCATGTGGCCGTCATCGGCGCTGCGGGCGGCCTCGGCCAGGGTATTCTCAGCGTGTGCCGGGCGGAAGGCATCCAGTTCACCGCCGTGGTCCGTTCGCGGCCGGAACGCATCGCCGGCGTGCCGCGCGGCTCCCGCGTTGCCGTGGTCCGGTCGCTCGCCGACCGCGCCGCGCTCGCGGACGCGTTTTCCGGCGCGGACGCGGTGATCACCGCGCTGGGCGTGACATCGACGAGCCATGACCCGTCGGCCCTGCTCTCCGCAAACATGGCTGCGGTTGAGGCGTCAATGCTGGCGGCAACCGTCGACCGCATCGTCCTGGTCAACACCCTGCTCGCGTCTGCGCCAGGCAAACCCGCGAGCTGGGCAATGCGCTTCTTCGCCCGGATGCCTGGCTCGATGGGCCGCGGGGCTCGCGAACTGCAGGCTGTCGTCGACGCCCTTGGCAGGGGGGCGTTTTCCTCGCTTCGCTGGACTCTCGTCCGTGCGGCCGTCAACGCTCGCGGCAAGGACGAGCGGCCCATCGCGCTGGCAGACAGAGGCGGCGGCCCAAGCTCCCTGTCGCCAGTCTCGTATGAAGCGATGGGGCGGTGGATGCTCGAGGAGGCTGCGGCAAATGCCTTTGTCCATGCGGCACCGCTTGTGTCGCGGCGCCGTGGTTGACTGATTGGCAATGATCGCGACGCCACTCAGGTCTAGCGGCCCGCGCATCGACACTGGACACGCATTGAATTAGCTGGCAGGATTCAAGACTTGCGGCCAAGCCCACTGCGGCCACGTCCGCCGATTCGCCATATATTCGGCTTAGACTCAACACAATGAAGATTCAAGCTATCAAAGCCTCCGTTCACTCGATGCGTATGCCCCTGGAAGGATATCCCCCCAGGCGCTGAGGGCTTTTTTGCTTCTAAAAAGGGACGCCGCCGGCGTCCCTTTTTTCTTTTTGGAGCTGCAATGACATACCGATATATCACCACGCCGATCTACTACGTGAACGACCGGCCGCATATGGGCCATGCCTACGCCAGCATCCATGCGGACATCATGGCCCGTTACCTGCGCGCCGCCGGGCATCAGGTGTTGCTGCTCACCGGCGCCGACGCGCATGGCGAGAAAATCGCCAAGGCCGCGATGCAGGCCAACGAGGCACCCCATGCGTTCGCGGAGCGCCACGCACGGTCGTTTGAAGAAGCGTGGCGGCGTCTGTCGGTTGAACCGGATCTGTTCGTTCGCACCACCGCTTCCACGCACGCCGAGGTCGTATCCGCATGCCTGACGCGGCTCTTCGAGGCCGGCGAGATCTATCTCGCGGATTATGAAGGGCTCTACTCGATCGGCCAGGAGCGCTTCGTCACCGACAAGGAACTGGTGGACGGCAAACTTCCGGAGGACAAGGATCCGCCTGTGCTGCGGCGCGAACCCAACTACTTCTTCCGCATGGATGCGCACCGCGAATGGATGCGCCAGTTGCTGCTGGACACCCCGGATCTGATCCAGCCCACGCAATACCGTAGTGAAATACTGAAGCTGCTGGAAGAACCGATAGGCGACCTGAGCATCTCGCGCCCGGTGGATCGTCTCGATTGGGGCATCCCGATTCCGTGGGATGCCGGACACGTTACCTACGTCTGGTTCGACGCGCTGCTCGGCTACGTTTCACCGCTCGGCTATCCTGGCCAGCCTGCCTTCGCGGATTACTGGCCGTCCGTGCAGCATGTGATTGGCAAGGACATCCTGCGCACGCATACGCTCTTCTGGCTGAGCATGACGCATGCGCTGGGAATCGCGCCGTATCGGCGTTTGCACGTGTCCGGCCACCTGCTCGGCTCGGATGGCCGGAAGATGAGCAAGTCGCTTGGCAACGGCGTTGATCCGCTGAAGGCGGCAGAAACGTACGGCGTCGACGCCTTGCGCTATACGCTGATCCGGGAGATCAGTTTCGGTTTCGATGGAATCATCAGCAACACCGTTATCGAACAGCGCCTGAATCGCGACCTGGCCGACGATCTGGGCAACCTTGCATCGCGCACCTTGTCCATGGTGACAAAGTATCGCGACGGATGCGTGCCCGCGCCGGCAGCTTACGAAGCGAGCGAGGTAGCGATTATCGCGCGCGCCACCGAACTGCCCGCCATGGTTCTGGCGCTCGTCGAGGAGATGAAGCTTGGACGCGCTGCGGGGCAGATCATGGAATTCGTGAAGCAGCTCAACGGGTATGTCGCGAGCAGCGCGCCATGGGTATTGGCGAAAGACAGCAAGGCGTCAGACCGGCTGGATACGGTTCTCTACACGCTCCTCGAAGCCCTGTACAGCGTTTCCAACCTGCTGTCTCCAGTCATGCCGGGCAAGATGAACGAGTTGAGATCCTTGCTTGGCGTATCTGCCGAGCCGCGCTGGAACTCGCCTTGGGGCCATGGCGTAAAGCCGGGTAGCGTCGTCAGGGAAGGCATCCTCTATCCAAAGCGGCCAAGTGGAATTGGCGATGACGTGTAGGAATACGAGTGCAAGCGTATCGTGGCGACGGCGGATATCAAACACGTCCGCCATCGCCACGTGAACGGTACCTTCGTTGCCCTGATCATTCTGATTCCCACCGGATTCAATGAGAATCAGAATGCCGGATTTGCCCTTGTCCGACGCGGTACTTCACCCCCGCCGTACAGCGCTCACCTTGCCATCCTTGACGTCCAGCGTGCGGCGTTGCGGGTTGTAGTCCATGGTGCCCGGCATGTGCTGGCCATCCCGGTCGCCAAACCGCCACGCGCAGCCCTTGAGCAGCCCGATGGCATCGGCCTCCGTCTTGCCGATCAGGGTGTCATCGCCAAGCTTGTCGGCCTGGCAGCCCTCCGGCGTGCCGCGGGCGCCTTGGGGGCCCGGGTACGGCACGGGATTCGCGGGGGCCTGGGCGGCACATCCCGCCATCAGCGTTGCAAACACGATCGCGCCTGCGGCAATAGGTCGGTTCCATCGGGGTTGCTGTTTGGACATGCGATTCCTTTTCAAGTCGTACGATAAGCTCAGCTCAGCCGGCAAGATGCCGGCATTCGTCCCAATCGGACCGAAGGAACGATTGGGACTCGCCGTTGATCGGTGCCGGCATCACGCGAGCGGATGGCCGGCGGCCGAGCCCGGTCAGCCTACCAGCAGCACCGCACTCGCACCACCCTCATCCATTGCCGCCCTCCCCCCGGCCATCCAGCGCGGCCATCTCGCTCAGCACCAGCGTTTCATTCGCCAGCCCGGCAGCCAGTGAAAGAAGCCGCTGCTGGCACGCTTCGGTGAGACCGCCGAACGAGCCCCCTGCTGCGGCATTCTCGCTCGCCACCGCCAGCAGTGCATGAAGCTGCGAAGCCTTTTCAGCGGCAAGGCTAAGGGGGTTTTCCGACGGGGCATGGGCGGTCACGAACATGTCGGCGCCCGTCTGTTCGGCAGTGATGCCATAGCGGGTGTGCTTATACATCGGGCGCCCTCCGTTGCGAGGCGCGCAAGGGCGGACGGATTGCCGGGATGTCGGGAGATGGAATTTGCCCGGTATGGACGAGCGAAGACTGGGGCATAAGATGCCTCCTTCCTGAGCGGTTTCTAGGTAGAATATCGCCTGGTAGCGACGGTCCGCCTTCTCAACGAGCTGCTAATCCCGGCCGCTGCTTTCGCAGCGACGCGCGAAGTATAACGTGGCCCGCCGCCGCCGAGCGCGGTGGCATAAAAAAGTGACACCGCTGCCGCGATCAAACCACCACGACCCTAAGCCAACCGCTTGGCCAGCTCCGCCCCATGGGCGAAACCGGCAACCTCGGCCGCCTCCGCCGTCGCGAAATGATCCGTCAGTTTCGAGGATTCCAGCAGGGTCCCCGCCGCCCGGATGTTCGTGCCGGGCCGGCAGACCCGCACCGTGTATTCCCAGGCGTTGGGCGTTCTCTGCCGCACCTGCACCTGTACCTCGTGCGTCTCGAAAACCCGCTTCTTCCATCCGATCTCTTTGGTCATGGCTGTCTCCGCTTCTTATTGGGGGAATTGCATGATCGCCATGCGCAGGCACCCGCCGGCAACCTTGCTTCTACCCACCATCGTATCAAAAGTCGGCATGCCCACCCGGCGCGCTCAACTACCCGGCACCTGCCTCACCGGAGGTGATCCGGAGGATATCGGAACGCGATCCACGCATGCAGCACCGCGGCATGGGCAATCGATGCCATGCCGAACGCCAGGGTGATGGCTACGCTCCATGGCACCGTTGCCATGGCAGGGGATGCAGCGTCGGCCGTGCCTGCCATCGGCGCCACCATGTCCGGCAGGACGCCCGTGCTCCAGCCGAGCAGGATAAACATGGCGCACCCCGCCCACATGCCGGCGCCGAGGTAGCGCAAGGCCAGTTCCCTGCGCCGGGTGAAGGCGGCGCGCTGGTGCAGATGGTTGATGCGCAGGATCGCCGCGGCATTGGCGAGCGCCACGATGGCCATCAGCGACGGCCAGAAGAAGGGATGATCGCTGCGGGCGTCGCGCAGCAGCAGTGCGCCGACGGTGAGGAAGGTGGGCGCGGCCAGGGTCGCGGCGCCCCAGGATAAGGCCTGCCATGCCCACCACGGGCTGCGCCATTGCAGCCGCGGCGGGGCATGGCAGTCCGCCGGGCCGGCGCCATGGGCGACATCCTTCATCCGTGCGCCTCCGCGGCTGACGGGGCTGGCGGGGCTGGCGGGGCTGGCGGGGCTGGCGGGGCCCATCCGCGAATCAATTCGGGACGGGCCCCGGCCCGCACCCTAGCGGCGTAGATTGCGGCGCTCCGTGGCGGTCAGCTGGCTGAGCTGCGCTTCGCTCAGCGCCATCTGGCCCAGTACCTGCACCACCCCATTGGGGTCGTAGCCGAGCGGTGCCGCCTTGGCCCCCTCCCTGCCCTTGGGCGCGGCGTCGTCCCCATCCGTGCCGAAGCCAAGCACTCGCACGGTGAAGATGGACGGCAAGCCCTGGCGGGCAGCGCTGCGCTCGCGCTGCAGCGCATCCTGCGCCGCACTGACAGCCTGCGACGCGACCGCGCTGGCATTGGTCAGCGCGCCGACATTCACCGCGGCCAGCACGGGGATGCCGGTGGCCTTCCCCTGCACCTGGATGTTCTCGGCGTTGACCACCCGCAGCGCGGCCAGGTTGACGTTGCCGGAGACCCGGATGCCCGCTTCGCCGGCGTCGATGGTGCCCAGCGGCGCGATCAGGTCGATGTCGCCCGGCGGCACTTCGGGAACCGGATTGAGCGTGGCGATGCCCGCCCCGGTGTTGGGCGTGGTCGGCGACAGGCTGACCAGGCCGATGCTGTCATACACGCGGCGCTGCGGTGTGTACACCACGGTGGACTTGGAGCCGCGGCCCGCGTTGATGTCGCCCTGCGCCGACCAGGCCAGGATGTTGCCGCCGAAGGTGGTGAAGATGCGGCTCTGCCCCAGCAGGATGCTGTCCCTGGCGTAGATCTGGACCTCGCCCGCGCCCTGCGTGAGCACGCCCGAGCCCTCGCTCGGCACGAAGCCACCGTCCACGCCGACCAGCGTGCGGCCTCCCGGCGTCATGATGTGGATGTCCCCGCCGAAATCCGTATGGATGCCGGCGTCCAGTACGTCGTACACGCCGACGTTGTACGGCTTGCCGGCGGCGTTGTGCTCGTCGCGCCGCAGGTAGGTGACGCCCTTCAGCGGCCGCTTGGTGGCAGGGGCATACATCGGGTCGGCATAGTAGTTGGCGCTGCTGAACATGGTCAGGTCGCCCTGGTAGGCGAGCGCGTTGCCTTGGGCGTCATGGCTGGGGAACAGCGTCGCAACGGCTTCCCGGCCGCGCAGGTAGCTGCCTTCGCGCGGTCCGTTGGCCTGGTTGTACTCGCGTCCGCTCGCCTTGAGTTCGGCGTAGTACACGTTGCGCAGGTAGGCGCGCTGCTGCTCCGCCGGCAAGGCCGCGAAGAACTGCCGCGCATCCATGCTGGCCGCGTCGAAGTGCAGGCCGAGGCCGTTGCGGCCGCCGAAGCGGTCGCTCAGCCAGTTGACCAGGTGCAGCTGGCTGGCCTGCCCGTACTCGCGTTGCAGGTCGCGGTTGGCGGCGGCCCCGCCGGTTGCCGCCGCTTGCAGGCGGGTGCGGTCGAGTTCCGCCTGCTTGCCTTGCAGATAGGCCGGTGCATCGGCCTCGTTGCCGGTGTAGCCGAAATGGGTGTGCAACCAGTCGGCAAGCTTCAGTTCGCCGCTATACACGTACACCGCCTTGCCGGGCTGGTCGGCGAAAGGCCGGCCCGGGTCCGCCTGGTTGGCCGGGTCCAGGTAGCGCGCGGCGAAAGCGCTGAAGTCCAGTCCGTTGCGCCCGACGCCCGCCGCCACCGCGATGCCGGCGCCGCTGCTGCGGTCTCCCGGCTTGATGTCGACCACCGGCCCGATGCTCTTGAGCTCGGCCCGGTCGGCCATGTACAGATCGCGCCCGGCCGTGACTTCCAGCAAGCCCGGGCCGGCCACATAGAAGCTGCTGTAGCGGATGTCGCGGCCAGCCGAGACCACCGACACATCGTCGGCATTGCTATGCACGATCAGGTTGCCGCGCGTGCCGCCGGTTTCGATTGGCGTGGGCCGCTCGGGAATGGTGCCGTCGCCGCGGCGTGCCGGCAGCCGCCAGCCGAGTCCTTCCGCAGGCACGCCTTCGGTCTTGCCCAGCACGGTGCCCGAGTTGACGAGGTCGCGCCCCGCGCGGATGGCTACCGGGCCGCCGCCTTCGTACCAGGTGGAGAAGGCGCCCAATGGGCTCGTCGGATCCCCACGCGAAACGATGGAGCCGGTGCGCAGGCCGATGATGTCACCGTCCACCGCATAGAAGCGGCCCGGCTGCCGGCCCGCGGCCGCATAGCCCGAGGCCGTGGGCGGCGTGAAGCTGAACAGCGGGTAGAGCTGGGCCGATTGCGCGGCTTCCCTGCTGCTCAGGTACACACTGGGCGCCAGCGCACCAGCGTTGATATTGCTCAGCTTCAGCGGGCCGTACCAGAGCATCTCGGTGCCGCCGCTGAAACCGGGATTGAACGGATTGGGCAATGCAGTGGGATCGGCGCCCGACTGCGTGACCGCGTAGCCGCCGGCATAGATCGAATCGGCCGCCAGCAGTTCCAGCTGGCCGGCGCCGGCATGCGCATACTGCGTGCCCACCGGCGACGGCGCCAGCATCAGCCCGATGATGGACTGCATCGGCTTGTTGCTGGAATCCAGGCTGCCTTGGCTGGAATTGCCATAGTAGAAACTGCCGCTGGCCGCTACCGCGCGCAGCACCGACGGCATCAGGAAGCGGCCATCGGTTGCGGACTGGTTGAGGCGGTTGCGCGCATCCGTCCATGCATTGGATGGCGTCAGGTTGCCGCCCGCGCTGAACAGGTCGATGGCCGTGGCCGGCGTCCACAGCGAGAACCAGCTCCAGCCGCCGCCGCCGTAGTTGACGCCATTGGCGGTAAAAGGCGTGCCGTTGCTGAACAGCGCCACGCGTCCCGGATCGCCCACGCCGCCCAACACCAGGTCGCCGCGCGCATCGATGCGCACGCCGGCATCGCCCGGCACCAGCGTTGGGCCGCCGCCAGCGATCGACGAGGTCGCCTTGTACACGTCATAGGCACGCGACTCTTCAGGGTCGGCACTGTCGAAGCGCAGCTCGATGCCCCCCACCGCACCGGTTTGCATGCGCAGCGCGCCGCGCAGGTTGACAAAGGTGCTGTTGAGCTCGCCGCGGCTGCCCCGGAAGGCGGTCAGCGGCGTGATCTCGCCGCTACCGCTGGGAAAGGAGCGCACTTCCGCGACGGGATTCAGGCCACCGCCGATGCGGATATCCAGGTCACCGCCGCCGGTCAGCGTCAGTTGCTTGCCGTCCGCCGACACCCTGCCCGTGCTGGCCACGGCCAGATTCAGCCCCTGGCTGCGCGATACGGCGCTGCCTGCCGCATCCATGCGCGACGCCAGCATGCCGGCGTCGCCACCGGCTTCGAACACCAGATTGCCTCCGCCCAGCGTACCGATGCCGGTGAAACCGACCAGGAACGGCGCGGAAGCGAACAGGTCTTCGCCCTGGCCCCCGGTCACATAAGTGCCGAAGTTGACCCACCAGGCGGTGGGCACGCCCTCGTTGCCCGCCACCGCGCTGCCCGTGCCCTGGCGCCACAGCCAGTTGCCCACCGCGCTATTGTCGTTGTGCACGCGCAGGTAACCGAGCGCGTCCTTGCGGCGGCCGGAGCTGCTGCCGATGAGATCGCCCTTCACGTCGCCCTGGGCCCGCAGCAGCACGTTGCCGCCATGCTCGGGATACCAGGCGCGGTACAGACTCTGGGCGCCGCCATCGATGAAGGGCGTGAATGCCGTCCAGTCCGCGCCCAGCAAGGTGCCGTCCTCGCCCTTGGCACGCGGCAGGTTGTAGGCGGCACCCGCCCGCGCGGACTGGGTACCGGCGGTGTAGACCCCGAACGGCGAAGTCATGGTGAAATCGCCGCCGGAGATCAGGTCCAGGTCGCCGGTGCCGGTGCGCAGCACGCTGAACAGTTGCTGGCGTGCCGGCTGCATCTCCGTCCTGTACTCCGCAGGGGTGCCTGGCTTGACCTGGACGACCAGGATGCCCAGGCCCCAGTTGTTGATGTCCTTGACGGCGTCCTCGCCGCCCCACTCGTCCAGGTTGACGGGCGTGCCCGGTGCGTTGCCGGTCTGGGTCAGGGAATCCCCCGCCCACACATATTCCCCCGGCAAGCCCGTGCCCGGGATCACGGCATTGACCGATACCAGTCCGTAGTGCGTGTCCGCAAGCAGCATGCCGGCATGCCTGCTGCGCGTCTGCAAGGCCCGCGAATCCGCAGCCGCGGTGTCCGCGCCGCTCACCAGCCGCGTCGACCATGACTGCGAGCCTTCGGCCAGCATCGGGGCCAGCGCCCAGTTGCGGCCCTGGTTGCCGCTCGCATCCGCTGGACGCAACGACACCGTCATCGCATCCTCGGGCAGTTTCACCACCGTTTCGCTGGGGATCACGGCGCCCTTGGGCAGCTTGAGCGCGCTCGCCAGGTAGACGCCCTGGTTGTCCGAGGCATCGTTGCCGGCGAACGGCAGCGGCACCCCGGCGGGCCACATCATGGCAGCCGCGCCGATCGCCGCGGGCAGGCGGGTGCCGGCATCGAGCTGCATGCCGCTGGCCAGGGTCACGTCCTGCGACAGTACCGTGCCCGCCGCATGGATCACGTTGCCGGCCGCGTCGCGCACGGCGCCGCCCAGCACGCTGCCCGCCGGCAGCACCAGGTTCGAGGTCAGCGTGGTACGCGCCGCCAGCAAGGTGCCGGCCCTGATCGTCATCGCCTTGAGCGGCACGGCGTAGTTGAGCGTGCGGCCGGACTGGAAGAAAGTGTCTTCGGCCAGCGTGACCATCCCGCCGTGCGGAATCACCACGTCGCCGCCCCAGGGGACGCGGCCCTTGACCAGCACCCAGCCCTGGTCGTCCGGCGTGACCGGCAGCGCCGAGGCGTCGAAACCATCGGTCAGGCTGCCGTAAATGTTCAGGTTGCCACCCGCGCGCACCACCAGCGTGCCGGGTTCGCCGGAGCCGTAGATGCCGGTCTGCGGGGTGTGCGGATTGACGCTGGCGTAGCGATAGCGCGACAGGTCGATATCGCCGTCGATATGCAGGTCGCCGTCCGGCGTGGCGCTGACGATCTCCACGCCGGGGCGCAGGTGGAAGGCGTCCGTATAGCCGCGCAGGCCGGCGAGCTTGCGATTCATCAGGTCGGCGTTGGCCAGCGCGTTGTCCATGAAGACCAGGCTCTGCGCGTGCCTGGCATCCAGGTAGGCCTGGTTGATGACCTGGTAAGGACGGCCATCGGCCGCCGGGTCGGTACCCCAGGCCGCGTCCTTGTATGACCAGAAGCCGTTGACCGCGATGGACCTGGCGCCGTCGATGCGCAGCGCGCCGCTGGCGTCGATGTCGATATCGTTGCCGGTCGCGCCGCCCAGTCGCGGGACGTTCAGGTCGACCGTGCCGAGCGACTGCGCCGTGGTGCCGGTGCCTGCGCGCAGGTCCATGCGCGCGCCGCTCTCCAGCGTCAGCCGGCCCGTGCCGGCATTGATCTCGATGGTGGCGCGGTTGGGCGCCTCGATGACCTGGCCGTAGCTGTCGACGCGCAGCACCGTGCCGTGGGCATCGAGTACCGCGCCCTTGGCGATGGTCACGCCATGGCGCCCCGCCAGGCGGATGCTGCCGACCTGCTCGCCGCTGGCGTCGATGGTGCCGGCCACGGTGAGCCTGCCGCCGTCCACCGACACGCTGACCTCGCGGGCCTTGATCTCGTCGCCCACGGTCAGGTCGCCCTGCTTGAGCTGGAAACTGCGGATGCCCGAGAGCTTGCCGTCGTTGAGGCGCTGGTTGAGGCCGGCGAAATCGGCAATGTGCTGGCCGCGGATGTCGGCGCCACCGGCCGCGAACGGCACCAGGGTGCCGCCGGCATCGTAGTGCCCGCTGCTGCCGCCCGCGATGCCGCCGCGCAGGTCGATGGTGCCCGCGCCCTCGCCCAGCGCAAGGGCGGTGAGCTTGCCGGCGCGGTTTTCCCTGGCCGAGAGGTCTATGCGGGAGCCGGCCGACTGGCGTACATCGCCGGCTCGGCTCTCCAGCACCACGTCGCCGCCCCAGCTGTACTTGCTGACATCGTAGAAATCGAGCTTGCGGCCGGCCAGGTCGAGTTGCGCCCCATCGCCCAGCAGCACGTCGCGCTCGGCCGACAGGGTGAGCTTGCCGCTGGGCAGGATCACGGCGCTGTCGACCGTCACGCCGCGGCCATTGAGTGCGATCTCCGCACCCAGCGCCTCGGCCAGGGCCTTGCCCGACAGGCTCGGCGCGGCCGCGCCGGCGGGCGCTGTCAGGCGGATGTCGCCACCGGCGGTGATCTTGTTCACCGATCCGGCATGACCGGTCAGCAGCGGCGTGTTGAGATCGAGGTTGCCGCCGCCATACGCATAGCCCTTGATGCCGTCATCCCAGGCACCTTGCGACTGGTAGACAGCCAGCGTGCCCTTCTGGTTGGCCGTGATGCGCTCGCTGGCGTTCAGCTCGACCTGGCCGAATCCCAGCACCAGGCGATCCATGCTGTGGATGGTGTCCGGGCGGCTGCCCGGGCCAAAGCCGAACTCGATCTGCTTCGCGTCGACCCGCAGGTGTCCGCTGCCGGTGCCGGCGCCGCCGGTTGCCACCAGGCCTGGCGCGTCGATCGAGCCGTTCCACACCAGGATGTCGGTATGGATACGCGCCAGCGCGTCCGCGTTGCCATAGCCGTAGATGGCCGGCGTGCCCAGCACCAGCCGTTCCAGCGACGACTTGCCGGTGGCCGGGTCGATGGTGGACAGCTCGACCGTATCGTAGAAGCGCAGCGCGTCGCGCGCGGCCAGCACCAGGTTCTCCAGCGCCGGCGCGCCGGCACTGGTGTCGCCCCGCAGGAGCCGGTCCAGGATGCCCTGGTTGAGCGTCAGGCCCGCCGGCAGCGCGTTGCGCGCGGCGAGCGCCGTCAGCGTGGCTTCGCTGCCCGCATTGATGCCGCCGACCGACAACACCAGGTTGCGCGTGCCATAGCGTGCCGCGTCGCGCAGATTGAAGCTCTGGTCGGTGGCAGCAGCGATGGTGCCTTCGGAATAAAGCTGCGTGGTGCCGCCGCAGGCAGCGCCCGGGCTGCAGGCGCCGATGTCGATGCGGCCCGCGCCTTGCGAGGCATCGGTGCTGTGGCCCGGCGCCAGCATGTCCAGCCGGCCGTTGGACACCGCCAGCACGCTGACGACGCCCGGCTCGTAGACATAGCCGTTGGTGGAATCCCAGGCGGCCTTGCCCTGCCCCAGCGTGTTGATGCTGGCGCCTTGCTCGACGATAATGCCGCCCGCCTTGGCATTGGTCACCAGGAACACCTCGGGCGCCTTCAGCACTGCGCCCTGGCGCAGGAAGATGTTCTGGGCGCCGCGATCGAAGGTGGCGATATTGGCGCGCTGCCTGCTGCCGTAGTAGTCGGTGTAGCGCGCCGCAGGCAGGCCGCCGATGCCGATGCGCGAGGCACCGATGGCATTGATATCCGCCGCGTACAGCGAGATGCCACTGAAGCCAGGCGTCGCCACCGCCCCGGTGGCCAGGATTTCGTAGTTGACGCCGTACCCGCCCATCATCAGCGCGCTGCCGCCGTAGCCGTCCCCGGCCGGCGCATACAAGGTGCGGCCGGCGAAATGCAGGGCAGGCCCATCGCCAAGCGCGCCCGGCACGACGGGCAGCGCGAAGTTGAAGCGCAGCGCCTTGGCGTCGCGCTCCAGCAATGCGCGCGGCACGCCTTCGCGCAGCGCCTGGGCCAGTGCGAACTCGGCATAACTCGTTTCGTTGTACTGGGAATACGTGCGCAGAACATCGGCAGGCGTCAGGAAAACCTGGGTGGGCACCGCACTCTGGATAGCGGTATTGGCGATACCCAGCTGCGCGGCGGTGGCATAAGAGCCGTTGCGCATCGCCGTGGTGCTGCCTGCCGGCATCGCGCCCTTGGCCAAGCCGTTGAGTTCGACGCGAAACGCGCCGGGCAGCAGCGCAAAGGTCGAAGGCAGCAGCGTGTAGGTGCCGGCGGGCAGACCGGGCACGCCGGCGCCCACGGTGATCTGGCGGCCGACGACCGGATCGCTGGCGCCCTTCTCGGCCACGACCGGTGCATAGCCGGCCTGCACGCCGGGTACGATCGCATACACCGGATTGCTCGACAGGCCCGGCAGGACGAAGCCGCCCTGGGCGCCAACCTGCACCAGCGGATTCATGCGCGCATCCGCGGAACCGCCGCGGCCGGCCAGGAATGCCGCGCCGGTCAACGTGCCGCCACCGGTCATGTCCAGCAGCGCGCCTTGCCGCACGTCCACCGCATGGCCGGCCAGCGTGATGGCCGGGCCGTTGCCCACGCCGTCGAACGCCACGTCCTTGCCGTCATGCAGGTAGCTCAGCCCGTCGAGCGAGCCGCCATAGGGCACGACCAGACCGTTGGCACTGACGGAAGTCACGCTGCCCGGCAGGAGGTTGACCTGCCCGGTCACGGCGCCGTCGACTGTGGACCCCACTTCGATGGCGCCCATCGGCGCCCGCAGCACGCCGCCCTGATTGATGGTCGGGGCGGCCAGGCTGAGCCGGCCGAAGACCGAGTACGGCATCGCCGGCAGCGCATCGCCCACGCGCTCGATATCCAGGTGGCGCGCCGGATCGAACTCGCGCCGGATGATGCCGTACTGGTCCGTATAGTTGCGCTGGCCGACCATCACCGTGCCGCTGTCGCCCAGGCCCGGATAGATCTGCGCGGCCGCCAGCGTGAGGTTGCCAGGCGCGGACAGCGCCGCCGCGCGATACATGCGGATGTCGCCGCTGCTGCGCAAGGCCATCTCGTCGAAGGCGTTGCGCACGACCATCAGCGGCTGGTCCGCGTTGAGCTTGATGGGACCGCGCACGCCGATGCTGACCGCCCCGGCAATGTCCAGCAGATCGGCCTTGACGCTTAGCGCGGAACCCTGCGTCACCAGCGGAACCGTCGCGGCGAACGAAACCGGGTTGGGCATGATGTGATTGTCGAGCCCTTGGCGGGTCGTGCCGCCCAGGCGGACATAGGGCGCGGCCAGGCTGACCTGGCTGCCGGCGGCGGCATGTTCCGACAGCGCGAGGGCGCTGGCGGTCAGGCGCAGGCTCTGCTCCAGGGCCAGGTTCACATTGCCGTCGAAGGAGATCACCCCGTTGGCGAGCAGCGCCACGTTGCCGAAGCCACCAGTCCCGATGCGGTCCACGCCGATACGCGCGCTGCCATACACCAGGGCCGCGTCGCGGTCGCCGGGCCGCAGTCCGGCAGCCAGGCCGCTCTCGCCCTGGGCTTGCGCCAGCACCAGTTCGCGCGCCGCGCGCACCGCGTCTTCGACGCTGGGGCTCTTCTGGGAGATCTTGTCCACCATCCCATAGTTCGGGCTCTCCAGGTTCAGCGCCAGCGTACCGCCAGCGGCGCCCCGGCCGCCGGCCGCCGCACGCAGGCCGCCATCCAGGAACAGGCCGCGATAGGAACTTAGCGCGATGACGCCGCCGTCGCTCGCCACCGGCGTGGCGCCCAGGCCGGGCAGGTCGAGCAAGGCCGAGGCACCGGACGCATCCAGCCGCGCGCCGGGGCGCACGACGACGAAGGCGTCCGCCGCGTCGACCTGGGTGGCATCGAGGCTGTGGCGCGCGCCGACCTCGATGGTGCCGCCGCGGCCGACGTTGCCGTACACATGGCCACGCGCATCGACGGCAGTGGCGGCGCGGCCCGCTGCATCGAGCACGGCCCCGTTGCCGATCCAGATCGACATGGCGCTGGCGGCGCCACTGGGCCGGCCTGCGCTGTCGCCCGTGCCCAGCGCTCCGGGCAGCACGGCGATATTGCCGCCCCAGGCGTTGATGCTGCCGTCGATCGTGATCTGGCCATTGCCCTGCAGGGTCACCGCACGGCCGGGATCGACCGAGACGGTTGCATCCTGGCCAATGACCAGCGGCGCCTGGCTGAAGACGGACCCGGCCGCCAGCGCGATGTCGGCCCCCCCGCGCTGCGTCAGCTGCGCCTTGACCGGATCCTCCTGCCAGAGCGGCGGCAGCCAGCGATCCAGCGCTTGCGCCGGGTCGGCACCGGTAGCCACGGTGTGTCCCGCGGGGGCGTCGAAGCGCAGTACCGGCATCGACACATCGACCGTGACGCCCCTGGCCACCTGCACGCCCTGCTGGCTGCCCACGGCGTAGCGCGAGAAGCCGCTCTGGAACAGTTCGGTGCCGATCACCAGCAGCGGCTTGACCGCCACCGCATCCGGCAGCTTGGTGCCGGCCAGCAGCCTGGCGCCTTCGGCCAGCACCACGTCCTTCGGCAACGGCATGCCGGCTCTCAGCGTCGTATTGAAATCCGCCACCGGGATGCCCTTGGGGAATATGGCGGCGGGGACCACGTAGCCCGGCGCCAGATCGCCCACGCTGCCTACCAGCACGGTGCCGGCGGGAACCACGTTGCCGTTGGCCCAGTAGCGGCCCGTATCATCGATGACGGCAAAGTTGTAGGTCGTGCCGAACGGCACCAGCCACGCCCCCTGCAGCTTGACCGAACGCGCGGCGCTGAACTGCGGATTGCCCGCCATTGCCTCGCCGGGCAAGACGGTGTCGGCGGAAAAGGTGAAATCGCTGGCAAGCACTGTCCCGGCGCGCAGGGTGACGGTCTGGGCCAGGGTCAGGTTGACCGCCACCGACTGGCCCGCCGGCAACACGCCGCTGTCGGCCAGCAAGCCGCCGCCGATGGCGACGCCAACGCCGGTGTCGATGGTCAGCGTGCCGCCGCCCTTGACGCCATAAGCGCGCAACTCGCCATCCATGCGCAGGCTGCCGGAACCCTTGCTGTCAGTGTCGTTCTGGTTGGACAGCAGGGTGATATTGCCGCCCCGCCCGCCCTGGAGCTTGTTGCCAGACAGCAAGGCGGCGCCCGAGGACACATCCAGTACGCTGCCCGCGCCGAGGGACACGTCGCCGCTGCTGCTGATCTTGACGGTGCCGCCGTTGATATAGGGCAGCCCGCTGATATCGGCGGGATCCTGCTTGAGGTTGGACCACAGGCCACGCGCATCCAGCATGACGCCCTGCCCGACCGAGACGCCGGGGGTATAGCCCTTGGCCGGTATCGCGGCCACCGGCACGTCCAGCCACGTGCCGCCGGCGCTGCCGGTGTACTGGTTGACCATATTGCCGAGCGCGATGCTGCCGCCCCGCGCAGCAAGATCCGCCTTCACATCCACCTGCGTGGCGTGCAGTGCGATATCGCCGCCCGCCGCCACGCGCGCATCGGCGCTGACGTCGATACCGTCGCTGGCGTAGACCTTCAAGGCGCCCAGGCCGAGCCCGTTGAGCCAGCCGGCATCCAGGCGCACCTTGCCCTTGCGTTCATCCGGCAGTGCATCGGTCAGGGCCAGGCCATCGGCAATGCCTTGCACGATGCCGATGTCGACCTGTTTCGCCATGGCCTGCGGGCTGTCGCGCAGCATGCCGGTCTTGCTGTCATAGACCGGCACGGCCTGGCCGACGATCAATTGCCCGGCGCGCGGCGCGGCATTCTGCGATTGCCTGTAGCCGTCAAGGCCATTGTCGCGCGCATCGCGCTGGCGTTCGCCCTGGAACACGGTGGTGTCGATATTGCCTTCCAGCACAGCCGAGCGCGTGGCGACGATCATCCGGCCGGCATCGCGCCCGACCGTGTAACCGTTCTCCAGCCGCGAGCCTGGTGCGATCAGCGGGCTGTAGAAATACTCGGTGGTGTTCTTGCCCCAGCGCGCATGCGTGTCCTCGAAGCCGCGATACAGCCCGGTGTAGAGGTTGTCGGCGGGCGCGGTCGCCAGGTTGTACAGGCGGCCGTCCGCCCCCCTGAGCCAGGTCTGCCTGATGCTGCCGCTCTGCACGTTCAGCGAGCCGCCGGAGATGTTGATGCCCGAACCGTTCTGCGTGACCAGTTCGCCGCCGCTGAAACCGACGGTGCCGCCCTGCGCGGCCCATTCGCCGATGCCGTGGCCAGCGGTGCTGAGATAGCCGCTCACTTCCAGCAGGCCGCCGCCCGTGTACATGCGCTCGGTGGCGTAGCCATTGGTGCCTGCCGCAACGCGCACCAGGGTGCGGCGGTCGATCCAGATATTGGCATTGTTGAGCAGCTTGCTGTCGCGGTTGAGCGGCGCGTCCCGCTGCTCGTTGCCCTGCACGTTGATCATGACGTTGTTGGATTCCATCGCCACGCTGACGCCCACGGCGCCGGCCACGTCGATCGCGGCGCGGTCCGCCATGCGGGTGCGGCGCGCGGCGTCGACCATCACCTGGCCGCCGGTGGCGAGCGTCATGGAGTCGGACTGGAAGTCCACGTCGCCGCTGGAATCGATCTTCACCAGGGACTGGTCGCGCCGGTTGTAGGCGGTGCCGTCGCTGAGCCTGCCGGAGTCCTTGATCAGCGTGTCGCGCTGCGCATCCAGCGCGGTGGCGTTGCTATCGTCGAGCAGGATGGCGCTGACACTGCCGGGCGACAAGGTCACCCGGCTGTCGGCATCGCCAACGGCTTTCAGGTGCAGCGTGCCGCGCGTGTTGACCGAGGTGCTGGACAGGATGACGCCGCCCTGCTCCACCTTGCGGCCGACCAGTGTGATATCGCCGGTGGCGGCCTGGATCAGGCCGCTGTTGCTGACCTGGCCGGCCAGGCTGTTGGCGTTGCGTTGCGCGACGACTTCGTTGCCGCGCGTGCTCGAGTCCTGGTTGGCGTCGGTGCCCACGCCCTTGCGGATGATGAAGCTGTCGCCGGCCGCCAGCGTGGTCTGGCCGCTGGGGGTGCTGATGCTGCCGCGGTTATGCGCTTCCCGGCCCGCCAGCAGGACGTAGCCGCCGCCTTCCGTGACCGATTGCGGCTTGCGGGTCTCGATGCGCGCGCCGGGCTGGACGATCACGTCGCCGGTAGCATTGCCGCTGGCGGCGCTGCTCCCGCTCACCACGAGGTCATTGGCAAAGGTCGGCACGTAGCCGGCGCCCAGCGCATCGCTGTAGATGCCCTTGCGGAACTGCGAATCGGTCATGCCGGCAGCGGCGGCCACCAGGTTGCGCGTGTCGATCTGGCTGCTGCCCGTGAACACGATGCCGTTGCGGTTGACGATCATCACCGTGCCGTCGGCCTTGATCTGGCCCTGGATCCGGCTGGGGCGCGCCTGCGGGTCATTGACGCGGTTGAGCACCGCCCAGTTGGACTGCTGATCGAACCGCACGGTGGTGTTCTTGCCGACGTTGAAGGTCTCCCAGTTCAGGATGGCCTTGTCGGCGGTCTGCTCGATGGACACCACCGTCCTGCCGTCGGCCACCTTCTGCCCGGTCTCCTTGTTCAGCGGCCTGGCGTTGAGCCAGCCCGCGGTGAGGCTGTTGGTGTCGACCTTCAGGCCGCCTTCGGCCAGGCCATCCGGCACGGACGGATCGTTCTGCGCGGCCTGGCGCGCCGCCGCCTGCGCGGCCTGCATGGCGGCAATGCCGCGCGCGGCCACATTCAGGTTGTCGAGAGAGCGCTGCAGTTGTTCATTGGCGCGCTGCTGCTGCGCCAGCGGATTGGTCAGCGAGGCGGCCGGCTGGCCGTTGGGCAGCCGGCCGGTGGCCGCCGCCGTGTCCTGCATCATATTCTTCTGGGCCATCCAGGCCCGGCTGAAGGCCTGTTGCGCATGCGCGCCTTCCATGGCCCCGCCCGCCGCCACCAGCAATGCAATCGCCTGGGCCAGGGGCCTGAGCGTGAGTGCCGACATGCCGAATCGCTGTCTCTGTCGCGTTGGCATTGTCTTGTAGTGAAAGCGCTTATTCATAGTGGCCTTAATCCCCGTCAAGCTGATTCAGCGGCTCCGGCGCACTCGCAACACTTCAGCGAACCGGCCCTGCGTTCATGTCCATCGACGGCAGCCGCCGTCGATGCTCCTGGGACCTAGACCGTTGGGCGCGGTGGAATCGGCAAGCTTTTATTTGAAGATTTCGTGACAAGGAATGGCGACGCGAGCAGCGGCTGCATGGCGCAGCAAAAACGCCGTGCGAAGACGGCGTTTGAGGGAGGCGAATGCAAGGCAAGCCATGCCGGTGCCGACGTCCATGCTTGATCAGCTGAGCAGCACGATACCGCCTGGCAACGACCGCACCTCGAGCCCCAGCGAGCGCTGCATCTGCAGGATCGCCTTGTCGAGCGACCGGATCTGGAAGCGGCCGGTCACATGCCTGGCCGCCACCTGCTTGTCCAGCAGCACCACCCTGCCCGGACGATAGCGATTGATCTCCTCGACGACCTGCCACAACGGCGCTTCGCTGAAGCGCAGATAGCCTTGGCGCCATGCCGGCATTCCCATCGCATCGACGCTCACGACAGGCCCGAGGGATTGGCTGTCGTAGCTCAGTTGCTGCCTGCCATTCAGGATCGCGGTGCCCGCGGCATGCGTCACCTGCACCTGGCCCTCGATGCAGGTCACGCACGCACCCGCCGGCGTCACCCGCACCTCGAAGCGTGCGTTCTGCGTCAGCGCGCGCCCGGGTCCGGCAACCACCGCGAAGGGACGGGGCGCGTCCATCGTATCGATGGCGGCCTCGCCCGCGATCAGGTCGATGCCCTGCACGCTGCCCTGGCCGGAACGCACGGCGATGCTGGTGCGGGTATTCAGCTCCACGGTCACGTCCTGCGCCAGCGCCAGCCGGCGCTGCTCGCCCGTCGTCGTCCGGTAGTCCGCGCGCAGTTCGCCAACCGAAGGCCACAGGCCCAGCGGCGGATGAACGAATGCCACCGCCGCCGCCGCCGTGGCACACAAGGCGCCCCCCAGGAACGCGCGCCGCCCCCGGATCGGCGCGCGTGCGCGCTGGGCGCCGGCGGCGCGCGAAGCGCCCGGGTTGCGCGCCATCGCCAGCTCGCCGGCCTGGCCCAGTTGCTCCCAGCCGCGCTGCGCCGAGGCAAGGGCTGCCTTGTGTGCCGGGTCTGCCTGGCACCAGCGCCTGAGCGCCACGCCATCGGCGTGCGTCATCTCGCCCGCCGCGATGCGCCGCACCCAGGCCAGTGCCTGCCGCTCGACCGCGTCCAGCGCCCGTTCCCGTTGTAGCGGATGAATCATCGTTCGTATCATGGGGTCAAGCGAGCCACCGCCGCAGGTTGCCTGTAGACATGGACAAGACGGTTGAGAAGCCGTGGATCGGCATGTTTTATTTCATCCGTGCCCGGGGCATGTGGGCCATGCAGTACTCATGCGCCCGCTTGAGTTCGAGCCCGATCAGGCGCGGCGACACGCCGAAGCGGACCGCCGCCTCCTGGTTGGACAGATCATCCACCCGCACCGCCAGGAAGATGGCCCGCCGCCTCGGCGGCATGCTCTCGATGAGGCGGGCAACGGCTTCGACCTCGTCGCGCGCAGCCACCGTCTGCGCCGGCCCCGGCGCCGGGTCGACGAGCTCGGCCATCAGGGTCTCCATCTCCTCGGCGCTCATGTAGCGGCGGTCCCGCTGCAGGCGGTCCAGCGCCAGGTTGGTGGCCATGCGCATCAGGTAGGCGGCGGGACTCTTGACCGGCTCGGCCTGCTCGTTGCGCTCCTCCAGGTGCACCCAGGTATCGTGCAACGCATCGCTGGCCAGTTCGGCCGAGCCCAGGCGCCACGTCAGGCGCCGCTTCAAGTCCTGGTAGCGATGGGCGAGCAGGTCTCGCAATGCCGATCGGCTGGATTCGCTCATTTATCGGTTCGCCTGCCGGCCGCAGGGAAGCCTGCACGCATCGGTCTGCCCCGCCCCGGCCGCACAGCGCACGGGCTTGACCAGAAGCACGAAAGCCCTGGCCGGTTCGCTGGGGGGCTGGCCTAGATCGACGCGCTCCACGGTTTCCACAATGGCGGCGTCGCGTGCCTTGTTGCCGGTCGTGTCCAGGAGCCGGGCCTCCTGCACGTGGCCGGAAGGCGCCAGTTGCACATGGAGCGCGAGACGGTAATCCCCGAGTGCCAGGGACTTGCGCTCGCACAGCGCCTGGTAGACCCGCGACTGCACCAGGCCATCGTACTGCCGTGGCATCGCGGGGATGGCGGGGGCTGCTGCCGGATGCGAGCCCTGCGGCGCTGGCACCAGCACGAAGGCGTCGGCGGCGGCGGCCCGCACATTCAGACCCGTGCCTTCCAGCAGCCGGCGCAGCGCGGCCTCCGGGCTGAAGCTGCCGTGCACGGCGGTCGAGGTGCGGCCGTCCGCGAGTTCGGAAGGAAAGAAGACGGACAGGTTGGTCTGCGCGTCATATTGGGCCAAGGCTTGCTTCAGGGGCTGCGACGGCAGGTCGAACGTGATCTCTGCCGCCTGCCGTGTATCCGCCTGTTGCGCGAGGATTTGCCGGCAGGCAAGGCACAGGGCCAGGACCGCCATATAGCCGACCAGTGCGCGCGCACCGGTGGATGCGACCAAGCTTGCCATAGCGATCAGATGAGCTGTTTGTCGAGGAGTTCATGCCAGGCCGGACGGGTTGCCCGGTCGCATGCGTGGCTGCATGCCGGGCCACATCCTAGGCAGCCAATATGACGTCGCCATGAAGCCTGTACGCCATCGAAGTCAAAGACAGCGGCTTGGCTCACTCCTCCTGTCCTTCGCCGCGCAAGGCCCGCACCTCGATCGGGATAAACAGCCGCGCCGCGCCGCGCTGAACCAGCAAGGCCACCGCGCCGTCCGCGGCGCCCACCTCTTCGGCCAACCCTTCCACGCTATCGACCGGCTGGCCGTTGAGTGCGAGGATCACGTCGCCCGCGGCCACGCCCGCGCGCAATGCGGCCGCGTTGACGCGCTGCACCAGCAAGCCGCCGTCTATACGCAGCGCCTGCCGCTCTCGCGGCAACAGCGGCCTGACGATCATGCCCAGCGGCGCGGGCCCGGGCTGCGCCGCCTGCGCTATGCGGGGCGCGTCGAAGCGCTCCGGCGCCACCGCCAGCACCACCGGCGCGCGCTCCCGCCAGAGCCTGAACGGCACGGCCACGCCGGGCGGCAGATCGGCAATGAAGATGAGCGCATCGGCGGACTGCTCCACCTCGCGCCCCGCAACCTGCAGGATGACATCGCCCGCCTTCACGCCCGCCCGGTCGGCCGCGCCGCCGGGCTGGACATAGCTCACCAGCGCACCCGCCGGCCGGGGCAGGCGAAAGGAGGCGGCCAGGGCCTGGCTGACCTCCTGCACCGCCACGCCAATGCGTCCCCGCGTCACGGCGCCCTTGTGCTGCAGCTGTTCCTTGATGCGCATCGCCACATCGATCGGAATGGCGAACGACAGGCCCTGGTAGCCGCCGCTGCGGCTGTAGATGCGCGAGTTGACGCCGATCACCTCCCCCCGCAGGTTGAACAGCGGGCCGCCGGAGTTGCCGGGGTTGACCGGCACATCGGTCTGCAGGAATGGCATGTATTCGGCGCCCGGCAGCACCCGTCCCTTGGCGCTGACGATGCCGGCCGAGACCGAATTGCTGAAGCCGAAGGGCGACCCGATGGCGAGCGCCCAGTTGCCCACCTCGACACTGGCTGGATCGCCAATCTTCACTGTCGGCAGGCCGGTGGCGTCGATCTTGAGCAGGGCTACGTCGGCAACGGTATCGAGGCCGATCAGCCGCGCCTTGAACTCCCGCCGGTCGGTCAGCTTCACGCTGATCTGCGTGCCGCGCGCAACCACGTGCGCGTTGGTGAGGATAAAACCGTCGTCGCTGAGGATGAAGCCCGATCCCAGGCTGGTCTCATCGACATTGTCCTGGCCCGGCGCCATGCCGCGCAGCGGATCGGCATACAGGCGTGCGGGCGGCGCCTCGCGCGCCACGCCGATGTTCACCACGGCCGGCCCGTTCTCCCGGACCAGCCGGGAAAAATCGGGCGCCGCCCGCCACGATGCCGCCGCCTGCAGCGGCGCGCATCCGGCGGTGCCCGTCGCCAGCGAGAACAGCAGCGCGGTCGAGGCGATGGCCAGCAGGCAGCGGGCGAACCGGCTGCGGCTGGCGCGAGCGGGATTGTCCGCCGCGTCGGCCACCCGCCCGACACGGCCGCTCACGGCGAGCCACACGGGATTCGCCTGCCGGCCTGGATCCATCGGGGATTGCATCAGAATTCCTGCCTTTCCTCATTGCGCGTGCGGTCACGACATGCCGCAACGCCGTCCTGGATAGACGGAAGTCGCCTGCCGGGCCTGTCGATTGTCACGAAAAGTTCATGCGCGCGCCGCCGGGCATGCGAACAGGTTGCACGGGCAGGAAACCGCTGCGGCAAGCCCGTGCCTGCGCTGGCGCCAGCCGATGGCCCTCCACGGCGGCCGGCGGCAGCGCCACCGCGTCAACCGGCCACCGGGAATTCCAGCGCAAGTTCCAGCACGATCGGCTGGCGCATGTCCGGCGGGGGCGGCTCGGACAACGGCCGCATCGCCAGCAACGCACGCAGGTCGGCATCGGCCTGCGGATCGCCCAGCGAGGCAAACTCTACCCGCTCCACGCGGCCGGTCGGGGCGAACCAGACGCGCATCGTCAACGGCGGCGGCGGGTACTGGTGCGAAGCATGCAGCATGCGGTCCTGCATCCAGCCCTGCAAGCGCAGTACCGTCTCGTCGGTCTGGTCGCCCAGCCGCGCCTGGAACTGCGTGCTGGCCAGTTGGGCATAGCGGATCCAGTGCTGCGGGACCGGCTGCGCGGGCGTCTGCGTGGCGGCCTGGGCGGATGCCGGAGTGGCCGGCGATACTGCCGCCGTCAGCCCCAGGCCCGCCGCGCCAAGCGCCTTGAGCAGGCCACGCCAGCCGCGCCGGATGGCGGCACGCTGGCCGGCCAGGGTCAGGGACTGCGGGATGGATTCGGTTGGGGAGGGCATCGGGAGTCTTTTCTGTCGTCGTGATAGTAAGACGGAGTTCGTCGGGCCTGCGTGCGGTTTGTCACGGAAGCTTCATGCACCGCGCCGGGTGGGCGGCCTGTGCCGGGACACATCGCTACCCGGCCGATGCGCCGATGCGTCAGTGCAGCAGTTCGGCGCCGGCCGGCACCGCGCTCACGCACCGGGCCGACCTGACGATGAAGTCCAGCAGGTCCTGCACCGCCCGCTCCCAGCGCTCGATGGCGTTCAGGACGAAGCCTGGCGTCACGCCGCCCGCCAGGCTGATATCCATCTCCAGCATCAGGATGCCGTGCGCTTCGTACAGGCGCGTAAAGCGCCGGGTGCGATTCCAGTGGGCGATGCTCGCCGCGGGAACCACGCCGTCGGCGGGCAGGCCGGCGCAAAAACTGTAGTCGCGGTAGCGGTTCTCCCAGCCGGGGAACCGCTCGTCCCCCCGGATCGCGACTTCCGACCCGAGCTTTGCCACAAGGGCGCCGTTGCCGGCCACGCCGTCGATCCTGACCATGGGATAGCCGAAGTCATGCAGCATCCGCGCCAGCTCCACCGGCGACATATCGGTAATGAGAAGGGGCTCGTCATCCGGCGAGCCCATGCTCCAGCGCGGCTCAAGGTGGTCGCTCATGCGCTTGCTTTCCACTTCCAACGTTCGTCAGGTCACGCGCCCGGGGAAACGCCGTGCGCGTACGGCCGGCATCGAGGCTTCATGCGGTGGCGGCCGCCACCCCGGCTTCGGCATCCGCCTGCGTTGCGGCAGCGTCCTGCGCCGCGACAACTTCCGTTTCTGCCGGCGTTTCGGCAGCGGCAGGCTGGAAATTGCGCAGGTGAAGGAAGAACTGCCCCATCATCTGCGTCCATAGTTGCATCGCCACCGTGAGATAGTCGGGGCCCACGCCGCCGGATACCACCACGTCCATCTCCAGTACGAGGAATTCGCCATGCTGCGCGACGCGGGCAAAGCGCTTGCCACGGTGCCAATCGCCGAGAACGGCTTCCGGCACCGATCCGCCTTGCACCCGCAGCGGGCAGCTCAGCGTGAAATCCAGGTATGCGTCCGGCGCGATGGCATTGCCCCAGAGTACCTGGTAGCCAACGCCGTGGCTGGCGCTGTGCAGACGCACTACGCCATCCTGCTCGATGAGCGTGACAGCGCAGCCGGCCGCCTTGATGGCGCCGGAGACCTGGTCAGGCGTGACTGCCATCAGCAGCACCGGCTTTGCGTCTGCTGCGGTGTCGATGGGGGTTGCGATTGTGTTCATGGAAATTCCTGAGAGGAGAAAGCTTGCGCTAGGTTGCGTCGACGGCGCGGCGTTCGCCGCGCCGGAGCCGGTTCAGTTCGTTTTCTGCAGCACCGCGTCCAGTGCGGCGGTGTCGATATTCACGGAGGCCGCCGGGCCGAGATTGGCAAGATAGGCCTGCACGAGTTGCTGCTGGCGCTGCTGGCGCATCGCCGTCAGCAACTGCGGCTTGATCTCGTCCAGGGTGGCGGTGCGGCCGGCCTGCGAGTCCAGCAGCTTCACCACGTGAAAGCCCGCCGCCGATTGCACCGGCTCGCTCACCTGGCCAGCCTTGAGTCTGGCCACCACGTCGCGTACCTCGGGCAGCATCTGCGCCAGCGGCAGCGTGCCGACTTCCCCGCCACGCTCCGCGCCGCGCGGATCCTGCGATCTGGTTTTGGCAAGCGCGGCAAAATCGCCCTGCCGCGCCTGCGCTGCCAGCTTGCGCGCTTCGTCGCGAACCTTGGCGATGGCGGCGGCATCCGTACCCTGGGCAGCCAGGAAGATCTGCGCAACCCGGTAAGTCGCCGGCACCTGGAAGTTCGCCTTGCCTTCTTCGTAGGCCGCCTTGACCTCGGCCTCGGACGGATAGCCGGCAGGCACCTGGGTGACCGACTCCAGGTAGGTGGAGGAGACGATGCGGGCGGTGACTTCACGCACAGCGGCATCGACGCGCGCCTTGATCTCCGGCCGCTCCGCCCAGCCCTTGCCCTGGGCCTCGCGCAGCAACGCTTCGGCGGCCAGGCGCTGGCGCAGCCAGTTCTCGATGCCCGCGCGGTTGCTCCTGGCCGCGGCCCGCTCGGCCTCCGGCAAGCCTTGCAGCAAGCGCTCGACCTCTTCCTGGCCAACCGTGACCGCCCCGAGGCGCGCCACCACCGGGCCCGCTGCGGCCGGCTCCGCCGCCTGCACCGGCGCCGCGCTCAGCCATGAAGCCAACAGGATGCCGATGGCCGTGCGTGCGGGCGACACCATCGAGCGGACGCTCAAGTTCATTCGTTTCATCTGTATCAATACCCTGTCTTCGCGGAGCACGGGTGAATGCCGGCGGGCATCGGCGCAATCGCCCGGCCCGCGCAAAGCGCCCCGCTCCTGATTACAACCCAGCAACATGACAAAACACTCGCGCCCTAGCAACAAAAGGCTGGGCGACAACGCTGTGTATGGCCAATTGCCGGCGCTACGGCTCATGGGCGCGGCGCCTCCGCGGCGCCGCCAGCCGCCTGCGCGTCGGCCGGCGTGGCCGCTGCCGGGGCGGCCTGGGCCGCGCCGGCAGCGGTGAAGCGCCCTTCGTAGAGTTTGTCGCCATAGGCCTGCGCGATCTGCTCGAACTTGACGCGGCTCTGCGCGGCGAAGGGCTGGCGGGCAATCATCACCGTGCCGACATCCACCGTCTCATAGGCGCGCAGGATCTCCTGCCCGACCGCGTACAACTGCGCATTCTTGGCTTCGCACTGGGCCATCGCCCCTTGCTGCGCCTTGGTCTCGAGGGCCAGCCGCTGACGTTCGGCTTCCGCCGCGCGCGCCAGCTTCAGCAACTCGTCGTAGGCATTGCGGTATTGGGCGATCTGCGTGCCCGCCTTTTCCACTACCGCCTGGGCCTGTACCTGCGCCTGCTGATTCCTGTCGCTCAGCTTCTCGCGTTCCTGGCGTTCGGCGGCCAGTTGCGCGCGGGCGCGCTCGAGGTCTTTCCTGAGCGCTTCCGCGTCGGCCCCCGACGGCGCTGCGCCGGCATGCGGACCGCCTGCCTTGAGGATGGCCAGTTCGTTCTGCGCCTGCTGCAACTGCGTCGTCGTCACGCGCAACTGGGCGCGCAGGCGCTCTTCCATGGACTGGGCCTGCTGGGCATGGCCCGGCGCCGCGGCCATCGCGAGCATGGCGCACAGCGCCAGCGGCCGCCAGCCCTTGGCCGCGCGGGAAGGCGTGGCCTGGGCGGCGACGTGGAGGAATGATGTGGACACGGGATCCTCCTAGAAGCGCGTATTGATCTCGACCTGCAGGATGTCGATCGCCAGCGGCGGCCCGAAGACCTCCTTGGTCGACGTCCAGCGGCCGGTGACCCAGGTGTTCTTGTCGATGGCGTACGAGCCGCTCACGTAATAGCCGCGCGCATTGGTGCCGCCCAGGTGGAAGGTCGGGTCGTTGTAGGCATCCGGCATCGCGTCTGGCTCGATGCGCTTGTAGCCGGCCAGCACGTTCCAGTCGCCGCGGGCCGAAGGGCTGGGCTTGCCGAGCGTGGCCTGGAACATATAGGCATTGCCGCCGCTCTTGAAATCCGCGCGGGTGGTGCCGCCGCTGCCGCCGAAGTTGTTGACGATGCCGCCGTTGGCACGCGTGAACATGCCGTTCTCGTCGTAGGCCAGGTTGCGGACGTAGTTGGCGTCCAGGCGCAGGCCGTACCTGCCGGCCACCTTGGTTTCCCAGCGCATGTTCAGGTCAAGCAACTGGAACTTGGAGGCCAGCCCCACGAACTGCGGTTGCGGCGTGCCTGCCGGATCCAGCGGATTGAGCGCGATATTGCGCAACAGCATCAGCGTGTTGCCCTTTTGCATGAAGGCCGGGCGCGACCAGTCCGTGCTGCAGCCGTCGGCGCCCGCATAGAGGGCGCAAGGCTGGGACAGCCTGCCGCTGACGTTCCTGAAGTCGTAGTACGCCACCGCGCCGCGCAGGCGATTGTCGCTGTTGACCTTCCATTCCGCGCCGGCCTGTGCGCCCAGCAGCCACTTCTTCTCGCTGCCCATCTTGTTCTGGCTGCGGCTGGGGAAGCTGTCCGACGAATACTCGAGCGGCACCAGGCCAAGCGTGCCGAACAAGGTCACGTCCCGCTGCGGCAGCGCCTTTTCGAACTGCGCCGCCAGGCCATCGAAATTCAGGTCGTTGGAGAACAGCAGGTCGGAGGACACGAAGGGATTGCCGAAGCGGCCGCCGGTGATGTTGACCCACTCGGCAGGCTTGTACGACAGCCAGCCCTGGTCGAGCCAGACATTCTTCTTGGCCAGGCCGCCGCCGAGCGTCTGATTGGTCGATACCGGGCTGTCGTCGTTGCCGGTTGCCAGCCGCACGCCGGCGTGCGTGCTGTCGGAGATATCGGCGAGGATGCCGACCCGGGCACGGGCGCGCAGTATGTTGGGACGGTTCTGGCGGGTATTGAGCAGCGGTGGCAGCGAGAGGTTGGTGTTGGGGTTGACGTCGAAGCCGCTGCCCTGGTTGATCGCCGCCCAATCGATGGCGATATCGCTGTTGCCGCCGGAGAAGAAGCGCGATTCGTTGCGCACGCGGATATCGCCTTCGACGTGGATGCGCTTGGTCCATTCCGGCGTCTCGTTGGGCGCTGCCCAGCCCTCCGCTTTTGCCTGGGCCATGACCTGCCCTTTCACCTCGTCGCGGATCTCGTCGCGTACGGTCTCCGAGATATAGGGCACGCGCACGTCGCCCGGCTCCGGGCGAAGTCCGCCGGCGGCTGGCGCCGCTGCCAGCCGCTGCGCCTGCTGTGCGGCCATCGCCTCGGTCTGCGCCTGGGCCAGCAGCGCCTCGCCGGCGTCCTTGTTGAGGGCGCCGCTCTGGATCAGGCT
Organism: Cupriavidus sp. 96C5-1; assembly: GCF_057798855.1. Taxonomy (NCBI): domain Bacteria; kingdom Pseudomonadati; phylum Pseudomonadota; class Betaproteobacteria; order Burkholderiales; family Burkholderiaceae; genus Cupriavidus; species Cupriavidus sp. 96C5-1. The sequence continues at coordinate 94,141 of NZ_JBYOJU010000023.1, read as the reverse complement.
GCGGATCAGCCTGACCATCGAGCTTTCGGCGGGAGCCGTGCTTTGTGCGTGGCCGGCGGCGCTCGCGCCCAGCAAGGCGATCGCCATGGCGGCGGCCAGGATCTGGGTCTTTCTTGCCGGCGCCGGTTGCTGGGAAGCGCGGCCCGCCGGCCATGCTGCGCCACGACCCGAATGGCGCTGAGGGATTGCTGGATGGTTCATCGTCTGTTCAGGAGTTTTTTATGGAATGGAATGGGGCATCAGCCATCAGGCATCGTCAGGGACGGCGCCCCTTGATCGACATCCGCATCGGGAAGCGCAGCGAAGCCGGCGGCCGCTCGTCGGCGCGGAAATCGCGCACCATGGCCAGTACGGCCTCGTCGGTCTGCGCGTTCCCGGTGCTGCGCACCAGTTGCGCGCGAGCCGCCCTGCCGTCGGCATCCAGCCAGAGTTCGATACGGATGTCTTCGAAGGCCAGCTGCCGGGTACGCGGATCCCGCGCGAACGCCTGCTGCAGCGCATTCGAGACGTAGCCTGAGTAAGAGCGGCTGCCCAGGCCACCGCCGCCACCGGTCATGCCGCCGCCGCGCCCGGCCTGGATGCCGAAGGCGTCCGTGCCGGCCTGTGCGGCGCCGTCGATGGTGACCGGGTCTCCCAGGTCCTTCGACGGGCTCGGCGGCGCATCGTCCTTCGGGGCTTCGAGCGGTTCGGCCGGCTTGGGCTCGGGTTCGGTCACCTCGGGCTTCACCTTTTCCGGCTCGGGCTCGGGCAGCTTCTCGGGTTCCGGCGGCGGGGGCGGCGGCGGCGGCAGCACCAGCATCGGGGTGGCGGCCACCTCTCGCCTGGTGCTGGCCGTATCGGACAGCAGGTGCCAGACAAAGCCCGCCAGCCCGGCAAGCACCAGCACGCCGATGGCCAGCCCGCCCCAGCGGCGCCACAGCGCGCGGGCGCGCTGTCCGGGGCCGCCCGGCGGTGGCGTTGGATCGTGACGTTTCACGCGACTCTCCTCACGCCGGCTTGCCGGTAACCAGGCCGATCTGGTTCAGGTCGATCCGCCTGAGCAAATCCAGCACTTCCACCACCTTGGCGTACTGCACGGCGGCGTCGCCGCGCACGATCACGGGAAAATCGGGCGTGAGGGCTTTCTCCGTGCGCAGGCGCTCCTCCAGCTCCGGCAGCGTCACAGGATAGGCATCGAGAAACACCTGCCCCGCGTTGTCGATCGTGATGGCCTTGGTCTTGGGCTTCTCCAGCGCGACGGACGCGCTGGCCTTGGGCAGGTCCACCTTGATGCCCGGGATGCTGGCATTGCTGGTGAGGATGAAGATCACCAGCACCACCAGCAGCACATCGACGAAGGGCGTGATGTTGATGCCGCCGGTGCGCTTCCTGGCGCCGAACTTGGCTGCGTTTGCCATGGTCGCTCGCCCCTTCAAGCCCGGTGCAGGGCAACGGGCGTACGGCGCCCCTCGCCCTGCTCTTCGGCCAGGCGCGTGGCGAATTCGTCGACGAACACCGCCATATCGGCGCCGATCGAATCCGCGCGCGAGGCCAGCCAGTTGTAGCCGAACAGCGCGGGAATCGCGACACCCAGGCCCGCGGCGGTACACAGCAGGGCCGCGGCCATGCCCGGCGCCACCGAGTTGATGTCCACCGCGCCGGCCATGGCCGCGACGACGAACACCAGCATGATCCCGATCACCGTGCCGAACAGGCCTACATAAGGCGCGCCTTCGATGGTCGTCGACAGCCAGTTCATGCGTCGCGCCATGCGTTCGGTCTCGCGCACCATCACGCCATCCATGGCCGCGCGGATCGCGCTGATGGTGGCGTCGGACACGGCATTGAGGTCGTAGCCCATCTGGTGGCGCCGGTGCATTTCCTCGATCGCCATTTCATACAGGCGCCACAGCGACGAGTTGGCCTTCACCTCTTCCGGGACCGTATTGCCCTTGGCGATCTGGTCCAGCGGCGCGCCGGAGGCCTTGCGGAAATGTCCCATGAATGCGGCATTGGCCCGCGAGATGGCGCCGTAGCTGCGGCCCTTGCTGATCATGATGGCCCAGGAGATCGCCATCATGATGCCGAGCAGGCCCACCACGATCCAGGCGTCAAGCGGCATGGCGGCCAGGATGAAACCGAAATGGCTCTTGCCGGCCTGCTGCTCGTCCGCGCCGAACACCGCCAGCCGCGATTCCGCGCCTTGCGACACGGCGTCCGCGAGGATCAGCGCATCCGGGCGGGCAACCTTGGACAGGCGCACTTCATCGATGGCGCCCGTGAACGGGGCCAGCGCGGCGGCATCCGTGCCGGCCGCGGTGTCGGCGCCCAAGGAGGCCGGCGTGTTCAAGGCCGGCAAACCCACCGCGAGCGAGGCGGCAGGACGACCGCCGACATAGAGCGCCACGCTCTTGCCATCGGACTTGAGCGCCAGGTGCGACCACTGGCCGGCCTGGACCGGCTGGCCGGGATTGCTGCGCTGGCCGTTGACCCGGACGAAAGGCACGCCCTGGTCGATGCCGATGACCAGTTCGCCCGCGCCATCGCGGCGGGCGTAGACGACTTGCTGCGGCCCGAGTTTCTCGGGGCGGACCCATGCGGAAAACCCGAACGGCGCCCCGGCGGCCAGCGCCAGCGACGGCGAGGCAGGCAGCACCAGCGGCGCGCCGCCAAGCTGCGCACCCTTGCCGATGACCGTGCCGTCGATGCTCACCACGGCGGTCTGGCTATGGTTGCCGTAGGCCGTGGTGTCGCGCGCCGGCACGCTGCCCTCGGCGAAGTGATAGACCAGCGTGTAGTCCGGGTCGAAGGTGCGCTGGCCATTGCCCGATGCCGGCGCCTTGGGGTTGCCGTAGTACATCCACAGCTTCTGCGGGCCGGCCGCCGAGACAGCAGGCACATCGACCCAGATCAGCGCGATGCCCAGCAGCGGATCGAACTGTTCGATCTGGTGGTTGAGCACCGTCTTGTCGTCGCCGGCGACGAAGCGCAGGTCCGCCCCGGTCTCGCTGACGCCTTCGAAACTGAAATTTCCGGTATGCAGGCGCAGCAGCACCGGCGTGCGGCCGGCGTCGCCGCCGATCGCGCCGCCCTTGGGGCCGGCGTCGATGGTGACAGGCTTGCGGTAAGCCCAGTCGGGCTGCCACCAGGCATGGGCCAGGTCCGGCAATAGCGTGCTCAACAGCGTAAGCACGAGCAAAAGAATGCGTCGCATGACAGAGGTTCTCCGTAAGCTCTTATGAAATGAAGTAAGGGGTTGGCATCGGGCGCGCCGGTCAGTAGCTGGCGGTGACACTGAAATTCACCCGCGGGTCGCCGCGCCCGGTGCGCGGCCCGGCCTTGAGCGGATAGCCCAGGTCCAGCCGGCCGGTGATCTTCTGGCCGAGGCGGAACGTGGTACCCAGGCCCACGGAGGCCAGCGAGAACTGGCTTTTCTGCTCCGGCAGCGGATCCCGCAACCGCACCTGTCCGCCGTCGGCGAACAGGTAGGCACGCCAGTTCTCCACGACGGCGCTGAAGAAGGTCAGCGGCGGCGTGCGCAGCTCGACCGAGCCGACCACGCCGTAGTCGCCCGTGGTCTCGGCCGCCAGGTAACCCCGCACCGAGTTCATGCCGCCGGCCGCGATCTGCTCGTTCGATACCAGCGGGGAATCGGTGATCTGGCCCGCCAGGCGCCAGCCGAGCTGGGCGTTGCCCGGGAGGTTGTACGAGCCATTGGTATCGGCCTTCAGCACCATGAAGCTGGGCGAGGCCTTGAAGCGCTTGTAGTCGAACTGCGCCGCGCTGCTGCCGTAGCCGAGGAAGCTGCGCGTACCCGCCACCAGCGACAGGTTCAGGCCGTATTGCCCCTGCTCGGTCTGCCCGAAGGCCGAGTACCCCAGCGTGATCGGCGCGTACTTGAGCGGCACCGTATCGCCGGCGCTGCCCAGCCGCGTGACTTCTTCGTTGTCCTTGAAGTCCACGCCCAGGCTGAATGCATGCCACCAGGCGCCGGTATTGGGAACGGTGTAGGTGCCTTTCAGCCCCACCGAGTGGCCCTTGCCCAGCACGTTGGTGCCCCCGACCGTCGCGACATTGCTGTCCGACACGTAGCCGGAAGCCTCCACCCCCCAGTTGGTCCCGCGGATGGGCGCCACGTACGAGCCGGACCAGACCTGGGTCTGCTTCAGGTCCTGCGGGGCGCCGAAGAAGCTGACGGACGCGCTGTGTCCCAGCTGCCAGAGATTGTCGTGACCGAGCGAGGCGGTGGCCCGCAGTTGCGAGGTGTCGGCGCTGTAGTCGTTGTTCAGGCCAACGCTGGCACGCCACGGGCTGCTGTCATCGACCTTGAGGTCGACATCCATGGTGCCGGCCATCGCGCCCTGCTTGACCAGCGGCATCACCTGCCGGTTCGCGCCACGGTTCAGCGCCGTGAGTTCGGTCTGCGCCTGGTTGAAATCCGGCACCACGCCCTCGGCCAGCGCCGGCACCTGCTCGCGCACCTCCAGCGGCGAGTTGTACTGCGCGCCAACCACGCGCACGCGCCCCACCCTGGTCTCGCTCACCTGCAGGAACACGACGCCACCATGCGCCTGCTGCTCGGGCAGATCGACGTACACCGACTGGAAACCCTTCGCCTGATAGGCCGCGAGCAGGGCATCGCGTGCGCCCTCGATATCCTTTATCGTGCGGCCCGGCCCTAGATAAGGCTTTACCGCACGCTCGATGGAACGCGCGTCCAGCACCGTATTGCCGCGCACGATGTATTCATTGATATCGACGCGGCGTTCCGCGTCGGGCTGCACGCTGGGCGCCGGCGGCTCCACCGCCGCCGCACCCTGCGCCATGGCGGTTCCCTGCACCCCTAGCCCCAGCACGGCCAGGCATACCGCCCTCCAGCACGGAGACGGATCTTTCTTCTTGTCATGCATGTGTTTACTCAGTTTTCCCCGCGAAGCAATCGCCGTCGTTTCCCTTGCGCCGGCGCCTCGAACCAATGGCAAGCCGTTGCAAGCCGTTGGTGGCATGAGGTCGCATCCGATAGCTGGACACGATGTGGTCATCGTTTCAGCGCTGCGTACGAAGGGTTAGACGAACGGCATGCGCGGAGACTGTCGTTTGTCACAAATTGTTCATGGGGGGCACGCCTCAGGCCGGCGATGCAGTGCCGGGCCGTACCCCGGAAGGAGGGATTGACCACCCTGGCAAGGGGCGGAAAGCCGCATTGAATCGAAAGACCTGTGTGAGTCCGGCGGTCGGCGCTACACTGCAGCCATCCCGCCTGCACCCGCCCGGCGGCAAACGATGAGGGAGTACAGAATGCGAAGCAGGCTGGCAGTTGCCCTGATTACCGTGGTTGCCGTGGGCGGCCTTGGCGCGGCGCCTTCCCCATCCGCGGCGGAGCCATCCCAGCCCGCGGCTGAAACCGCGGCAGGCTGCGTGGAAGTCGAGGTCAATGGCGTGCGGGCCCCGTCGTTTCCCTGCCTGACGCAGAAACTGCGTCCCCGGGCACAGCCGGCCGAAGGGCCCTCGGCGCAGCAGCTTGCCTCCGAAAAGATCGCGCAGCGGCCCGGCAACCAGCTGGGGCTCTTCAACTATTCGGCGACCAGCCAGCGTATGGGCAATACGTTTGGCACTAGCGTGCTGCCGCAGCGGCCGTCAGTGCCGACGGCCGGTCCGGCTGTCATTCCGCGGTCGCAGCCTTAGTGGCTGTGTATTTGGTTTTCAGTGGGACCTCTTGCTGTTGTAGGGACCTGATGATGGTCTGCAGGGCCTAAAGGCGGTGTGGTGTCGGGCTCTTGGGCTTGGGTGGGTTGGGACAGGTCTGCAGGGCCTAAAGGCGGAGTGGTGTCGGGCTCTTGGGCACATGGAGGTGTCACTTTTCTTTACTCGTAAAGAAAAGTAACCAAAAGAAAGCGATCCTTGCAGGAGGCTGGGTTATCGGGCTCGGTGGCTTTGCGGATTCGTGGTGGGCGCGTCAGTCCTGCCTGACTGCTGGCGCTACCGGCACGAACGGCATTGCCGCTGTGAATGACGGTGGTTTCATTGTATGACCCCTGAGTGGCGATCTCGCTTGCCCATTCAAGCATCTGCCGTTACCAGTTTATATGGCCACTCGAACACGAACGGCACTGGTTTCGTCGTGGGCGCGGTGGCTCCAGATTTGGGATATTCGCCTCAAGCGGGGCCACCGCGCCCACGACGAAACCAGCAAGGATCGGGAGGCAGTGGCCATGCGAACCGGTAACGGCAGATGCGTCAACCACCACGGGCCAGTGCCATCAGGGGCGCTATACTGAAACCAGCGCCATCCGCATTGGCAATGCCGTTCGCGCCGGTAGCGCCAGCAGTTCATTAGAACCGCCGCGCCCACCACGAATCCGCAAAGCCCCTGAGCCCGACAAGCCAGCCCCCCTGCAAGGGGTCGCTTTCTTTTGGTTACTTTTCTTTACGAGTAAAGAAAAGTGACACCTCCATGTGCCCAAGAGCCTGACGCCACTCCGCCTTCAGGCCCTGCAGACTTGTCTCAACCTACCCAAGCCCATAAGCCTGACGCCACTCCGCCTTCAGGCCCTGCAGCCCTGAATCATGCCCATAAAACTGGCCAATCGCTATCAAGAATAGAAGCTTCAATCCTGGCTCTCCCACAAACTTGAGCTTGGGTTAGTCGATCTGAAGCTTCCAGAACAGATTATGAAACACATAAGGGTTGAGGAAGGGGAGCAAACCAACAGTCGCATGCGTTATACAGTCTGAGGCCCTGCCCTCCAGAGGTGCCGGGCCTTTGCCGTTGCTGCGCCATGGCACCGGCGCCTTTGTCTCTACATTGCACTCCATCATAAGAACACCACGCCAGGCCGCTGCAACATGTCTTCTCTCATTCACCGCTGGCGTCCGGTCCTGCTGACGCTGCTGCTCGGCCTGTCGGCCGCACTGCTTTGCTCGCTGCTGCACACACCGCTGCCGTGGATGATCGGCCCGCTGCTGTCGGTAGCCATCGCGCGCATGCGCGGCGCCGACCTGCGCGCGCCGACGCAGGCGCGCAACGCCGGCCAGTGGGCCATCGGCACCGCGCTCGGGCTCTACTTCACGCCCGACGTGGTGGCGCGGCTGGTGGAGTTCCTGCCGTATATCGTCGCCGGCTCGCTGTTTGCGCTGGTGCTGGGCTGCGGCGGCGCGTTCATGCTGCGCAGGAGCACCGGCGTGGCATTCAAGACCGCGTACTTCTCGACCGCCATCGGCGGTGCCTCGGAGATGGCCAACCTGGCCGAGCGCAACGGTGCGCGCATCGACCAGGTGGCCGCCGCGCATTCGCTGCGCGTGCTGATGGTGGTGGTGGCAGTGCCCGCGCTGTTCCAGTACGGCGGCATCCACGGCCTGGACCCGTATATTCCGGGGCCGCGCACGGTGGACTACTTCTGGCTGCCCGCGCTGATCGCGATCACCGTCAGCGTGGCGCTGGCGGCCAGGCGCGTCAACCTGCCCAATCCCTTCGTGATCGGCACGCTGCTGGCGGCGGCCGCGCTGACCGCCTCGGGCATCGAGCTGTCGGCCATCCCCACCTGGATGAGCCGCGCCGGCCAGTTGCTGATCGGCGTCTCGCTGGGCGCGCGTTTCTCGCGCGACTTCCTCCACACCGCGCCACGCTTCCTCGGCGGCGTGGCGCTGTACACGCTGGCGGCGCTGGTGCTCTCCGCGCTGTTCGGCTGGGCCCTGTCGGCCATGTCGGGCGTGCATCCGGCCACCGCCATCCTGGGCACCACGCCCGGCGGCATCGCCGAGATGTGCATCACGGCCAAGGTGCTGGAGCTCGGCGTGCCGCTGGTGACAGCCTTCCATGTGATCCGGATGGCCTTCGTGGTGCTGTGCACCGGCCCCCTGTATCATTGGCTCAAACATCGCGCCGCGCCGGAGGAGATCGAATAGCAACCTGGCCCGGCCCCACCCCAGGACAAACGGGAGTGCCATGCCGGAATCCAACCTGACGCTTGCCGATATCGACGGCACCTTGCAGCACGTATTGGCGCCATGGGTGCGCCAGCTCGGCCTGCGGGCCGAGCGCGTCGATGCGCAGAGCGTAACGCTGCGCCTGCCTTTCGACGAATCATTTCGCCATGCGGGTGGCGTGGTGTGCGGCCAGGTGCTGATGTCCGCGGCCGACACCGCCATGATCGTGGCGATTGCCAGCGCGCTGGGCGGCTTCCGGCCCATGACCACGGTCACGCTGACCACCAATTTCATGCGCCCGGTGATCGAGGGCGACATCCTGGTGCGCGCCAATGTGCTGCGGCTGGGCAAGACCGTGGTGTTCGGCGAGATCGAGCTGACCGGCGCCGACGGCAAGCTGGCCGTGCAGGCCACCACCACCTACGCGCTGCTGTGAGCCACGCCATCCCTTGCATGAGTCACGCAGCATGAGTTCCCTTGTCATCCAGCCCGCCGCCGCGGCCGTGGCACCTGCCGCACACGCCGCGGCCGCCTCGCCGTTCGACCAGGTGGTATTTGCCGGTGGCGGCAACCGCTGCTGGTGGCAGGCTGGCTGGTGGGACACGGTGGCGCCGGAGCTGGGCTTGCGCCCGCGCGTGATCGCCGGCATTTCCGCCGGCGCCGCCACGGCCTGCATGATCCATGCGCACGATTCCCGCCAGGTGATGGCGTACTACCAGCAGGTGCTCGCCGGCAACCGCCGCAATGCCTACTGGGGCAATCTGCTGAGCCGGCAGCGCGTGTTCCCGCATTACGGCATCTACCGCACCGCCTTGCTCAACATCTTTGGCGAAGGCCGCCTGGCGCAACTGCAGACAGCGCCGGAGATCCGCATCGGCGTGGCGCACATCCCGCGCTGGAGCGGCCCGCGGCTGGCGGTGATGGCCGGCCTGGTGGCCTACAACATCGAGAAGCACTGGCTCAAGACGCTGCACCCGCGGCTTGGCCGCAAGCTCGGCTTCCATCCGGAGTTCGTGCGCGCGCAGGACTGCGCGTCGCCCGAACAACTGGCCGACCTGTTGCTGCAATCGGCCTCGACCCCGCCCTTTACGCCGGTGCTGCGGCGCAATGGACGGCCGGTGCTGGATGGCGGCATGGTCGACAACGTGCCGGTCGATGCGCTCGACGCAACGCCCGGCGACGTCCTGGTGCTGGTGACGCGGCTGTATCCGCGCCCGCGCCGCTTCGTATTGCGGCACGGCGCCCAGCGCCGGCTCTACCTGCAACCTTCGCAACGGGTACCGATCTCGAGCTGGGACTACACCCAGCCCGGCGCGATGATCGGTGCCTACGATCTCGGCCGGCGCGACGGGGAAACCTTCTTGCGTGAATGGCCGTCTGTCCTGAAGACGGAGCTTGGCACCGCCGCGTAGCGTCCAACCAACGCGCCGGCCGTCCTCGCGGCTCCGTCATCGCGATGTGCAACGCGGCCCTCGCGCCGCCACAGGAGGCATTGATGACGAAACGCCAGGCAAGACCCACGACCGAGCGCCAGAGCGCCCGCAGGGCGACCACCGAACAGGCGGTCGAGCAGGTCCCGCGCCGCGGCCGGCGCAAGCCCGGCCCGCAGCGCGAAGCCGACTTCGTGGTGATCGGCGCGGGCTCGGGCGGCGTCGCCGCGGCGCGGCGGGCGGCGGTGCTCGGCGCGCGCGTGGTGCTGGTCGAACGCGGCGAGATCGGCGGCACCTGCGTCAACCGCGGCTGCGTCCCCAAGAAGATGCTCTCGTATGGCGCCGGCCTGGCGGCCATCCTGTCGGGCTGCCTGTCCCACACCGGCGGCAAGGAAGACTGGAGCGACGCCATCGTGCGCGTCAATGCCGAGATGGCGCGGCTGCAGGTGGCCTACACCCACCGCCTGCAGGAAGCCGGCGTGGAACTGCTGCGCGGCGACGCCACGGTGATCGCGCCGGACCAGGTGCAGGTGGGCGCCCAGGCCATCCGCGCGAAGCGCATCCTGGTTGCCACCGGCGCCCGCCCGCGTGCCCTGCCGGTGCCGGGCGGCGAGCTGGCCTGCAGCTCCGACGACATCTTCACCTGGCAAAGCCTGCCGGCCTCCCTGGTGGTGATCGGGGGTGGCTACGTGGCGGTGGAGCAAGCCTCGATCCTGTCGCGCTACGGCGTCAAGGTGGAGATGCTGGTGCGCGAAGACCGCCTGCTCGCGCGCTTCGATCATGAGATCGCGCACGCCCTGGCGGAGGCACTCGCCGCCAAGGGCGTGCGGCTGCATTTCAATACCGAAGTGACGCTGCTGAACCAGGCCAACGGCGCCATCGACGTGTGCTACCGGCAGCAGGACGCCGCCGGCAATGGCGAGGACCGTATCCGCACGGTGCGCGCGCAGGCGGCGCTGGCCGCGATCGGACGCGCACCGCATTGGGAAGGGCTCGGCCTGGAAACGCTCGGCGTGCAAAAAGCGGAGAAGGGCGGCATCCGCGTGGACCGTTCCTTCCGCAGCAGGGTGCGCTCGATCCACGCCATCGGCGATGCCATCGACGGCCTGCACCTGACGCCGGTCGCCACCGCGCAGGGCCGGTGGCTGGCGGACCGCCTGTTCGGCCGCCGCGGCGACCGCGCGGATTTCGACCTGGTGCCCACCGCCGTGTTCTGCGAGCCGGCCATCGGCAGCGTGGGCCTGACCGAAGCCGCGGCCATCGCCGCGGCCGGCAAGCCGGAGCGCATCGAGACCGTGGTGCGCCGCTTCGTCTCGCTGGAAACCCGCTTCGCCGGCGGCGAGCAGGCCTCGATGGTGAAACTGGTGGTGAATGCGCGCAGCGGCCGCGTGCTGGGCGCGCACATGATGGACAATGCCGCGCCGGAGATCGTGCAGGCCCTCGCCGTGGCGCTGCGGCTGGGCGTGAAGCTGTCGCACCTGCAAACCACGGTGCAGCTCCATCCCACCGTGGCCGAGGAACTGTTCGGCTAGGCGCGCGGCTCAGGCCGGCGCGGACATGGCGCCCGGCCTGGCACCCACGCAGGGATCGGGCCGCTTGTGCTCGGGCACCAGCACCACGCGATCGTAGGCGCCGATCTCGTGGCCGCTGGCCTGCTCCAGGTAGCCAACGCTGTAGATCAGGCCGGCATCCGCGCCAAGCCAGCGCGGCGCGCCCACGTCGCGCCGCACGTGGCCGTTGCCGGCGATCAGCACCACGCCGCGGTCCTCGAAGGGCCGCATCGCCGCCGCCATCACCGCGTCGCGCGCGGCTTGCGCATCGAGCATGCCCGGCAGCATGGCCTTGGGGAACTGGCCGCAATGACCGCGATCGAGCACCGCGGTCTGCTCCGTCACCACGTCTTCGGGCAGCGGCGCGGCCAGGCCAAGGCGCTTGCGCTCGGCCGCGTCGAAGACGCCGTCGAGACCGCTACGCACGATCCGGCCCGCATCCTCGCGCGAGAGGTTGGCCGCCACCAGCGGCAGGTCGTAGCGCAGGGCCAGCGCCACCAGCGGCTTGTAAAGCTCCCACTGCCAGCCCTTGCCGCCGGCCTGCTCGACTACGTAGGCGGCGTCGCCGGGCCGCTCGCGCCGCGCGCGATCGATATCGGCCTGCCGTTCGCGGTCGAACTGCTCCATCGCGATGGCCGGCCGCCAGCCGGCTTCGAGCGCGCTGGAGAGCGCGAGCAGGCGCCGTTTCTGGCCGTCGGCGTTATCGTGCACCTCGCCCAGCAGCACATAGCTCTTGCCGGTGAACTGGTGCGCGACATCGCCCGCCACGGCGGCCGGCGGCGTGCCCGCGCAGCCCGCGAGGGCGGCAAGGAAGGCGGTTGCGAGCACCAGGCCGGCGGCGCGGCTGATGGCAAGGCGTGGGCGAGTCTGCATGGCGAGGGTAATCCTGGTTGCTGCGGTTCTTTGTCCGTGGTCCGCGGCAATGCCGCGGACCTGGCTATTATTGCGCAGTTGTTGCGCCGTTACCGGGCAATTGCGGCTTCCGGCACATAGACCATCGAGCCGTCCTGCAGGCGATACGCCACGCCGGCCTTGGTGCCGTCGCCGCTGCCCACCTGTCCGCTGGCCTGGTAGCGCACGACCTTCTCGCCCTGTTTCGAGACGATTTCCATATTGGGCTTGCCAGGATTGGTGATGACGGTGACATCCGCGTGCGTGAACGGATTCATCGGGTTCTGCGCGATCGCCACCAGCAACGCGGCGATCACCACCAGGAACACATCGATCAGGTTGACCACCGACAGGATGGGATCGTCGGCTTCGCTTTCTTCCAGGAACTTCATGCGCCGGCCTCCCACTGCGGCTGGTGCCGGCCCAGCCACACCAGTTCCTCGGCCAGCCAGCGGCGCCGTACATTGACCACCCAGAAGGTGATGCTGGCCGCGATCAGCGCGAGGATCACCGCGGAGAAGGCGATGGTGAGGTTCTCGCCCACGTTGGCGAGGTTGCCGCCCGACAGGCCCTTCAGCGCGGGGCCCATCGGGATCATGGTGGCCACCAGCCCGAGCATGGGCGCCACCCGCGTGGCGATGCGCGGCCACTCCAGCAGGCGGTGCGCGGCCACGTCCAGCGTGTCCGGATCCTTGACGCGGTGGCGCAGCGCGTACGCCACCAGCACATAGCCCCGCCCGCTATCGATGGTGTTGCGGCGGCGCTGCCAGCCTTGCATGGCGAATTCGCCGAGCGCCCAGAAGGCATAGAGGAAGAGCAGGCCGATCAGGGCCAGCGTCGGGTACAGGAACAGCTGGCCGACGTCGTACATCAGGGTTTCAAGCAGGGTAGGGGTCATGATGGCTCAGTGGGTTTTTGTCCGTTGCGGGAAGAAGGGCGCAGCGCCGGCGCGGCGGCGCGCGCTGATGGCGCCACCGAGCACGGCCCCGGCCAGCGCAATGCCGGCGGCGAGCCAGGACAGTACCGGCACCAGCGCCGCGGCGGGCGGCTTGCGCTGCACCAGCTGCATGCCTTGCACCGGCATGGTTTGCGATGGCGGGGCCGGCTTCGGTTCCGGCCTGGGTGCGGCTTGCGGCGGCGTTCCCGCGCTTGGCGACGGCGGCGGCGCCGCGGCCTTTGGCGCGCCCGCCGGCGGCGCGGCGGGCGCTTGCGTGCCATAGCCCGCGGCACCGGATACCGCGGCCTGCTGTTGCACGTAGCGCTTGAAGCTGCGGTTGCCGCTGCGGATATCGTGCCGCTGCGACAGCGCCTGCCAGCGTTCGGCCAGCGTCTTCAGCAGCGCCGGATCGGCCTTCCAGTAGCCTTTGCGCGCCGCTTCCAGCATGCGCTCGATCACCTGCGCCTGGGCCTGCGGCGCGTTCTTCTCGAACCATTCGTCGAGACCGAGCTGGTGCTTGTCCTTGACGTAGACCTCGGCGAACTCGGTCCACTGGTCGTCGCGCACGATCTCCGGCGCAACCGCGGTCCAGCCCCAGAAATTGTTGACGGTGTCGAGCACATTGAGCGCGCCGCCATAGCCTTCGGCCTTCATGCCTTCGATCCAGCCGGGATGGAAATAGCGCGTGCGCAGCTCGGTGGCGAGGAACGACGCGGCCGTCTCGGTGCGCGCGTTGTTCGCATCGCGCAGGTTGGAGATCAGCAGCTCCGGCGCCTTGCCCGTCAGGTGGCGCACCGCCAGGCCGATGCCGCCGAGATACTGGAAGGGATCGTCTGTGGTCAGCATGCCGTAGAGGTTGGAGCTGCGCGCCAGCAGCGCGCCTTGCACGCCCTTGAGGTTCTCGGCGTAGAGGTTGAGCTGCGGCAGCTTTTCGCCCCAGCTCTTCTCGTCGGGCCCATAGCCGTACTGCATGCGCGCGAGGTAAAGGCCGGCGAGCCTGGCATCCGCCTGCTTGCCGCTGCCGAAGCTGTCGCTGGCGAGCGTGGCATCGTTGAGACCGGTGCCGTAGTTGCCGGATTCGCTGGCGAAGATGCGCGTCAGCGCCAGCGATTCGATGCGCTCCGGGCTCATGTCCGATTCCCTGATTTGCGCCAGCCGCGCGCGCACCGCGCGCGTGCCCGCGGCCACGGCGTTGTCGGGTTCGGGCTGCGCGGCGGCCAGCCTGACCGCTTCGGCCAGCCACTTGATCAGGTTGGGGAAGTGATCGCGGTACAGGCCGGTGGCTGACAGCACCACGTCCACGCGCGGGCGCTTGAGCTCGGCGGCGGGAATCGCTTCCACGCCGGCCACGCGGCCGCCGCTGTCCCATGTCGGACGGATGCCCATGGCGGCCAGCGCCTGCGCCTCCAGCATGCCCTGGTGGCGCATGGTCTCCACGCTCCACAGCGAGAAGGCCAGCTTGGCGGGCCATTTGCCGTGGCGCTTGCGCCAGTCGGCAATCATGGCTTCCGTCGCCGCCTGCCCGGCCTGCCATGCCTCGCGGCTGGGCACCTTGGAAGGATCGAAGCCATAGAGGTTGCGCCCGGTCGGCAGCGCGTCGGGATTGCGCACCGGATCGCCGCCGGTGCCGGCCAGCACGTAGCGGCCGGCCAGCGCGGCGAGCACGGCCTCGCTCTCGGGTGTAGCGTCAAGGCTGGCGTAGAGCGCGCGGGCGCGCTGCATGTCCTCGCGCTGCCCGGGGTCGGCGAGCCCGTCGAGCGGCGCGCCGTCGATCACGTAGCGCCGCAGCATGGCGTAGGGCGCGGATTGCGCAAGCTGCCTGTAGTCGAGCGCGAACAGTTCCTCCGGCTCGTCGGGAAACACGCGCTTCAACCAGGGCTGGCCGAGCATGGCCATCACCGTGTACAAGCGCAGCGCCGGCTCCTGCGACTGGCCGAACGTATGCAGTCCGTATGGCTGCAACGCGCCGGCAAGTTCATGCAGATGCGTGTGCAAGGCATCCAGGTATTGCGTGAACTGCGCGCTCGCGCGCGCCTGCGGCCAGCCCATGTCGTCGAGCAGGTGCATGCGCGCGCTGCGCCCGAGGATATCGTCGCGCAGGGCGTCCTTCACCGCGCCGTCGTCCTGCTGCAGGTAGCTGTGCAACTGGTCGTGCAGCGCCGACAGATCGCTGTGCAGGCCCGCCGGCTTGAACGGCGGCGTCTGGTGGCTGACGATGGTGGCGCGGCCACGGCGCCTGGCCTGCAGCGCTTCGCCGACGTCGTCGACGATGTAGGGATAGATCACCGGCACACTGCCGAGCACGAGGTAAGGCTGGTCGGTCACGGACAGGCCGCGCTCCTTGCCGGGCGTCCATTCCTGCGTGCCGTGCGTGCCGTAGTGCACCAGCGCCTCGCGCCCTTCGCGCGCCCACAGGTAGGCCGCCATGTAGAAATGATTGAGCGGCGTGCTGGTGGAGTGATAGAGCGCCTTCTCGGCGGCTTCGTCGCGCTCGCCGCGCGGCGGCACCGGCATCAATGCCACGTTGCCGAGCTGCAGGCGCGGAATGGCGAAGCCGGCCACGCCATTGCGCCGGATCGACATCGGCGAGGCTTCCGGCTCGCCCCAGCGTGCGCTGACCTCGGCGCGGAACGCGGCCGGCTGCGCGTCGTACCAGCGGCGGTATTGCGCCATCGGCATCCACGCCGCGCGATCCGCATCGAGCATGGGGCCAAGCTGCCCGCCGCGATAGAAGGGCGCGAGCAACGCGCCCAGCTCGCGCTGCAGCGTGAGCTCGTCGGCGGCCTCGGTGCGATAGCCCGCCGCGTGCAGCGCGGCCAGCGTGGACGACAGGCTGCGCGGCAGGTTGAGGAAGGATGCCGACAGGTTCTTCTCCCCGGCCGGATAGTTGTAGAACAGGATCGCCACGCGCTTGCCGGCGTTCGGCGTGCGCTGCAGGCGCGTGAGCGCCAGCGCCTTGTCGGCCACGGCGTCGAGCTGCGCCGGCAGGCTGACGATGCTGCCATCCTTATGCGACGTGGCGGCGGCCAGCATCGGGTCGCTGACACCGGCAAGTTCGGGTTGCACCAGGTAGAAGGGCGTATCGGTCAGGCTGATGCCATGCGGATCGCGCTCCCAGTCCTGCGCGTCTCCCTTGCGGTAAGGCATGACCTGCAGCACCGGAATGCCTAGCGTTTCGAACTCCGCCTTGCGGCCCGCCGCATTGAGCATGATCTGGCCGTTGATGAGCATGTCGACGATGCGCTTGCCGCCGGGCGCGGCCATGCGCAGCACGCCGTCCGCATCCATCACCGGGCTGTAGAAGGCCAGCGCACGCGCGCCGCGTGCCTCGATGCGCGCGATCAGGTCGTCGATGAAGGCGCTGTCCAGGCCGGACACGTAAGCCTGATGGATGGCGACGCCGATCACTGGCGCGCCGGCGAAGCCGGAAGCCTTGAGCGCTTCGTCCGGCGAGACGGTCACCACGCTGGCGAGACGCGGATGGTAATAGGCCGCCTTCGGAAACACTACCGGCGCGGGAATGCCATTGTCCGCGCGCAGCCTGAACTGCTGCGCGGCCAGCGTGCGCATCATGGCGTCGAAGTTGGCGCGGCCGCCGTTGACGTAGTACGCATGCAGCCTGGCGCCGAGCGCCTGATCGAGGCCATGCGCCTCGAAGCGGTCGGTGGCGAGCAGCAGGCGCGGCACGCGCGCGCTGGTCCATTGCGGCCCGAGCCTGGCCAGCATCTCGGTGACGATGTGGTCGCGCGGCGCGTCCAGGATCAGCAGCGCGGCGCCGTCGATGAACGGCGCCACGTCCTGCGCGCGCATGCGTTCGAGATAGCGCGCGTCCAGCGTCATGCCGTGCGCGCGCGCCATCGCCCGCAGCGGCTCGAACTTGCCGGCGGGCACCGGCGAGGTGGTCAGCACGGCAATCTTCGGCTCGGCCCGGGCTTGCTGCATGCCGAGCGCGAACAAGGCGAGCCACAGCAGGCACAGCGCGCGGATCAACCGCGTCTTTGTCTTGTGTTGTGGGGACATGGTCGGATTCGCCTCCGCTCAGAACGACAGCTTCACGCTGGCGGCAAAAGTACGTCCGGGCTGCGTATGGAAATCCAGGCCGGGCTCGCTGGCGGCCACGCTGCCCTGGCGCACATCGCCCCACAGCCAGTACTTCTTGTCGAACACGTTGTTCACCGACAGCACCAGGCTGGCGTAGCGGTTGAAGCGCCACCAGCCTTGCAGGTCGACCACACCGTAGCCACCCGGCTTGAAGTAGGTGAAGGTGCTGTCATCGGTACGCGTCACGGCGCGCGCGCCGCGCCAGCGCAGGCTCGCGCCCTGGCCCTGGCTGCTGCTGCCGCGCTCCCACGTCAGCGCGGCGCTGGCGCGCAGCGGCGAGACGCTGTTGATGGGCTGGCCGGTCTGCTCGTTGTTGCCGTGCGCGTAGGCCACCGCGCTGTCGACGCGCCACTGCGGCAGGAAGCGGTAGCTGCCGCGCCATTCGGCGCCGTAGATGCGCACGCTGCTCTGGTTGCGGTATTGGTAGGTCGCACGCAGGCCGGCAAGGCAGTTGGGATCGGACGGGCAATTCAGCGCGACTTGCTCGATGAAGTCCTTGTAGCGGTTGTCGAAGACCGCGACGCTGGTCTGCACGCGTTCATCCGTGTAGCGCGCGCCGATTTCGAACGAGCGGCTCTTTTCCGGGTTCAGGTCGCCATTGGGCGCGGCGCCGTAGCCCTGGATGGTGTTGCGGAAGCTGCCATTGACTTCCTGGTAGTTGGGCGCGCGGTAGCCGAATACGTACTGGGCCCACAGGTTGACGCGCTCGGTGGCTTGCCACAGCGCGGAGAGCTTGGGCGACAGCGCTGAATCGCGCTTGGAGATGGCCGGCTTGGCTGCCACGCTGTTGTAGAGCTTGTCGTCGTCCGGGCCGAGCACGTAGTGGTCGAAGCGCAGGCCTGGCGTGAGCGTGAAGCGCCCGCCGGCGAACTGCAGTTCATCCTGCACGAAGATGCCGGTCTGGCGCGTTTCGCCCTTGGGAAAATCGTGGATCGGGAAGTTGTCGCCGGCCAGCGATTTCGACACCACGCCGGTGGTGCGGTTGTAGGTGGTGCCGTCGCGCATCTCGCGGGTCTGCGTGCGCAGGAAATCCACACCGGTAATGAGCCGGTGACCGAGCCAGCCCGTGGTGAACGCCTTGTCGGCCTGCAGGTTGAAGCCGGTCTGCTGCTGGCGGAAGCCGAACAGCAGGTTCACGTCGCACAGGCTGCTGCCGCGCGTGGAGCCCGAGCAACCGGCGCTGGTGTTGCTGCGCACCTGGTTGGTCACGGTGTTGGATTCGCTCTCCTGGTAGAACACCGCCGCGCCCAGGCGATCGACGATATGGCTGGCCGGCTTCCATTCGTAGTCCAGGCTGACGCGGTTGCGCGACAGGTCCTCGGTGCCGCTGGCGGAAGTCACGCGCGGCAGCGCGGTGGACAGGCGGCGGATGTCGGTAAACGTATCGTTGTCGCGATGCTCGTAGGTCAGCCTGAGGCGATGGCCCACGGCAGGGTCCAGCACGATCTTGCCAAGCCACGCATTGGTCTCGCTGTTCTGTGGATTGGCCTTGGTGCGGCCGGTGGATGTAGAGTCGTCGCCGCCCATGCTTTCCAGCTCATGCCCCTTGCGGTGGGCGTACATGAACAGGCCCTTGATGGTCTCGTTGCCGCCCGCCACGCCCGCGCTCTGGCCGAAGCTGCGGTCGATGCCGTTCCACGACAAGCCCGCTTCGCCGCCCACCGCGCGGCCGCGCATGATGTCCTCGGGGTCCTTGGTGACATACGACACCACGCCGCCGATGGCATCCGAGCCGTACAGGCTGGAGGCCGGCCCGCGCAGCGCTTCAACCCGCTTGAGAAAGGAGAACTCGGGCGCGTCGCGGGTGGCGCTGGACAGGTTGGAAGGGCCGCCGCCGTTGTAGTAGTCGGGCAGGCGCACGCCGTCGACCATCAGCAGCACGCGGTTGCCCTCGATGCCGCGGATATTGATGCTGCCGGCGCCAAAGCGGCGCCGGTCGCGCGGCACGTCGATATCGGGTTCATCGGCGAACAGGCCGGCCTCGTCGACCGGCTGGGCGCGCTCGATACGGCTCGCATCGATGGCGGTGATGGTGGAGGCGACGGCATCGGCGCGCTCCTCAGTGCGGGTGGCGGTGACCACCACCTCGCTCAAGCGGCGGGCCGGATCGGCATCGGCGTCGGCAGCCATGGCAGGACCGCCAAGGGTGGCGCAGATGGCGATGGGCGTGACTCGGACAGAGGCGCGCAAGCGCGCAGACAGCGGCGTTTCATGGATTTTCCCCCAAAGAAAACGAAACGCTGGCTGGCGGACACCGGGTTGGAACGGCTGGCTGGCGTAGTGTGGTGCAGACGCAAGGAGCGCCTGATTTATTTGAGAATAAGAATTATTCTCAACTTTGAGCAGAAAGTAAAGCCCCCTCGGGGAAGGAGCGTATGGGGCGCCGACGAACGGTAGTCACTCGCCGGAAGCCGCCGTCGCCCCTGACCGACGCCCCCGCCCGTTTCCGGGCCACCCCAGCCGCTCGCTACCATCGGCGCAACGCAGAAAATCGCCACTCACTTTGGGAAACTTCTGCTTGTTCGTGACCGTTTGGCTTTCTACAAATAATGACACCACCAAAAGGCGAGAGGTGTTGCAAAGGCACGACCAACAGGAATCCGCCACAGTGAAAGGAGTTTGTTAATGGTCCGCCCGCTTGTGATTCTGCTGTCGTCCTTTTTTTGGGTCTTGTCGTGTCACGCAGACACGGCGACGAATCTTGGAGCCCAAAAGAAGGATCACTCTTCCACGGACATCAACTGGAGCAAGAGCGCCGTTCAAGACATCACGCGCGCGCACGAAATCATCGGGGAGGGACATCCTGGCGTTCTGGACCCGACGGATCACGGCTTTCAACAGTGGTTTAAGCAGGGGTACGACGAAGCGATAGCGCTCGCCCTCCGTGCGGATTCAGAGGGCAAGGCGTTGGCCGCGTTACGCTTCTACATCACGGGCTATAGGGATGGACATCTGGTTGTATGGAAGGAAGGCCAAGTCAGTGAGTCCCCTCGCTGGGCGGGATGGATCGTGCAACGCCGCAATGGCAAGTACCGCGTTGCGGCCCGGGCCCCGGACTGGCCCGTCGACGTGCCCGAAGTGGGCGACGAACTGCTTTCCTGCGATGGCCAGCGCATTGACGATTTGCTGGTGGAAAAAGTCGCTCCATTCGTGGATAGACGCGTGGGCCTGGAGGGCTCGCTGTCTCGTCTTGCGCTGCATCTGACCAGTGAGCCGCACTACGAAACGCTGTGGGAGCCTTTGCGGTTGAAGCACTGCGAGGTTCGATCCTCTTCAGGGAAAATTCGCCAGTTCTTGCTGAAGTGGCAGCCCTTCACGGAGGCGTTTCAAGCGATGACTAGGCCGGCGATGCCACGCCAGGGTATCAAGCAACTACGGCAGGGCATCCACTGGATTCATGCTACGGATTTCACCTTGTCGAGTAGCAAAGACATCGCATCGTTCGAAAGACTGATGAACAAGGTCCGGGGCCTGGGAGAAGCCGATGCCGTGGTGCTTGACATACGAGGCAATAACGGCGGAAGAACGTTGGTAGGCTACCAAGTCCTGTCGGCGCTATTCAAGGATGCCATAAAGCGGACACCCTCATCCGAACAAGTAGAGTCCAAGGCGTACTGGCGCGTTTCTGCGACCGCCCGCGAAGCGCTTGAGGCACACAAGACGGAGCTCACTCAGACGGAAGGCCCGGCAAGCCTGACTTACAGACTCCTGGACACCCTCCTGTCCCGCATGAATGAAGCCGCATCGCTCGGCCAGACGTTCATCGAGCAAATGGATGTGCCGCTGGATGAACTGGCTGAGCCTGGCCGTCCCTTTGCCGGCAAGCTTGTACTGGTCGCGGGCTCGAACTGCGCGAGCGCTTGCCTGGACTTTGTGGACATGGTGTTAAGCATTCCCGGAGCGGTTCACGTTGGGAGCGTGACCAGCGCGGATACGCGATATTCGGACATAGCGGACGTATCGCTTCCAAGCACGGCGAAAATGTGGATTCCACTCAAGGTTTGGAGGAACCGTAACCGCGGAGACAATGAGCCTTATGTGCCGAAGTTCACCTTCGACGGCGATCTCAACGATACAGCGGCTGTTCAGGCATGGGTTGTGAACAGCATATTGCCAGCCGTCAAGAATGTGTCAATCAAGTGAATTCGTATCTGCAAACGGCTGCAGATTTGCTGTTTGCCAGTAGCGCGCATCGCCATTGCACATCGACCAGGAACGATTGCCATTGCGCGGGGAATACTTGGGCTCCGCTTGGCGGGCCCAAGTAAGAAAAAAACTTAGTGCTGCTGCGCCGGCTCCCCGCCCACCAGCGCCGGCAAACGATTGCCTTCGGCGTCGATCTGCAGCGGGCCGGTGCCCGAGAAGCGATCCAGCGCCAGGTAGATCACCGGCGTGATGAACAGCGTGATCACCTGCGAGAACAGCAGGCCGCCCACCACCGCCAGGCCCAGCGGCTGGCGCAGCTCGGCGCCCGCGCCCAGGCCCAGGGCCAGCGGCAGCGCCCCCATCACGGCGGCGAAGGTGGTCATCATGATCGGGCGGAAGCGCAGCAGGCAGGCCTGCCGGATCGCGCGCGCGGGGTCCATGCCCTGCTCGCGCTGCGCCGCCAGCGCGAAGTCGATCATCATGATGGCGTTCTTCTTGACGATGCCGATCAGCATCAGCACGCCGATGGTGGCGATCAGCGACAGCTCCACGTTGAAGATGAACAGCGTGAGCAGCGCGCCGACGGCCGCCGACGGCAAACCCGCCAGGATGGTGAGCGGGTGGATATAGCTTTCGTACAGCACGCCCAGCAGCGTGTAGATCACCGCGATGGCTGCCACCAGCAGCAGCACCTGGGTCGCCTGCGACGACTGGAACACCGCCGCGTCGCCACCCCAGCTGGTGAAGATCGAGGTCGGCATGGCGACCTCCTGCTTGTAGGCGTCGATCCTGGACGAGGCATCGCCCAGCGCCGCGCCCGGCGCCAGGTTGAACGACACCGTGACCGAAGGCAGCTGGCCCTGGTGGTTCACGGCGATCGGGCCAACCCGGCGCTCGGTGGTGGCGAAGGCCGAGAGCGGCACCATCTGCCCGGTCTTGCTGCGCACGTAGATCTTGGAGAACGCGGTCTCGTCGGCGCGGTCGATATCGGCGGCCTGCAGGATCACGTAGTAATTGTCGATCGGCGTGTAGATGGTGGAGACCTGCCGCTCGCCAAAGGCGGAATACAGCGCCTGGCGCACGTCCTGGATCTGCACGCCGAGCGCGTTGGCCTTGTCGCGGTCGATGGAGAGCTGCGCCTCCAGGCCCGACTGCTGCGAATCGCTGGTGACGTCGCGGAACAGGGGGTCGGCGCGCATCCTGACCATCAGCTTGTCGGAGTATTCCTGCAACTGGCCGGGCTTCACGCTTTGCAGCGTGTACTGGTAGCGGCTCTTGCTCTGGCGGCCGCCCAGGCGCAGGTTCTGCACCGGCGAGAAGTAGACCGCCAGGCCGGCGACGCCGGCGACGTCGCGGCGCAGCGATTCCACCACCTTGGCCATGCGGGGCCGCTCGCCGAGCGGCTTGAGCTCCACGAACATGCGGCCGGTGTTGATGGCAGGGGAGGGGCCGCCGCCAATCGACACCACGATGCTCTTCACCGCGGGATTCTTGCGCATGCGCTCGGCGGCATTGCGCAGGCGGTCGGCCATGGCGTCGAAGGAAATATCCTGCGGGCCTTCGGCGTTGACCTGGATCTGGCCGATGTCTTCTTCCGGGAAGAAGCCCTTGGGAATGGTCGCGAACAGCACGGCGGTCAGCACGAAGGTCAGGCCGGCCACCGCCAACACCGACTTGCGGTGCGCCAGGCACCAGTCGAGCCCGCGCGCGTAGCGGTGCAGGGTGAACTCGAACAGGTTCTCGAACCACTGGGTGGAACGCAGGCCGATGGTCTGCTTCTGCGCGATCGCCGGCGCATGGCTCGCGCCGGCGTGATCGCCATAGGCGTGCTGCGACTCGTCGATCGGCACGTTCTCGGCCGACAGGAAGCGCGCGCACAGCATCGGGATCAGCGTCAGCGACACCACCGCCGAGACCAGGATGGACAGCGACACCACCGCGGCGAACTCATGGAACAGCAGGCCGATCACGCCCGGCATGAAGAAGATGGGGATGAACACCGCCACCAGCGAGATCGAGATCGAGAGGATGGTGAAACCCATCTCGCGCGAGCCGGCCAGCGCGGCCTTGAGCGGAGGCACGCCTTCCTCGATGTGGCGCACGATGTTTTCCAGCATCACGATGGCATCGTCCACCACCAGGCCCACGGCGAGCGTGATGGCCAGCAGCGAGACGTTGTCCAGGCTGTAGCCGAAGGCCTTCATCAGCGCCACCGTGCCGATCAGCGAGATCGGCAGCGACACGGTCGGGATCAGCGTGGCGGCGGCGCGGCGCAGGAACAGGAAGATCACCATCACCACCAGCCCGACGGTCAGGGCCAGCGTGAACTGCACGTCGTGGATGGATTCGCGGATCGACTGCGAGCGGTCGTTGACCACGTTCACATTGACCGAGTCCGGCATCTGCTGGATCAGGCGCGGCAGCGCCTTCTTGATGGCGTCCACCACCGCCACCGTGTTGGCATCGGGCTGGCGCAGCACGGCCAGCACGATGGAGCGCTCGTTGTTGAGCCAGCTGCCGGTCTTGATGGTCTCGACGCTGTCCTCCACCTCGGCGACGTCCGACAGGCGCACCAGCGCGCCGCTGGGCTGGCTGGCCACGATGATGTTGCGGAAGGCATCGGCGCTGGCGAGCTGCCGGTTGGCCTGGATGGTCAGCGTCTGGCGCGCGCCGTCGAGCGTGCCCACCGGCGTGTTGGCGTTGGCGCGGTTCAGCGCGGTGGCCAGCTCGTCTAGCGTGAGGCCGCGCGCGGCGAGGGCGTCCGGGTGGGCGCGCACGCGCACGGCGAAGCGCTTCTGCCCGAACACCTGCACCTGCGCCACGCCCGGCAGCGTGGCCAGGCTGGGCGAGATCAGGTTGTCGCCGAAGGCGTTGAGCTCGGCCAGGCTCATGGCCGGCGAATTGATCGCCAGCAGCAGCACCGGCGCATCGGCCGGATTGACCTTGCGGTACGACGGCGGCACCGTCATCTCGATCGGCAGCGCGCGCTGGGCGCGGAACAGCGCCGCCTGGACGTCCACGGCCGCGGCGTCGATGTCGCGGTCGTTGTTGAACTCGATGGTGATGCTGGAATTGCCGAGCGTGTTCGACGAGCTGATCACCGACACGCCGGGAATGGTGGCGAACTGCTTTTCCAGCTGGGTCGCTACCGAGGCGGCCATGGTCTCGGGGCTGGCGCCGGGCAGCGTGGCGGTGACCTGGATCACCGGCGAATTGAACGACGGCAGCGCCGCGATGGGGATGGTGGGATACAGCGCGATGCCGGTGACGATTACCGCCAGGCACAGCAGTATCGTCATCACCGGACGGCGAATACAGAGCTCGGACAGGTTCATGGTGTCAGTGTGGTGTCAGTGCCCTGGGCTCAATGCTTGCCGTTGGCGGCGACGGCGGCGGCGCTGGCGGCATCCGCCTTGCCGGCGCCCGCGGCGGGCGCCACCTCGCGCACCAGGCTGCCCGCGCGCAGGTTCTGCGTCCCCTCTACCACCACGCGCGTGCCCGGCGGCACACCCTCGATCACGGCGGCGCCGGCGGTCGAGACCCGTACCGTCACCGGCATCGGCTTGACGCGGCTGTCGGCCTGCACGGCGTAGACGAAGCGCCCCTCGGGACCGGTCACCACCGCCTGCGGCGGCACCGAGAGCGCGCCCTTCAGGGTCTGCACCACGGCCTCCACGTTGGCATAGGTACCGGGCCACAGGCGCTGCTCTTCATTGTCGAACTGCGCCTTGATGCGAATGCTGCCGTACTGCGGGTCCACCGTATTGTCGACAAAGCTGATCTTGCCGGTCACCGGCGTCTTGCTGCCGTCGTTGGGCAGCGCGGTCACCGTCACCGGGCCGGCGCGCAGTGCCTCGCGCAGCGCCGCCAGCTGCCGCTCGGGCAGGGTGAAGGTAACGGCAATCGGCTGCACCTGGGCAATGGTGACCATCGGCAGGGTGCTGGTGGGCGTCACCAGCGAGCCGGGGAACATATTGATCACCCCGGTACGCCCGCCGATGGTAGCGCGGATGGCGCCGTAGCTGACCGCCACGCGGCTGGCCTCGATGGCGGCCTGGTCGGCGCGGATGGTGGCTTCGAAGCCGTCCTGCTTGGCCTGGGCAGTGTCCACCGCGCTCTTGGAGATGAAGTTGCGCTCCAGCAGCTCGTTGCTGCGCGCCAGCGTGCGGCGCGCATCGCGCAGATCGGCCTGGTCGCGCATCAACTGGGCCTGCGCCTTGGCGAGATTGGCCTCGTCCATGCGGGTATCGAGCGTAAAGAGCAGATCGCCCGGCTTGACGGTCTGTCCCTCCTTGATATGGACCGCCCTGACCGTGCTCGACACCTGCGGGCGCACTTCCACCGTAGCCAGCGCGCTCACCGTGCCATTGGCGGTGACCCGCAGCGGGATGTCTCCCTGCTGCACCACGGCAGTGCTCACCACCACCACCGGCGCCGCCTTGGGCGCGGGCCTGGGCGCCAGCCAGGCACGCCAGCCAAGCCACCCGCCCACGGCCAGCGCCGCCAGGATCGCGCCGGTCAACCATGGCGAAACACGCCCCTTGCCGGTCCCCGTGGCCGGACTCCACTTACCGTCGACAAAGCCCTTGGCCTGGTCGATCCCGTTCGTTTTCATGTGTGGACTCTCTTACAGTGCGCGCACGAAGCACCCGCTCCCCGGCGGCCCGGTTTCTGGGAACCGGTGCCGCGCCGCGACAAACTGCTACTAGTACAGGATCAAGCGCTCAGGCCGCTAGTGCCGGCCCCATGTCTGGCATTACAAAGTATTACAGCACGGGGATATTGCCTGCTTGTATCGCGAGCCAAACATTATCAGAAAAGCACGCTCTGGCGTCCATTGCGGCGCCGGGCGTTGATGCTTTCCATCGACACTTCGCGCGGTCCCGGCGTGACGCGTACCGCGGCGCCGGCCTGGAGCTCGCCCGGCGTCTCCACGCTCAGGTAGATGCCGGAATAGCCGCTTTGCACCATATCCCTGACCGCATGACGGTAACCCATCGCGGCATTGAACTTGTAGCAGGGCTGGCGGGGAGACTCCACCTTCAGCACCACCTCGCCGATCAGCAGCCGGTCGCCGATCCATAGGCCGGTCTCAAGCAGGCCTTCCAGGGTCAGGTTCTCGCCCATGGCGCCGAAGGAGAGCGGCTTGTCGGCGTCGGGCAGGCGCGCTTCGCGGCGCCGTTCGTTCCACCAGGCATAGTGCTCGGCCGGGTAGGCGTAGACCGCCTTGTCCAGGCCGCCATGCACGCTCAGGTCGGCCTGCTCGTCGCCGGCCACGCCGAGCGGGCGCACCTGCACCGCAAGCGGATGCAGCAGGGTGCTGAGCGGATGCTTGCGGATGCCCGACATCACTACCGCTTCGGTTCCCACGGCCGCCACGAACAGCGGCACGGCCTTGCCCGTACTGATGGCAAGCAGGCGTACACCCGTGGATTCGCTCATGCTCCCCCCTTTCGATGCCTTTGATTATTGTTTGCCTTGCATCTTAACGCGGCGCGTGGGCGGGCCGGGCCGCCCCGCGCGCGCCGCATGTGCGGCGCCGTACGCCCTGGAGGCGGACTCCGAAACGGACTCAGGCCTGTTGCGGGGGCGCTTCGCGCCGGCGGCAGCCCAGCGCACGCGCGCGCTGCGATACCGCCAGCGCCAGCAGCATCAGCGCCGCGGCGCCCCAGTGCAGCGTATCGGCGCCGGCGGTGGCGTAGATCGCCGCGCCCCCCATGGCGCCCAGGGCCTGCCCGAGGTAGATGGAGGAGGAGTTGAGCGAGATCGACACCGCCGCGCGCTCCGGCGCCAGCGCCACCAGCCGCGCCTGCTGCGCACTGTTGGTGGCAAAGCCGCCCACGCCCCACAGCATGAAGACCAGCACCAGCGCGACCGGTCCCAGGGCCGCCAGCGGCCACAGCAGCATGGCGGCAAGCGAGGTGAGCATGGCGAACTGCACGATGCGCGAAGGCGTGACCCGGTCCATGCGCGAAGCCGCCAGCACGTTGCCGCCGACACCGCAGGCGCCATAAGCCAGGAACATCAGGCTCAGTTCGCCGCCGCTGATGCCGTGCACATCGCGCAGCAGTGGGGCGATATAGGTAAACAGGGTGAACATGCCGGCCGACTGGATCATGGTGGTGGCCACCACCAGCACGATCGGCGTATGCCGCAGCACCGCGCTCCAGGCCGCCCGCCCCACCGGCTCGACATACAGCCGCGGCGGCAGCGCCCGCCATACTGCCAGCGCCGCGCCCAGCGCCATCACGCCGACCAGCCCCATGCTGAAGCGCCAGCCCAGCGTGCTGGCAATCCAGGTACCCATCGGCACGCCCACCACGCTGGCCACGCTCCAGCCGAGGAACACGAAGCTGATGGCACGCCCGCGGGTCTGGGCATTGACCAGCAGCGGCAGGGTGGCTGCGGCTTGCGGCGTATAGATGGCCGCCCCGATCGCGGTCAGGAAGCGGATCGCCATCAGGCTGGCGAAGTTCGGCGCGAATGCCGCCGCCAGGTGCATCGCGGCATAGACCAGCAGGGAGCCCGCCAGCAGCAGCCGGCGGTCGATGCGCGAGCCGAGCGTGGCGAACAATGGCGCGCCCACGCAGGTGGCCAGCGCAAAGACGGAGATCAACTGTCCGGCGGCGCCTGCGCCAAGCTGGAAGTTGCCGGCAATGTCGTTCAACATGCCGGTAACGATCATCGCGCCGGTGCCGATGACGAAATTGCCAAGACACAGCGTCAAGAGCCTGGGATCCATGGCGGCCGGCGCAAGAGCGGGAGGAAGACGGTGGAAAGACGAAAAGCGCGGCCGGAAGGCCGCGCGGAATCCCCCGAGTGTAGCGGGTTTGCCTGGTTCGCGTTGACGGTAGGGCACTTGCGAGAAAGCCACCGGCGGCGGCAGGCCGCCGTCCACGCGCCGGCCAGCGAGCCGGCGGCCACCCCATGATTCGCCGGCAACTGGCGACATTCGCCCTGGCCGGCGCTAGCGGGTTTGCCGTCGACAGCGTCGTGCTGTACTGCGCGCTTGCGCTCGGTGCAGGCCATTACGCCGGACGCCTGCTGTCCTTCCTGGCCGCGGTCTTCGTGACCTGGCGCATCAATCGGCGCCTTACATTCCCGACCCGGCCGGGAGAATCGGCCTGGCATGAGTGGTGGCGCTACCTGGCGGCCATGTCGGCTGGCGGCGCGATCAACCTGGCCGCCTACAGCATCGCGATCCCGCACCTGCCCGCCGCCGCCTGGGCACCGCTGCTGGCCGTCGCCTTCGGCACGGGCTGCGGCCTGGTGTTCAACTTCCTCGCCGCCAAATTCTGGGTATTCCGCGGCAAGCCCTGATTGCTTGCCGCGCGCCCGCCGCAGGGGCCAGTGCCTAGCGCGACAGCGCCGGGGTCAGCGCCTTGGGATTGGCGATGCTGTCATGCTTGCCGGACAGCACGTCGAGGATGTTCTGGAAGGCAATGCGGAAGTACATCTCGTAGCTTTCGCGTTCCACGTAGCCCAGGTGTGGCGTGCAGATGCAGTTTTCCATGCGCAGCAGGGCGTGGCCCTGCAGGATGGGTTCGGACTCGAACACGTCGACCGCCGCCATGCCGGGACGGCCGCGGTTGAGCGCGGTCAGCAGGGCGTTCTCCTCGACCAGCTCGGCACGGCTGGTGTTGACGAACAGCGCGGTCGGCTTCATGCGGGTGAGATCGGCCAGCTTGACCAGCCCGCGGGTCTCGTCGGCCAGGCGCAGGTGCAGCGTCAGCACATCGCTCTCGGCAAACAATTGCTCCTGCGAGCCGGCCACGGCCAGGCCGTCCTCACGCGCGCTCTTCTGCGAATTCTCACGCCCCCACACCAGCACGTTCATGCCGAAGGCACGGCCGTAGCCCGCCAGCAGCCTGCCGATCTTGCCGTAGCCCCAGATGCCCAGGGTCTGGCCTCGCAGCACCTGGCCCAGCCCGAAGTTGGGCGGCATGGTGGTGGACTTGAGGCCGGACTGCTGCCAGGCGCCGTGCTTGAGGCTGGCCACATACTGGGGAATGCGGCGCTGCGCCGCCATGATCAGGGCCCAGGTCAGTTCGGCCGGCGCCACCGGCGAGCCTGCGCCTTCCAGCACCGCCACGCCGCGCTCGGTACAGGCGTCGAGGTCCACATGCCCACCCACGCGGCCGGTCTGGCTGATGATCTTGAGCTTGGGCAGTTTTTCCAGAAGTTGACGGGTAATGCGGGAACGTTCACGGATCAGCACCACCGCTTCCACGTCCGACAGGCGCGCGGCCAGCTGGCCGACACCCTTGACTGTGTTGTTGAACACCTTGACATCGTGGCCGTCGAGCAGGCTGAAACACGTCAGTTTGCGTACGGCATCCTGATAATCGTCGAGTACGGCAATCTTCATCGGAAACTCTAGTTTGGCTAATGTAAGGTGTGCGCGGCCACAGAGCAGCGCGCCCATCAACGGTATAGTTTTTTTTACCTGCCGCGCAACACCGCACTGGGTGGGATACGCAGCGGGAACAATCGGGCGCCACGCTGAAAGTGCGGCACCAGACATGTGAAGGAGGCGGTGCGGCCAGGCCACAATCTTGCACGGACATTGCTGCGGAGCAAAAAACAGCGGCGTGCGGCGGTGGTATCCTTGCCGGTTCCGATGCCGTCCGGGATTGTCGGTCGAGCCCTGCTCCCATGACCCGGACCGTCTCGGACAAAGCCTGCCCGGCCCGCCAAAGGCGCAGCGCCACTGTAGCGCAGCCGCGGGGCCTGTCGCGACTTTTTGCGCAGTACCGGTCGCAGCGGAGTTGTAACGGGATGTGTCGATCCTGGCCCGAGCCGCCCCACGCGGCGCCAGTGCGGAACCCTTGGCGCCGCGCCGGGGTCTGCTCTGGAAATGGGGCCGCCGCCGGCCATTTCCCGCTACGGCAGCCAGCCAGGCTTTGCAGGAATTCTTTCTACGCTTTGGAGTTGCAGTATGAACCACCCCACCATGCAGGGCACGCCCGCACTCAACGTTCCGGCCTGGGTCAAGCACCAGAAGCTGATCGGCTGGGTCGCCGAGTTCGCCGCCCTTGCCAAGCCCGACAATATCTACTGGTGCGACGGCTCGCAGGAAGAGTACGACCGCCTGTGCGAGCAAATGGTCGCCGCCGGCACCATGAAGCGCCTCAACCCGGCCAAGCGCAAGAACTCGTTCCTGGCGCTGTCCGATCCGTCCGACGTGGCACGTGTCGAAGACCGCACCTTCATCTGCTCGCAGAAGAAGGAAGACGCCGGTCCCACCAATAACTGGACCGCCCCGGCGGAAATGCGCCAGACGCTGTCCGGCCTGTTCGACGGCTGCATGCGCGGCCGCACCCTGTACGTGGTGCCGTTCTCGATGGGCCCGCTGGGTTCGCCGATCGCCCATATCGGCGTGGAACTGTCCGATTCGCCCTATGTTGCCGTCAATATGCGCATCATGACCCGCATGGGCCGTGCCGTGTTCGACGTGCTCGGCACCGACGGCGAGTTCGTGCCCTGCGTGCATACCGTGGGCAAACCCCTGGCCGCCGGCGAGAAAGACGTGCCGTGGCCGTGCAACCCCACCAAGTACATCGTCCATTTCCCGGAAACCCGCGAGATCTGGTCCTACGGCTCGGGCTACGGCGGCAATGCACTGCTCGGCAAGAAGTGTTTCGCACTGCGTATCGCATCCACCATGGGCCGCGATGAAGGCTGGCTGGCCGAGCACATGCTGATCCTGGGCGTGACCTCGCCCGAGGGCAAGAAATACCATGTGGCTGCCGCCTTCCCGTCCGCCTGCGGCAAGACCAACTTCGCCATGCTGATCCCGCCCAAGGGCTTCGAAGGCTGGAAGGTCACCACCATCGGCGACGATATCGCCTGGATCAAGCCGGGCCAGGACGGCCGCCTGTACGCCATCAATCCGGAAGCCGGCTATTTCGGCGTGGCCCCGGGCACCAGCGAGAAGACCAACTTCAACGCGATGGCCACCCTCAAGGAAAACGTCATCTTCACCAATGTGGCGCTGACCGACGACGGCGACGTGTGGTGGGAAGGCATGAGCAAGGAAGCCCCGGCCCACCTGATCGACTGGCAAGGCAAGGACTGGACGCCGGCCATCGCCAAGGAAACCGGCGCCAAGGCCGCCCACCCGAACGCCCGCTTCACCGCGCCGGCCGTGCAGTGCCCGTCGATCGACGATAACTGGGACAACCCGGCCGGCGTCGCCATCGATGCCTTCATCTTCGGCGGCCGCCGCTCCACCACGGTGCCGCTGGTGACCGAGGCCCGCAACTGGACCGAAGGCGTCTACATGGCCGCCACCATGGGCTCGGAAACCACCGCCGCCGCTGCCGGCCAGCAAGGCGTGGTGCGCCGCGACCCGTTCGCCATGCTGCCGTTCTGCGGCTACAACATGAGCGACTACTTCGGCCACTGGCTGGCGCTGGGCAAGAAGCTCGAAGCCGCCGGCGCCAAGCTGCCCAGGATCTATTGCGTCAACTGGTTCCGCAAGGACGCGGACGGCAACTTCGTGTGGCCGGGCTTCGGCGAGAACATGCGCGTGATGTCGTGGATGATCGACCGCGTCGAGGGCCGTGGCCAGGGTACCGACCACGTGTTCGGCACCTCGCCGGGCTACGGCGACCTGAACTGGGCAGGCCTGGACTTCACCCAGCAGCAGTTCGAGCAAGTCACCTCGATCGACCACGCCGCCTGGCAGCAGGAGCTGAAACTGCATGACGAGCTGTTCACGCAGCTCAAGCACAACCTGCCGCAAGCCCTGGTGGAAGCCAAGGAAGCGCTGGCCAAGCGCCTGGCCAGTTGAGCAGCTGAGTGGCTCGTAGCCGGGCCGCAAGGCCCGGCTACCCGCTCATGTTGAACGAGCCCCCGGAAACGGGGGCTTTTTCATTGGCGCGGCCGTGCCCGCTCAGCAGGAAAGAATGCAAAAAAAGGGCACGCCGGCACCAATCAAGCACCAATCGGGCCGCCGTCGCCGCCCCCATGTTCCACCGCATACTTCACCAGTTCGGCCCGGCCTTCGATGCCGAGCTTGCGCCGCAGGTTGAGCCGGTGGGTCTCGATGGTGCGCACCGATAGCCCCAGCGCTGCGGCGATGTCCTTGTTGGCCTGGCCGCGGCCGATGCAGTTCAGGATATCGCGCTCGCGCGGGGTCAGCGCATCGAGCGGACCGGCGGCCGGCGTCTGTTCGGCCATGCTGCGGGCGATGCGCGCACTGTAGAAGACGCGGCCGGCCAGCACCGCGGCAATGGCCGCCATCAGCTCGTCGGCAGGCGCATCCTTGAGCACATAGCCCCGAGCCCCGGCACGGATCGCCTGGCGCACGTACTCGAGGTTGTCGTGCATCGATACCATCAGCACGGCCAGTTCGGGGTAGTCCTCGTGCAGCGCGGCGGCCAGCGCTATGCCGCCCATGCCGCGCATGGCGATATCGGTGATGACCAGGTCCGGCATGCAGTCGTGGCCGGCCCGGGATAACCAGGCCAGTGCGGCCTCGCCGTCGTCGGCTTCTCCCACCACCGTGAGTTCGGGCTGCAGGCCCAGGCGCATGCGCATGCCGTCGCGCACCAGCGCGTGGTCGTCGATCAGCAGGACACGGGCGGGGGCTTGGGTCATGATTCTGTGCTTCCTGAGGCGTCCCGGCGGGGCGCGGGTTGGGCGGCGATCGTGGTAGCTGGGTCTGGCAAGGCGGCGCCGGCGCGCACGGCCGGCACCGCGGCGCTCAGGCGGGTCGCGCCCGGCTCCGAGACGATGTCGAACTCGCCGCCCAGCGCGGCGACGCGTTCGCGCAGGTTGCGCAGGCCGATGCCGCGCCGGGGATCGTGCTGCATGCGCGCCACGTCGAAGCCGGCGCCATCGTCCTGCACCGTCAGCCGGGTGGCATCGGCGTCGAACGCCAGCACCAGGGTGACCTGGTTTGCATGGGCATGACGCTCCACATTTGTCAGCGCCTCCTGGGCAATCCGGAATAGCGCGGTGGCCTGCTCGTCGGCCAGTTCGCGCGGTGTGCCGGTGCGCGATACCGTAATCCGCAGGCCGCTGCCTTCCTGCATCTCGCGGGCAAGGTGCTCGAGCGCGGCAAACAGGCCGAGATCGTCGAGCAGGGCGGGGCGCAGGTTGCGCGCCACCCGGCGCACTTCGTTGAATACCGTGTCCAGCCGGACCAGCGCCATGCCCAGCACGGGCGCGACCGATGCGCCCTCCGGCGGCGGCGCCAGGCGCAGGCGGTTGGCGGCGGTCTCCAGCAGCAGCTTGACCGACACCAGCAACTGGCTGATGCCGTCATGCAGCTCGCGCGACAGGCGCGCGCGCTCCTCTTCCTGCGACTGCACCACGCGCTGCGCCAGCTGCCGCAGCTTGGCATCGGCCTCGCGGTGCTCGCTCACATTGAGGGCGAGGCCGCTGGCCGCGACCAGCAGGATGCTGATCGCCGCGATCACGCCGATCCACGCCATGGTTTCGCGGATGTCGGTCTCGGCCCGCGCATCGAGCCGGCGCAGGGTGCGCTCGACGTCGTCGAGGTAGATGCCGGTCCCCAGCATCCAGTTCCATTCCGGCACGGCCACCACGTAGCCCAGCTTGGGGGCCACTTGCTGCGAGGAAGGCTTCTTCCACATATAGCGCACCGAACCGCCGCCCGCGCGGGCCGCGGCAATCAGCCGCTGGATGGTAAGCGCGCCCTGCGGGTCGCGCAGGCTCCACAGATCCTGCCCCACCAGTTCGGGCTGGCGCGGGTGCATCAGGTTGCGGCCTTGCAGGTCGTAGAGGAAGAAGTAGCCGTCCTGGCCATAGTCGAGCCGCGCCAGCGCCTGCATCGCGGCGTCCCGGGTGGCGGCGTCGGCGCGGCCCGAACGCACCATCGGCGCGATCGCGCTCTGCGCCAGTTCCACGTAGTGGCGCAACTCGGTTTCCTTGCTTTGCAGGTAGGCCGCCTCGACCAGGACGCGTTCATGCCGCGCCAGCTCGGTGGCCTGGTAGCGCACGGTCAGCGCGATGCCGAACATGGCCAGCGCAAGCGGCGCAACGGCCAGCAGCAGGATCTTCTGACGGAGTTTCATCAAAACGGGAGCGGACACGGGATACACACGGGGTAAACACGGATGACGCGCAGGCGGCATGCGATCGTCGATCTACGTAATACCACGCAGACCCGCTGCGTAGTTCCGCGCTTGTGCCGAAAGGAGCAGGTGTCAATACTACACGCCGGACGCGGTGGCGCTGCTCATGCGGTGTATTGCATGCGTCCTGCGCAGTGCGTGCGGCCAGCCTCGTCTATGCTGGGCGCATGCCCGCCTGCGACGACCAGATCCGGATCTTGCGAGACATGCCGGGCGCCGGCGAAAGACCGGGCAGGAGACAAGCACACCCCGCCCCCTTCGTCCGCCGCCCTCCGGGGACACCTGGCGTGTCCCCCTTGCTTGCCGGCCCTGCCGCCGCTGGCTTCCTAAAAATGGTCTGAGGAGACCCTTATCATGAATCGCATCGGGCAACACCTGGTGTGGCTGGCCGTCGCCATCCTTGGCGCCTTCGCCTTTGCCACCGTTGCACTGTCGCGCGGCGAAGCCGTCAGTGCCTTGTGGATCGTGGTCGCCGCGGTCTGTATCTATCTGATCGCCTACCGCTACTACAGCAAGTTCATCGCCGACAAGGTGATGCAGCTGGATCCCAGGCGCATGACGCCGGCCTGGCGCCACAACGACGGCCTGGACTACGTGCCGACCAACAAGGCGGTGCTGTTCGGCCACCACTTCGCCGCCATCGCCGGCGCCGGCCCCCTGGTGGGCCCTGTGCTCGCCGCGCAGATGGGCTATATGCCCGGCATGCTGTGGATCCTGGCCGGCGTGGTGTTTGCCGGCGCGGTGCAGGACTTCATGATCCTGTTTATCTCCACCCGCCGCGACGGCCGCTCGCTGGGCGACCTGATCAAGTCCGAGATGGGCACGGTGCCCGGCATGATCGCGCTGTTCGGCTGCTTCATGATCATGATCATCATCCTGGCGGTGCTGGCCCTGATCGTGGTGAAGGCGCTGGCCGGCTCGCCCTGGGGCACCTTCACGGTGGCGGTGACGATTCCCATCGCCATCTTCATGGGCCTGTACACCCGCTACATCCGTCCGGGCCGCATCGGCGAGGTGTCGGTGATCGGTTTCGTGCTGCTGATGCTCGCCATCATCGGCGGCCAGTATGTGCACGAGAGCGCCGTGCTGGCGCCGCTGTTCACCTATGACGGCAAGGCGCTGACGTGGATGCTGATCATCTACGGCTTTATCGCCGCCGTGCTGCCGGTATGGCTGCTGCTGGCCCCGCGCGACTATCTCTCCACTTTCCTCAAGATCGGCACCATCATCGCGCTGGCCATCGGCATCGTGATCGTGGCGCCGCAGTTGAAGATGCCGGCCTTCACGCAGTTCGCCCAGGGCGGCGGGCCGGTGTGGTCGGGCAACCTGTTCCCCTTCCTCTTCATCACCATCGCCTGCGGCTCGGTGTCGGGCTTCCACGCGCTGATCTCGTCGGGCACCACGCCCAAGCTGCTGGAAAATGAATCGCATATGCGATTCATCGGCTACGGTGCGATGCTGGCCGAATCCTTCGTCGCCATCATGGCGCTGGTG
The DNA here is from genome assembly GCF_057798855.1 of Cupriavidus sp. 96C5-1. Taxonomy (NCBI): domain Bacteria; kingdom Pseudomonadati; phylum Pseudomonadota; class Betaproteobacteria; order Burkholderiales; family Burkholderiaceae; genus Cupriavidus; species Cupriavidus sp. 96C5-1. Next base: position 58,581 of record NZ_JBYOJU010000023.1, on the reverse strand, counting down.
GCCGCTTCGGTGATCGAGCCGGGCGTGTACTTCGCCATGAACAGCCCGGCGGCGGTGATCGGCACTTCGCCGGAATCCGTGGCGCAGGTGGTATCGGGCTGGGGCTTCGTGATCACGCCGGACGTGCTGATCCAGACCGCCAAGGATGTCGGCGAGAACACCATCATCTCGCGCGCCGGCGGCGCGCCTACGCTGGCGGTGGGCATTGCCCACATCCTGCACCAGGTGGTGGGCGGCCAGGCCATGATGGCGTTCTGGTATCACTTCGCCATCCTGTTCGAGGCGCTGTTCATCCTCACCGCGGTGGACGCGGGCACCCGTGCCGGCCGCTTCATGCTGCAGGACCTGCTGGGCAGCTTCGTGCCCGCCTTCCGGCGCACCGATTCGCTGCCGGCCAACCTGATCGCCACCGCGCTGTGCGTGGCGGCCTGGGGCTACTTCCTGTACCAGGGCGTGGTCGACCCGCTGGGCGGCATCAACACGCTGTGGCCGCTGTTCGGCATCTCCAACCAGATGCTGGCCGCCGTGGCGCTGGTGCTCGGCACCTGCGTGCTGGTCAAGATGAAGCGCGGCCAGTACGCCTGGGTCACGCTGCTGCCCACGGTGTGGCTGCTGATCTGCACGCTGACCGCCGGCTGGCAGAAGCTGTTCGACGGCGACCCCAAGGTCAGCTTCCTGACCCATGCGCGCAGGTTCAGCGACGCCATCGCCCAGGGCAAGGTGCTGGCCCCGGCCAAGTCGATGGAGCAGATGCAACGCATCGTCTTCAACGATTACCTGGATGCCGGCCTGTGCGCGCTGTTCATGTTCGTGGTGCTGTCGATCGTGTTCTACGGCTTCAAGACCGCGATGCAGGCGCGCGCGGTGAACCGCCCGACCGACCGCGAAACGCCGTTCGAACCGATGCCCGCATCGGCCTCGGCGCAGCATTGAGTCCGCGCAGGCAATCCCGGCATCCGCAAACAGGAGAACCATCATGCTCGAGCAACTTGGATCCATGGGGCGCTATCTGGGCCAGTCCCTGCGCCTGATGGTGGGTTTGCCGGACTACCAGACCTATGTGGCGCACATGGAAAGCACCCACCCCGACCGCGCCCCCATGACGTACGAGGAATTCTTCCGCGAACGGCAGGAGGCGCGCTACGGAGGGGGGCAGGGCAAGTGCTGCTGAACCCAGCGTGACGCGTGCGCGATACGGCCGGCGGGCCGCCTGCAAAGGCGGCCCGCTTTGCGTTTCCGCAACAGTTACAGTGCCTTACACGTCGTTACAGCAAGTCCGCGGCGACCTCTCTACACTTGCGTCATCGTTGCTAATCCAAGGAATAAGAACATGGCTCGCCACACCGTTCGCAGTTTCACCCTGGCCATCGCCCTGGCGGCATCCGCGCTGCCGGTGTTCGCGGGCGATATGAACAATGCCCTCGGCGGCGCACTGGGCGGTGTCGCCGGCGCGGCAGTGGGCGGCGCACTCGGCGGCTCGACCGGCGCCGTGATCGGCGGCGCGGTTGGCGGCGGCGCCGGCGGCGCGGTCACCTCCAATCGCCGCGAGCGCACCGGCGCCATCGTCGGCGGCGCGCTGGGCGGCGGTGCCGGCACGGCGGCAGGCAATGCCATGGGCGGCCGCACCGGCGGCCTGCTGGGCGCTGCCGTCGGTGGCGGCGCGGGTGCCGCGCTGGGCGGCAATGTCTCGCGCAGCAACTCCTATGCGGAAGAACGCGGCCGCGGCTACCGTGACGACCGCTACTACCGCAGCGGCTACAAGCGCAAGCACGGCCGGGGTCACCGCCACGACGACTGATCTGCCGGCGGGGCTATCTTCCCCGCGTGCAGGTAGCCGGCACGCAGTGCCGGCAATACGGAAAAACGGGCCATTCGTGGCCCGTTTTTCTATTGCCGCGGCGCCCGGCGCCTCACGCTTCAGGCAAGGCGGCGAGGCAGCCAGGCAGCCAGGCACTGGATGTCATTCTGAGCGTATCATGCATCACCTGCCTGGCAGGCTTGGGCCGGACCCGCGCAGCCGCGGGAAAGGCACGGGCAGGGGCATCGGATAAAACAAGACGGCGCGCAAAAACAAACATGCCCGTACCGGCAGGGTACGGGCATGTCCTCCAATGAGTACGGAGAGAGAGTTTGCACTCTCCCCCCGCCGGCCTGTGGAGATCAGCCGAAAACGGCGAAATCGCCACAACAAGGCGATTCCTGCCGACGGGGAGCCTGGCTTACAGGGCCGAGGCGCCGTCGGTGAATACGTCGAACTTGCCGGCCTTGGCGCCGTCGGTGTACGGGTCGAACTTGCCAGCCTTGGCGCCGTCCGTGAACGGGTCGAACTTGCCGGCACGGGCACCGTCGGTGAAGCTGTCGAACTTGCCGGCCTTGCCGCCGTTGCTGTAGACCGAGGTCTGGGTGGCGCGGGCGCCATCGGTGTAGGGGTCGAACTTGCCGGTCTTGGCGAAGGCGGGCGCGGCCGACAGGGCGGCGGCGAGCGTGGCGGCAGCGGCGATCAGGGCGTAACGTTGGGTTTTCATCATCAATCCTTTCCACAGGCGGGACGCCTAGTCTTCTCAGCAGCCTTCGCTGCAATGCGGCATCCGATGGCTTCATATTAGGCATTTCCCTCATATGAATAAATATTGCCTCAGACAATGATTAGTTGTAGTTTCAACAACAAACAACCCGCTTTCCGTAAAAATTCGCGGACAAGACTGGAGACTATGTCATGGACCGGCTGCAATCGATGCGTGTCTTTTCCAAAGTGGTTGAGCTGGGCAGCTTCGCACGTGCAGCGCAGCAATTGGAAATGTCCAACGCGGTCGTGACGCGCTACGTGGCCGACCTGGAAAGCCACCTGGGTACGCGGCTGCTCAACCGCACCACCCGCAGCCTGTCGCTGACCGATGCCGGCGAGACCTACCTGCAGCGCTGCCAGCAGATACTGGAGGATGTGGAGGAGGCGGAGTCCGTGGTGACGGCGCGCAGCCAGTCGCTCTCCGGCACCTTGCGGCTGGTCACGCCGGTCATGTTCGGCCTGCATCTGCTGCCGGCCGCGCTGGCGCATTTCCAGTCCATGTATCCCGACGTGGTGTTCGACGTGCTGTTATCGGACCGCATCGTCGATATCGTGGAGGAGGGGCGCGACGTGGGCGTGGTGTTGTCGGACCTGGGGCTGGGTTCGCACCTGGTGGCGCGCCCGCTGATCTCGGCCGAGATCATCCTGTGCGCCTCGCCTGGCTACCTGCGCCAGCATCCGCCGCTGCGCCACGCGCACGAGCTGACCAACCATCGCTGCATCGCGATGCGGATTCCCACGGCGGAGCATGAATGGACGCTGTCGGGCCCGGAGGGCGAGGTGACGGTGCCGATCCGGCCCGGCCTGCTGTGCAGCAATGCCGAGCTGGCACACCAGGCGGCGCTGGCCGACATGGGGGTGGCGATGCTGTCGTCCTACCTGGCACGGCCCAATATCGAGGCAGGGCGGCTGATGCACATCCTGCCACAGTACCAGCTGCCGAAGCGCGATATCAGCGTGGTCTATCCCAGCCGCAAGTTCCTGCCGACCAAGGTGCGCGCCTTTATCGACTTCCTGCTGGAAGAGGGTCTTGCGCGCGGCAAAGAGGAGGAATAAGGGGTAGCGCGGGGAACCGGCCGGACGCCGGCCCCGCGGCACCTTACTCCTCGGCGTCCGCCGTTGCTTCGCCGCCGGCGCGGGACTTGCCCGTGGCGGTCTTGGCCGCGGTTTTGGCCGGCGCCTTCTTGGCCGCCGGTGTCTTCTTGGCCGCGGCCGCCTTCCTGGCCGGCGCCTTGGCGGCGGCCTTGCCCGCCTTTTCAGCAGCCTGCTCGTCCTCGCCGCCAGTCTTGGCCGACGCGGTCTTGGCCGCGGCGCCCTTGGCGGCCGTCTTGGCCCCTGCCTTGGGCTCGCGCGCCTCGAACTCGAAGCCGATCTTGCCGTCCGGCTGCTTGACCAGGAAGGCCTTGAAGTTGCGGCCGGTGCGCGACGACTTGAAGCCGGTCAGCAGGTCGGTGCGGCCCGCGTCCAGCAGCTTGCCGATCTGCTCGCGCGAGATTTCCTGCTGCAGGATGATCTTGCCGGTGGTGAAGTCGCAGGTCTTGGGACTGGCCACCGAGTTCTCGCACACGTATTTCATGCCGTGCTCGAACACCGCGCCGCTGCACTTGGGACAGGTGCCAACCGGCTCCTGGCCACTGAAATCGACCGGCTCGCCGTCGTTGTCGTCGTCGTTCTGGCCGAAGTCGAACTCCATCTTGTAATGGCCTTCGTCGTCCTTGCCCAGCTTCAGGATGGCGGCGAAGGGCCGGCCCATCTTGCTACGGAAGCCTTGCAGCGGACCGATTTCCTTCTTCAGCAGCAGTTCTTCGACCTCATCGATCTCGAACTGGCGGCCGCCCGGGATCTTGCTGATCGAGAACTCGCAGCCGGTGCAGGCAAAGCGGCGGTAGTTCTCCTTGACCTGGCTGCCGCATTGCGGGCACGGCGTAGCCAGCGTGGCGTACTCGCCCGGGATGGTGTCGCTGTCGTATTCCTTGGCGCGCTTGACGATCTGCTGCGTCATCTGCGCGATCTCGCGCATGAATTCGTCCCGCTTCAAACCGCCGCGCTCGATCTGCGACAGCTTGTGCTCCCATTCGCCGGTCAGTTCGGCCTGGGTCAGTTCCTGCACGCCCAGGCCGCGCAGCAGCGTCATCAGCTGGAAGGCCTTGGCGGTCGGGATCAGTTCCCGCCCTTCGCGCACCAGGTATTTTTCGGCCAGCAGGCCTTCGATGATGGCAGCGCGCGTGGCCGGAGTGCCGAGGCCCTTGCCGGCCATGGCCTCGCGCAGCGCGTCGTCGTCCACCAGCTTGCCGGCGCCTTCCATGGCGGACAGCAGCGTGGCTTCGTTGTAGCGTGCGGGCGGCTTGGTGGTCAGGCCGACGCTGTCGACCTTGTCGACCTTGACACGTTCGTCCTTGGCCACCGCCACCAGGTTGGCGTCGTCGCCCTGGGCTTCGCGGCCGTAGACCACCAGCCAGCCCGGGTTGACCAGGACCTTGCCCTCGGTCTTGAAATGATGGCCGGCCACCTCGGTGATGCGGGTGGTGACCTGGAACTCCGCCGCCGGGAAGAACACCGCCAGGAAGCGGCGCACCACCAGGTCATACAGCTTCTGCTCCGGCTCCGACAGGTTCTTCGGGGCCTGAAGCGTCGGGATGATAGCGAAGTGATCGCTGATCTTGCTGTTGTCGAAGATCTTCTTGTTCGGCTTGATCCACCCGCTGGACAGGACCTTCTTGGCGTGCGGCAGGTAGTTGGGCGAGCTGTCGGCCAGCATGTCCATGGTCTGCCTGACCGTGTCCAGATAGTCCTCGGGCAGCGCGCGGGCGTCGGTACGCGGGTAGGTCAGCACCTTGTGCTTTTCGTACAGCGCCTGGGCCAGGCCGAGCGTGTTCTTGGCCGAGAAGCCGAAGCGCGAGTTGGCCTCGCGCTGCAGCGTGGTCAGGTCGAACAGCGCCGGCGACTGCTGCGTCGACGGCTTGGACTCTTCGGTGACGGTGCCGGTCTTGTCGCGGCAGGCCACCACGATGCTCTTGGCCTCGGCCTCGCTCCACAGGCGCGACTCGCGCGCTTCGGGATCGAACTCGTTCTTCTTGAACTTGGGGTCGAACCAGCGGCCTTCGTAGAGGCCGGCGGCGGCGATGAACTCGGCGCGCACTTCCCAGTAGTCGCGCGGGACGAACTTCTTGATCTTCTCTTCGCGCTCCACCACGATCGACAGGGTCGGGGTCTGCACCCGGCCCACGGTGGTCAGGAAGAAGCCGCCGCCCTTGCTGTTGAAGGCGGTCATGGCGCGGGTGCCGTTGATGCCCACCAGCCAGTCGGCCTCGGAGCGGCAGCGCGCGGCGTCGGCCAGCGGCAGCATGTCAGCGTCGTCGCGCAGGCGGGCAAAGCCGTCGCGGATCGCCTGCGGCGTCATCGACTGCAGCCACAGGCGCTGCACCGGCTGCTTGGCCTTGGCCTGTTGCTGGATCAGGCGGAAGATCAGTTCGCCCTCGCGCCCCGCGTCGCAGGCGTTCACCAGGCCGGTGACGTCCTTGCGCTTGATCAGGCGGTTGAGCACCTTGAGGCGCGACTCGGTCTTGGCGATCGGGCGCAGATCGAAATGCGGGGGGATCACCGGCAGGTTGGCGAAGCTCCACTTGCCGCGTTTTACTTCGTACTCGTCCGGGGCGGCGATTTCAACCAGGTGGCCGACGGCCGACGAAAGTACGAATTCGTCACTCTCGAAGTATTCGTCGTGCTTGGTAAAGCCCCCGAGGGCACGGGCGATATCGGCCGCAACCGATGGCTTTTCCGCGATGATGAGGGCTTTTGACATTGGATCGGGTCCTTGCTGGCCGCACTCCGGCGGCCTGCGAATTATTGCCACTAAAGGCTCTGCACTATATGTAGACGGCGAGCTCGGGGCTTTGAGGCGCCAATAATAAGCGCGGTTCCAACGGCGGTGCAAGCTAGCCGATCGCCGCGCGGATGTCAAACGGGCCGTGAAGGCTCGGCGGTCACCCCGGCCAGCGCTCGCTGCTCAGGTGCCGCTGGCGCCATGCGCCAGCCATTGATGCACGTCCGGCACCTCAGCGCCAGGCGTCGCCGGCATCGACACGCCGCGCGCAAGCATACGCTCGAGCACCTCGATGTGCGGCAACAGCGTGCCATAGAACTGCGGCGCTCCGCCGGCCGCCGGCTGCACCAGCACCGTCGGGAAATTGTCGATATCGAGATCGCCCAGCTGGTCGGCATGGGTTTCGACATCGATCCACACGAAGCAATCGCCCGGAAAACGCGCCGCCAGTGCGGTGAATGCCTTCAAGTAGGCGCCGCAGGTGCCGCACCACGCCGCGCACAGGCAGGCCACCAGGCGGCCTTGCGGACGCGCTGCCAGCGCCTGGGCGATCGCGCCCGGGTCCTGCTCCGGAAAGTAAACGGTCATGATGGCGTAAACATGAGCCTTTTCAGGCACGGGAAATCGTTTGATTGTAGCGGGTGGCAAAAAATCCGTGCTTCGGCGCCCTGCCGCCACCAGGGTCAGCCGAGCCGGCGATAGACATTGCCTGGCAGGCGCTCCACCGTCCCCGACAGCTCCAGCGCCAGCAAGGCGGCCGCCACCCGCTCGGGCGGCAGGGCGGTGCGGGCGCACAGCGCATCGAGCGTGACCGGGTCGTGGGTCAGCGCCTGGCCGAGGAGGTCGTCCAGGGCCGGCATCGGCGCCGCCCTGGCCGGCCGGGCGGCATCGCCCTCCATGCCCAGCTCCTCCAGGACGTCCTGCGCTGTTTCCACCAGCTTGGCGCCCTGGCGAATCAGCAGGTGGCAGCCCCGGGACGTGGGCGCATGGATCGAGCCGGGAATGGCATAGACATCGCGCCCCAGCTCGGCAGCCAGCCGCGCCGTGATCAGCGATCCCGAGCGCGGTGCCGCCTCCACCACCAGCACGCCGCGCGCCAGCGCCGCGATGATGCGGTTGCGTTGCGGGAAATGATGGCTGCGGCCGGGCGCGCCGAGCGGAAACTCGCTGACGATGGCGCCACGGGCGGCGATGCGATGGGCCAGCTCGCGATGGCGGGCAGGGTAGACCAGGTCGGCGCCGGTGCCGATCACCGCCACGGTGCCGCCGATGCCGTCCAGCGCGCCGTCGTGGGCGGCGCCATCGATGCCCAGCGCGAGCCCCGACACCACCGTCAGCCCCGCGTCGGACAGCGCGCGGGCCATGCGGCGCGCGTCTTCCACTCCCTGCACGGTGGCGCCGCGCGCGCCGACCATGGCCACCGCCGGCCCGCCAAGCGCTTCCAGCCGCCCTTTGACATACAGCATCAAGGGCGGGTCGGACAGGTCAAGCAAGGGGCGGGGATAGGCCGCATCGGCCAGCGTCAGCAGATGGTTGCCGGGCTCGGCAACCCAGGCCACGGTGCGGTCGACCAGCGCCATGGTGGCGGCGTCGGGCGGCGCCAGCAGGGCGCGCGCATGCTTCTCGGGGATGACGGCTGCCAGCGCGCCGACGCTTTGCGCCAGCAATTGCTGCGGCAGGCCGAAGATGGCGAGCAACTGCCGCACGTGACCTGCGCCAAAGCCGCGTGGCTGCGTCAGGCGCAGCCACGCCGCGATCTCGGCGGCGTCGCGCGTGGTCGCCGCCGCATCGGGGCCGGTTGCCGTGCGCCCGGTCAACGGGGCGAGGTGACGCGGTCGCCGACCTCGATCGCGTTCGAGGCGTCGGTGACCAGGGCGTAGGCCACGCCGGGGAACACCCGGAACACGAAGGCCAGGCCGTAGCGCTCATCAGGCAGCAGGACGGCGCGATTGCCATCGGTACGGTCCGGCACCACCTGGCCGGCGCGGGACAGCGCCAGCACGTGGCCGGGCTCCAGGCCCGCGGCGGTGCCGATGTTCAGCACCACCACCTGCTTGGCGCCGCCAAACTGGACGCCGCCATAGACCGCCGCGATACGGCCGTCGATGGCCACGTCGGGGGCGCGCGGCACATAGCGCACCGGCTCGCGGGCGGGCTGGGGCAGCAGCAGGGTGCCGGCGGCCATTTCCTGGTGGGCCTGGGTCACCTTGACGGTAGTCACGGCGTCAAAGCCCTCGGGAGGCCGCGACACCCGGACGTTGCCCTGGTACTCGGCCTCATAGCCCAGCACCCGGCCGCTGACCGGGTCCTTGACCGGCCTGACCGGCTTGAAAGCCTGCCAGTCGCTGCCGACCACGGCATCGGTCGGCGCTATGCCGCGCACATAGGCGGAATCGCCCATCGCAAGGTAGACCCGCGACTCGGGCAGGGCGACAATGCGCGCGGAGGTCTCCAGCGTGCCCTGGTCCACCACCAGCGGGCGGATCAGGAAGGGCTCGATATCCTTGGCGGAGATGCTGGCGATGGCGCCGCCCGGGCCGCCCTCGGAGCGCACCGCCGGCGTCAGGCGGACCGTGCCGCCGGCGTCGGGGGAGGTGGAGAGCCAGGCACGCCCGTCGCGCTGGATCAGGTACAGTACCTGGCCGGGATAAATCAGGTGAGGATTGCGGATCTGCTGCTGGTTCATGCCCCAGAGTTCAGGCCAGCGCCAGGGCTGGCGCAGGAAGCGGCCGGAAATGCCCCAGAGCGTATCGCCCCCGCGCACCACATACTGCGAGGGCGCGTCGGTGGCCAGGTCGGTGGCGGGGATGCCTTGCTGCGCGGTAACGCCGGCCCGGGCCCGCTGGGCGGGCGTGACGGCGAGGTCGGCGGCATGGACTGGCGCCCCCGTGGCGGCAGTGATGCCAGCCGCACACAATATCCAACGGGCGAACGCGTGCGGCCTGCGGCCCGGCACCGCCTGGTGTTCTTTGGTAAGATCGCGCATTTTCTCGAACCGGCTGGCAGAACAGCCGGATTGACCCTGGAGAGCGCGCCTGCTGCGGCGCGCCTTGAATTTTTGTACTTGCGCCCCGATTCTGCATGTAAACACCCGTTGCCGCAACGCGGGCCACATGTGTGAGCAGGAGGCGTTGCGCCCCAGCATCATGGCCAAACTCGACATCATTACCTACCCCGATCCCCGCCTGCATACCGTGGCAAAACCGGTTGCCGTGGTGGACGACCGCATCCGCAAGCTGGTGGAGGACATGGCCGAGACCATGTACGAAGCCCCCGGCATCGGCCTGGCCGCCACCCAGGTGGACGTGCACGAGCAGGTGGTGGTGATCGATATCTCCGAAACCCGCGACGAACTGCGCGTGTTCATCAACCCGGAAATCGTCTGGGCCAGCGATACCCGCAAGGTCGGGGAAGAGGGCTGCCTGTCGGTGCCCGAAGTCTACGACCGTGTCGAGCGCCCGGACCACGTGCGCGTGCGCGCCCTCAACGAGAAGGGCGAGACCTTCGAGCTCGAGGCCGACGAACTGCTGGCGGTCTGCATCCAGCACGAGATAGACCACCTCAGGGGCAAGGTCTTCGTCGAATACCTGTCGCCGCTCAAGCTCCAGCGCATCAAGGCCAAGCTGACCAAGCTGCACAAGCGCGAGCGCAGCCGCATGTAGCCCCGCGAGCCTCAGCCGGCGGCCGCGCGCCGGTATGAGCCCGCCACCGGGTCTGCTATCGTATTGCCTTCCCGATGAATCAAGTTACCGGCCGCTGATGCGGCCGGTGCCGCTTTATATGCCGGAGCGCGCCATGTCCCAAGCCGCAAACCCATCCCAAGCGCTGCGCGTTGCCTTTGCCGGCACGCCTGAATTCGCCCGCGTGGCGCTCCAGGCCATCCATGAGGCCGGTTTCCCGGTGGTGGCGGTGCTCAGCCAGCCCGACCGCCCGGCCGGCCGCGGCATGCAGCTGCAGGCCAGCCCGGTCAAGCAGTACGCGCTGGAGCACGGCCTCGCGCCCGTACTGCAGCCGCGCTCGCTGCGCCGCAACGGCAAATACCCCGAAGAAGCCGGCGCCGCCGTCGATACGCTCGCGCAGCTTGCCCCGGACGTGATGGTGGTGGCCGCCTACGGGCTGATCCTGCCGGCCGAGGTGCTGGAACTGCCACAGTATGGCTGCCTCAACATCCATGCCTCGCTGCTGCCGCGCTGGCGCGGCGCGGCACCCATCCACCGCGCCATCGAGGCCGGCGATACGCAGACCGGCATCACGCTGATGCAGATGGACGAAGGCCTGGATACCGGCGCGATGATCCAGGGCGAGGCGGTGCCGATCGGTCCCGGGGACACCACGGCCACCCTGCAGGACACCCTCGCCGCGCTGGGTGGCCGCATGGTAGTGGACGCGCTGCGCAGGCTTGCCGCCGGCCAGCCCCTGACCGCCACGCCGCAACCCGCCGAAGGCATCACCTATGCCGGGAAGATCGGCAAGGACGAGGCGCCGCTGGACCTGCGCCGCCCTGCTGCGGCGCTGGCCAGCCAGGTACGCGCCTTCAATCCCTTCCCAGGCGCCACCCTGCAGATCGGCCAGACCGTCATCAAATGCTGGCAGGCCCAGCCCCTGGCAACCACGGCCGGCCAGCCGCAGGTGCCGGGTACGGTGCTGGCGGCGGACGCCGACGGCGTGGTGATTGCCTGCGGCGACGGTGCGCTGCGGGTGACGGAACTGCAGAAGCCGGGCGGCCGCCGCCTGCCGGCCCAGCCGTTCCTGCAGGGCATGCCCCTGCCTCCCGGCACCCGCTGCGCGCTGCCGGAAGGCGAGGCATAATCCGCCTGCGCGCCGCCTTGGCGCCCGTTTTGCGCCCATGCCACCCGCACGCGAGGAATCCCCATGCTCGGCATCGTTGACCTGCCGCTGTTCATCGGCGCGGTATTCCTCCTCAATGTGACGCCAGGCCCGGACACGGCCTATATCGTCGGGCGCAGCATCGCGCAGGGCAGGGCGGCCGGCGTGGTCTCGGCGCTGGGCGTCAGTGCCGGCTGCTGCGTGCACTCGCTGGCCACGGCCTTCGGCCTGACGGCGCTGCTGGCGGCGTCGGCCTCCGCCTTCACCGTCATCAAGTTCGCCGGCGCCGCCTATCTGGTCTGGCTCGGGCTGCGCCTGCTGTGGAAGCGGCCCGGCCCGGCCGGATCTGGCGCCGCCGGCGCCGGACAAGCCGACGCGCGCGGCCTGCGGGCCTTGTTCATGCAGGGTTTCCTCACCAATGTGCTGAACCCCAAGGTGATCCTGTTCTTCGTTTCCTTCTTCCCGCAGTTCGTCGACCGGCACGCCGCACACCAGGCCCTGGCCTTCCTGGCGCTGGGCGGCATCATGGTGTGCATGTCCACGCTGTGGAGCACGCTGGTGGCCTGGGCCGCCGGCACCATGACGCGCAAGGTCGGGCAGGCCCCGCGCCTGAAGTGCTGGCTGGATCGCATGGTCGGCACGGCCTTTATCGGGCTGGGCGCGCGCCTGGCGCTGGCCCAGCGATAGGCACGCCTGGCACGCCTCCTGGCTGCCATTTTTTTAGGCAGCCCACCGTTGAATTTCCGCCTCGGGGTACCATCTAAACATCACCGCGGCGCGCTTCCCGGGCGCGGCCAGCCCGGCCACCCGGCGCGCGCGAGGATGATTTTTTCGGAGATCACTGCAATGTTCAACTGGGTCAAGACCTTCATGCTGATGGCGGCCATCACGGCGCTGTTCATCGTCATCGGCGGCATGATCGGTGGCCGCAGCGGCATGATGTTCGCGCTGGTGATGGCGCTGGGCATGAATTTCTTCTCGTACTGGTTCTCGGACAAGATGGTCCTGCGCATGTACAACGCGCAGGAGGTGGACGCCGCCACGGCGCCGCAGTTCTACGGCATGGTGCAGGAGCTGGCGCAGCGCGCCCAGCTGCCGATGCCGCGCGTGTACCTGATCAACGAAGACGCGCCCAATGCCTTCGCCACCGGGCGCGATCCCGAGCATGCGGCGGTCGCGGCCACCACCGGCATCCTGCGCGTGCTGTCGGAGCGCGAGCTGCGCGGCGTGATGGCGCACGAGCTGGCCCATGTGCAGCATCGCGACATCCTGATCTCGACCATCGCAGCCACCATGGCCGGCGCCATCGCCGCGCTGGCCAACTTCGCCATGTTCTTCGGCGGGCGCGACGAGAACGGCAACCGCAGCAACCCGATCGCCAGCATCGCGGTAGCGATCCTGGCCCCTCTGGCGGCCTCGCTGATCCAGATGGCCATCTCTCGCGCGCGCGAATTCGAGGCCGACCGTGGCGGTGCCACCATCAGCGGCGATCCGCAGGCGCTGGCCATGGCGCTCGACAAGATCCACCGCTATGCCCAGGGCATTCCGTTCCCGACCGCGGAAGCGCACCCGGCGACCGCGCAGATGATGATCATGAACCCGCTCTCGGGCAGCGGCATCGCCAACCTGTTCTCGACCCACCCCGCCACCGAGGAACGGATCGCGCGGCTGATGCAGATGGCCCAGACCGGCACCTACCCGCTCTAGTAGCCTGAGGCCCGCTGCAACCCCGGCCCGCGGGACGCAAAAAAGCCGGCTCCGGGCGCATACAGGGTAAACTGCCCGCCGTGCTTCCCCGGAAGCGGCGGGCAGTGCTTTTTTTGCGGTCCCGCCCTGGCCTTGCCGCCAGTCCCCGCCGCTCGCGGCTTGCCCTTTGCCACCCGGTCTTACCGCCTCACCGCCTCACAGTCATGCGCCTGCCACACGAATCACTTGCCTTCCAGATGCTCGCCGCCGCGGCCGCCGTACGCGGGGTCAACGAAGGCAGTGCGCTGCCGCTGGCCATCGACAACGCCGCCGCGCAGTACCGCCTCGACCGCGTGCGCGATGCCGCCACGCGCGGCGCCCTGCAGGACCTGGCCTACCGCACCATGCGCCAGTTCGGCACGGCGCGTGCGCTGGTCACCAAGCTGGTGACGCGGCCGCCCGGTGCGCTGGTGGATTCACTGCTGGCGGTGGCGCTGGCATTGCTGGTCGAAGACGAGCAGGGCGAGGGCGGCTATACCGAGTTCACGGTGGTGGACCAGGCCGTGAGCGCGGCCGCCTCCGAGCCCAAGACGGCGCACGCGCGCGGCCTGGTGAATGCCGTGCTGCGCCGTTTCCTGCGTGAGCGCAAGGCGCTGCTGGCCGAGGTGCGCCAGGACGACGAGGCACGCTGGAACCTGCCCGCATGGTGGCTGGACGCGCTGCGCAAGGCTTACCCGGACCAATGGACCGCACTGGCCGAAAGCGCCGGCGTGCGCCCGCCGATGACCCTGCGCGTCAACACCGCGCGGGTCTCGGTCAGCGAATACCTCACGCGGGTGGCCAACGCCGGCATGGCCGGCGTGGCCATCGGCCCGCAGGCGGTGCGGCTGGTGCGCGCCTTTCCCGTGTCGCAGATCCCCGGCTTTGCCGAAGGCGATGTCTCGGTGCAGGACGCCGGCGCGCAGCTGGCCGCGCCGCTGCTGGACCTGGCCGACGGCCTGCGCGTGCTCGATGCCTGCGCCGCGCCCGGCGGCAAGACCGGCCACATCCTGGAGCTGGCCAAGGCCGACGTGACCGCGCTCGAGAGCGATGCCCAGCGCGCCACGCGCATCGACGAAAACCTTGCACGGCTGGGCCAGCAAGCCACCGTGGTGGTGGGCGACGCGAGCCGCCCGCAGGACTGGTGGGACGGCAAGCCATACGACCGCATCCTGGCCGACGTGCCATGCTCCGCCTCGGGCATCGTGCGCCGCCACCCCGATATCCGCTGGCTGCGCCGCGAGGTGGACATCCCCCGCCTGGTCACCGAGCAACGGCGCATCGTGTCGCAACTCTGGAACCTGCTCAAGCCGGGCGGCATCCTGGTCTATGTCACCTGTTCTATTTTCCCAACGGAGGGGGAAGAGCAGGCGCGCTGGTTTGGTGCACAGCTAACAGATGCGATACGATTGCAGGCGCCCGGCCAGATGCTGCCCGGCAGTAAAGACCAGGTGACTGGCGGCGGAAGTGCCAGCAACGACGGCCTGCCCGCCGACCACGACGGCTTCTTCTACGCCCGCTTCCAGAAACGACCCTGACCGATCCCAATCGATCCCGATGCCGAGCCCGCTTTGCTTGTCCGTCCTTCGTGTCCCTGGCGACAGTGCATGCGCGTCCCCGGCGGCAGGCGGGGCAATAGCCGGCCCTGTGCGCGGCGTGCGCGCATGGCTGGCGCGCTGGTGGCTCGCGGCCACGCTCATGCTCGGCGTGCTGATGGCGTTGACGATGCCGCCGGGAACGGCGCGCGCCGAAGGCATTGAAGTCAACGATGCCCGCATCGAGTACCAGGACGGCGGTTTCGACCTGGCCGCCAGCTTCGATTTCGAATTGCCGCCGCCGCTGGAAGATGCGCTCAACAAGGGCATCTCGCTCTATTTTGTGGTCGACTTCCAGCTTACCCGGCCACGCTGGTACTGGTTCGACGAAAAGCCGGTCAACGCCAGCCGCAGCGTGCGGCTGTCCTACCATCCGCTCACGCGCCAGTACCGCGTTTCCACCGGCGGCCTGCAGCTGCCGTTCATGCGCCTGAAGGGCGCGCTGCAATTCATCCAGCGCGTGCGCGGGTGGCGCGTATTCGATCGCAATATGGTCAAGCCGGGCGAGACCTACCTGGCCGAAGCCCGCATGCGGCTGGACCTGACGCAGTTGCCCAAGCCGTTCCAGATCAACGCCGTCAACACGCGCGAATGGAACCTCGCATCGGAATGGCGCCGCTTTAATTTCACCGTGCCCACCGAGTTCCCGCCATCCGCGCCGCCGCCTCAGGTGGTGCCGGTACCGGCACCGGCGTCCGCCGCGTCCGCGGCGGTGGCCGGCGAAACGCGCGCGCTACCCTTCGCGCACACGGTGTCGACCGTGCTCTCGCCCACCACCCTGGTGCAGCCGGCCGCGAGCCAGCCATGACCCCCGGCAACTTGTGGGACAGTCGTTTCCGGCGCGTGCTCTATCGCGTCGTGGCAGGCATCATCGTGTTCCTGGCGCTGGTGCTGGTGGCCTTGCTCGCCGGCGCCTCGGCCAACACGGAATTCTTCGACCGCTATTTCACGCTGCTGTTCAAGATCAACCTGGTGATCGGCGTGCTGCTGGTGCTGATCATCAGTGCGCTGGCGGTGAGCCTGTGGCTGCGCTACCGGCGCGGCAAGTTCGGGACGCGGCTGATGACCAAGCTCGCCGTGTTCTTCGGCGTGGTGGGCGTGCTGCCGGGCGTCCTGATCTACCTGGTGTCGCTGCAGTTCGTCTCGCGCAGCATCGAGTCATGGTTCGACGTGCGGGTGGAAACCGCGCTCGAGGCCGGCCTCAATCTTGGCCGCTCGACCATCGACACCGCGCTGTCGGACCTGCAGGGCAAGGCGCGGCTGATGGCCGACCAGCTCAATAGCGCGTCCAACGTGGCCACCTCGCTGCAGCTCAACCGGCTGCGCGAGCAATATGGCGTGCAGGAAGCCGCGATCTTCACCGGCAGCGGCCGCGTGATCGCCACCGCCTCGAGCAACTATGCCTCGCTGGTGCCCGACCTGCCATCCGGCGTGCTGGCCGAGCAGGCGCGGCTCGCGGGCGGCTATGCGGCAGTGGAGGGCGGCACCGATCCCGCCGTCGACGGCCACCGCCAGCCCGAAAGCGCCGACGGCAGCCACCTGTACCGGCTGCGCGTCATCGTGCCGCTTGGCCCCGCGCCCGCCGCGCAGAGCGAAGCGCAATCGCCCGCCGAAAGCGTCGGCAAGCCAGCCTCGAAGGCACCGCTCAACGCGGCCAGCCGCTGGGCTGGCTCGGGTCTGTCGGTGGAACGCCGCCCGGAGGACGCGGCGTCGTCCGGCTTCGGGCTGATGGGCGAGACGGTGCGCGAAGAGCGCTATCTGCAGGTCGTGCACCCGGTGCCCGCGGCGCTGGCGCGCAATGCCGACGAAGTGCAGCGCGCCTACCAGGAATACCAGGAGAAGGCGCTGGGCCGCACCGGCCTGCGCAAGATGTATATCGGCACGCTGACGCTGACGCTGTTCCTCGCGGTGTTTATCGCCGTGATGCTGGCGCTGCTGCTCGGCGGGCAGCTGGCGCGGCCGCTGCTGATGCTGTTGCAGGGGACCAAGGAAGTGGCCGAGGGCGATCTCTCGCCCAAGCGCGAGCTCAAGAGCCGCGACGAGCTCGGCATGCTGACCCAGCAGTTCAACATGATGACGCGGCAGTTGTCCGAGGCACGCATCGCGGTGGAGCAGAACCGCAGCGCGCTGGAGAAATCGACGGCCTACCTCGAGAGCGTGCTGCAGAATCTCACTGCCGGCGTCTTCGTGTTCGACCGCCGCTTCGTGCTGATCACCGCCAACCCGGGCGCTGAGCGTATTTTCCGCCAGCCCTTCGCCAGCGAGCTGGGGGAGCCCATCGACAACATCCCGGTGCTCGGCACCTTCGGCGATATCGTGCGGCAGGCCTTCTCGGAGCAGAGCACCAGTGAAATGCTGGGCGGCGCGCAGCACTGGCAAAAGCAGATCGAGCTGCCTCAGGGCGACGAGGAACAAGCGCTCACGCTGCTGGTGCGCGGCGCGCGCCTGCCGGGCGGGCGCGGCGACGAACAAGGCGAACCCGGCTATGTGATCGTGTTCGACGATATCTCGGATGTGATTTCCGCTCAACGCTCGGTGGCCTGGGGGGAAGTGGCGCGGCGCCTCGCGCACGAGATCAAGAACCCGCTGACCCCGATCCAGCTCTCGGCCGAGCGGCTGCAGATGAAGCTCTCGCCAAAACTGGAAGGACTGGATGCCGATGTGCTCAAGCGCGGCGCCACCACCATCGTCAACCAGGTGCAGGCCATGAAGCGCATGGTCGACGACTTCCGCGACTATGCGCGCACGCCGCCAGCGATGTTGCAGTCACTGCAGATCAACGCCCTGGTGGCGGAAGTGCTGCACCTCTACGGGATCGACGACACCGGGCCCCACGAGCATGCCGTGATCCATCCGTCGCTGGCCGCCACCCTGCCCGAGATCAAGGGTGATCCGACCCAGCTGCGCCAGGTGATTCACAACCTGCTGCAGAACGCGCAGGATGCGGTGGCGGACAACGTGACGGCCGCTAGGGCGGCGCCCCATATCGCTCTGCACACCGAGACTGTAGAATACAAAGATTCTGCCGGCGAAGACCGGCAGGCTGTCAAGCTCACCATTGCGGATAACGGTCCCGGTTTCGCCCCGCGCATCCTCAGTCGCGCGTTCGAACCCTATGTGACCACCAAGGCCAAGGGAACCGGCCTCGGTCTCGCGATGGTGAAGAAGATCATTGACGAACACGGCGCACGCATCGAGTTGCGCAATCGCATGGAGGGCTCCGAAATCATCGGGGCGCAGATCTCCATCCTGTTCGTTAAACTGGCATAGTCATTGTTGCGGCCCCGAACCCGGTCAGCCGCGGTGGGGTCAAGAGGGGAAGTATGGCAACCATCCTCGTAGTCGACGACGAAATGGGTATCCGGGAGTTGCTCTCGGAAATCCTCAGCGACGAAGGCCATGTGGTCGAAGTGGCAGAAAACGCGCAGAAGGCGCGCGAGTATCGTGCCGGCAATACGCCGGACCTGGTGCTGCTTGACATCTGGATGCCCGATACCGATGGCGTCACGCTGCTCAAGGAGTGGTCGGCCCAGGGCCTGCTCTCCATGCCCGTCATCATGATGTCGGGGCACGCCACCATCGATACCGCGGTGGAGGCGACCAAGATCGGCGCGCTCAATTTCCTCGAGAAGCCGATTGCCCTGCAGAAACTGCTGTCCGCCGTCGAACAGGGCCTGGCGCGCGGCATCGAGCGCCCGCGCGCAGGGGCGGCGGCCGGCGCGGCGCTGCCCGCTGGCGGCAATAGCGAGGGCACGGCGGCGGCGGCCGCGGAAACCGCGGCCGAAGCGGCCAACGGCAACCCGCAACGGCTGCCCGAAGCCGAGATGCATTTCTCCTTCGACATGCCGCTGCGCGAAGCACGCGACCTGTTCGAGCGCGCCTACTTCGAATACCACCTGCTGCGCGAGCACGGCAGCATGACCCGCGTCGCCGAGAAAACCGGCCTCGAACGCACCCATCTGTACCGCAAGCTCAAGCAGCTCGGCGTGGAACTCAGCCGCAACAAGCCGGAGCCCACGGAGCAGTAAAACGGCGGCGCACAAAGCGCTTGACGCGGTCAAAATGCGCTGCTATGATTTCGCTTCTTTGGCCCGGTAGCTCAGTCGGTAGAGCAGAGGATTGAAAATCCTTGTGTCGGCGGTTCGATTCCGTCCCAGGCCACCAGCATTGCGAAAGAGCCCAGGATCTGAAAAGGTCTTGGGCTTTTTTCATTGCGTTGGCGTAGGGCGATAAAGCGCCGGGCCGGATATCAGGCCATTCACGCACGCATCGGCGCATCATGCCAGGGCAATCGGTACATCTGCTGCCGATGGTCCACGACACCATCCGGTTTCCACATCAGCAATGCCAGCACGCAGCACAGGCCATCCGCTGTCCGTGAAAGCCTCCCCTGCAATCTCAGTCCCCGTATGGCACCAAGGCCCGGGCAATGGGCCAATGTGGTTGCGCCGATGGCCATGCCGAGAGCATCGAGTTGGGCTAGCTCACTGGCCAGATGGGCACCAGTTCGACGATCGGCTCATGCCTGCCTGCATGCGGCGAGAAGCCGTACGGATTGCTTCGGGCGAGCAGAAGCAACCGGTGTGAGTAACACGCATGAGGGCCCCTGGAATCAAGCCGCGAGGGCAGCATTCCGCCTTGGTTGATGTCACGTTCCCACGCCCGGCCGCACCGCTGCTTCAATGACCGTTCCGTTGTTCTCCACCTCATGGGGACCCATCAAACCGGACCGCCACACGACACCAAAAACGCCCTTGCGTTGTCGCTGCCCACCGCCTAATGTTCAGGCACAAAATCGTCCATCCGCCCCTCCGCCAGTGCCATCGCGCCTGCGATTATCGGCATTGCGTCAATTACCCCCCGAATCCGACTTTCGCATCTGGTCCTGACCTCCGATTTCGTCATGCCGAGCCGCGTATCCAGGCAATCCACATAGCGATCCAGCAAAACACGCCGCGCATTCGGTACCCCAGGTTCATTCAATACTAGCCACGCGTGCATTGACGCTGGACGGCGAAAAACGGAACACTGCGCGCTCCCGCCTGCCACTGCAAACCCAATGCGCGCGCCTTCCTCCGCTGTCACGACCGACCCTGTCCGCTCTGCCGAACCGCATGGCCCAAGCGTACCCGCGCCTGCGATCACGCTCGCCAGGCGCCTGGTCGCCGAGGGGCTGGGCACAGCGCTGCTGGTAGCGGTGGTGGTGGGCTCGGGCATTCGCGCGCAGCAACTGGCGGGCGGCAATACCGCGCTGGCATTGCTGGCGAATTCGCTGGCCACCGGGGGCGGGCTGATCGCGCTGCTGCTCGCGCTGGGGCCGATCTCGGGCGGGCATCTCAACCCGGTGGTCACGCTCTCGGCCATGTTGCGCGGGGCACTGCCAGCGCGCGATGCCTGGCGCTATGCGCTGGTGCAGACCGGCGGCGCCATCGCGGGAACCGCGTGCGCGCATGCGATGTTTGGCGAGCCGATGCTGGCGTGGTCGGCGCAAAGCCGCACCGGGGCGTCGATGTGGTGGAGCGAGTTCGTGGCCACCTTCGGGCTGATCGGCGTGGCGATCGGCACCGGGCGCAGCCGGCCCGGCCTGGTTCCGTTTGCGGTGGCGGCCTATATCGTGGCAGGCTACTGGTTCACCGCGTCGACGTCCTTCGCCAACCCTGCCTTGACCCTGGCTTGCGCGTTCACGGCGACCTTTACCGGCATCCGCGCGATCGATGTGCCGGGCTTCGTGCTGGCGCAGATGGCAGGCGGGCTGAGCGCCACGCTGGTGTTCCACTGGCTGCTGCGCGGGCCGGCAGCGCTGCCGGCGCAGGCGCAAACGGCGCGCAAACCGGCGTGGCCGGCGGCGGCGCCTACCAGCGCCGATTGAGCTGTACGCCGAAGATGGAGCCGGAGGTCTGGGAAGCCCAGGTATCGACAGGCGTGGCAAAGGCGATGCCATCCACGTCGTTGGCCCGGCTGTAGGTGTAGAAGGCCCGCAGGTTGGCATTGCCGGCCGCCTTGCCAAGCGTGATGGTAGGCGCGATGGTGAACGCGGTGCGTTGGCCGCTGGCGCCGAAGCCGGAGGAAATCTGGTCGTGCGCCACCTCGAAGCTCAGCTTGAACTGGTCGCTGGCGATATAGGCCGGACGCACGCGCGTGGCCACCCATTGCAACGTGCCCACCGACGAGCGGTCGAACTGCATGCTGGACTCGACCGCGCCTGCCAGCCCCAGGCCCGAAGGCTTCTTCCATTCCATCGACTCGGCCACGCGGATGCGTGACAGGGCGGGCCCCATGCCGGTGTAGCCGGTCAGGGCATTGCGGCTGCCTTCGCCATACTGCATGCCGAAGCGGTTGATGCCGGCGAGCACGTCCTTCTGCTCGTGCATGGCCGATACCCACCACGCGCTGCCGGTCTGCTGGACCAGCGGCTGCGCTTCCACCCGTGTATAGCCGAGCTGCACCGAACCCTTGTCGTTGGTGGAGATGGGCGCGGTGCGCAGCGAGTGGTAGCTGGGCAGGTTGGCGCCATCGAGGTCATTGCGCGCGGTGTACTGGTAGTTGAGCGCGATGTCGCCAAAGCGCGCATTGTCCACGCCGAAGCGCATCGCCGGCGAGGTGGGCGGCAACAATCCCGACGACATCAGGAAGGACGAGTTCTCGCGCCGGCCGGCCCACATGGTGGCCCCGTCCAGCACCGACAGGCCGCTGACCGCGGTATAGATCTGGGGCAGCAGGGCATAGGGATCGACCGCGGCGGGACGGCCGTTGACCGATGTGGCATCGGTGCCCTTGGCCTGCGCCACCAATTGCACCTGGCCACCGCCGTCGAGCGCGAACAGCGATTCATTGAGCTTGACCTCGCCGGAGCTGCGGCAGGCCAGCCCGCCGCCGATGCCGGTGGACAGCGTACCGCCGCCAGCGCAGGCGCGCATGGTGGTGGTGCGGTCCTCATAGGCGGCGCGCCCGCTGTAGCTGAGCCGCCAGACCTGATCGCCGGCGGGATCGTCGGCCGGCAGCTGCGAGACCAGCGCGAATTCCTCGCTGGCAGGTGCCTCGGCGCCATTGCCATCGGCTGGCGGCGGTGTTTCAGCCACGAACTGGCCAAGGCGCTTGGGGAACAACACCAGCGGGGGCGGGGCCGGGGCCACGGGTTCGGGGGGCAGGGCGGGCTCGGGCGGTCCGGCCAGCTCAAGGCCATCGTCGCTCAAGCCGGCATTTGCCCAGGTAGCTGGCGGGGGCGGCGCCGGCAACGTCGAGCCAGCGGCATCGCCTGGCTTTGCTTCTTGCTGGGTGCCAGGCCCCGCCGGGGCGGCGGCAACGGGACTGGCGGTATCCGCGGCACTGCCGCCGCCGGGCGCGGCGGCAGGCTCTCCAGCGGTAGCGGGCACGGTTCCACCCGTACGATCACCGCTTGCGCCGCGCGATGCCGCGCTGCCCGACTGCTCGCTTGCAATCAGGGCCGCCAGCGGATCGGCTGCGGCCTGGGGCGCGGGGGCGGCCTGGATGCCAAATGCGGCAAGGTCCTGCGCGTCTGCTGTCTGCGCGCACGCATTCCATCCCCAGGCGGCCAGCACGGCAATGGCCAGGCACCGGGAATGAAAGGCCGGCGGACGGCCGGCAGCGGGCAAAACAGCAAACAACATAGGACAGGACCAGTACGGCGTGATTTTTTAACAGTCGCCCGATTGGACAGCAAGCAGGGTTACAAAATCCGCAACAGTGCGTCCTTCTCACCATATGGAAAGCCGCGCTTCTCTCGCCGGCAGCCTGCTCGGACGAGCTTGCGGCCAGGAATCAGGTGAAGGGAAAACCCCCGAGAACCCCCTTTTTCCTAGCGAAAACCCGGACTTTCACGACCCCCCGTGACGAAAGGGCCACCGCTATAATCGTCTGGCCAGTCCGACGGGTACGGACCGGCCCCCGAGCCTGTTATGAAAGCATGCCAGCATACGCCGCGCTGTATGACACGCCGTATGGCATGCCTTCGTAACAGGCTCATTGTTGCGCGGCCGCCGTACCCCGGCTTCCTGCGCGTCACGGCACGGAACCGGATGCCCACGCATGACGTGAGCGCGCCTGATCCTGATGCCGCGCTAAAAATCGATAACGAGGAGAAGGTATGGAACGTCGTTCCTTTCTGTTGAAGGCATCGGCCGTGGCCGCCACCGGGGCGCTGGCTGCGTGCGGCAAGGAAGAAAAGGCCGCGGCGCCCGCCGCCGCCGGTGCCAGCGCACCGGCCGTGATCGGCAGCAACCCGGCCGTGGAATGGCGCCTGGCTTCCAGCTTCCCGAAATCGCTCGACACCATCTACGGCGGTGCCGAACTGCTGTCGGCCCGGGTCAAGGAACTGACCGACGGCAAGTTCAACATCAAGGTCTTCGCCGCCGGCGAAATCGTGCCGGGCCTGCAGGTGCTGGACGCGGTGCAGAACAACACCGTGCAGATCGGCCATACCGCCGGCTACTACTACTTCGGCAAGAACCCGACACTCTGCTTCGACACCACCATCCCCTTCGGCCTGACCGCGCGCCAGCAGAACGCCTGGATGTTGCAGGGCAACGGCATGAAGCTGATGCGCGAGTTCTTCAAGGAATACAACGTCGTCAATTTCCTGGGCGGCAACACCAATGCGCAGATGGGCGGCTGGTTCCGCAAGGAAATCAAGACGGTCGCCGACCTGCAGGGCCTGAAGTACCGTATCGCCGGTTTTGCCGGCGTGGTGCTGGCGCGCCTGGGCGTGGTGCCCCAGCAGATCGCCGGCGGCGACATCTACCCCGCGCTGGAGAAAGGCACCATCGACGCGGCGGAATGGGTTGGCCCCTACGATGACGAGAAGCTCGGCTTCTACAAGGTTGCCCCGTACTACTATTACCCGGGCTGGTGGGAAGGCAGCGCGCAGCTGTCCTTCTACTCGTCGGCCACCGAGTACGAAAAGCTGCCAGCGCTGTACAAGCGCGCACTGGAAACGGCGACCATCGAAGTCCACACCACCATGATGGCCAAGTACGACGCGGTGAATCCGCAAGCGCTGGCCCGCCTGCTGGAAAACGGCGTGAAGCTGCGTCCGTTCTCCAAGGAGATCATGGAAGCCTGCTTCAAGGCCACCCAGGACGCCTACGCCGAGGAAACCGCCAAGAATCCGTCGTTCAAGAAAATCTACGACGACTGGCGCGTGTTCCGCAACAACGAGGCCGCGTGGTTCAACGTGGCCGAGCAGGCGTTCTCGCAGTTCAGCTTCGCGCGCAAGCTGTAAGCGCGGCGCCGCCGATCCCGAGGCGGCGTACCGCGGCCGCAAGCCCGTGCCCAGCACGGGCTTTTTTACGCCGGTAGAATCGCCCGATTCCTTGGGACTTCATATGCAAACCGGCATCATCTACGCGCTGCTCGCTTACATCATCTGGGGCTTGCTGCCGCTCTATATCAAATCCCTGCACGGCATCGCGCCGATGGAGATCCTGCTGCACCGGATGGTGTGGTCGCTGGTGTTCCTGGGCCTGGTGCTCACCTGGCGGCGGCACTGGGGCTGGCTGCGCGGGGTCGGGTCCAACCCGCGCCTGCTGGCGGGCTTTGCCGCCAGCGCGCTGCTGCTGAGCGGCAACTGGTTCCTCTACATCTGGTCGGTCTCGAACGGACGGGTGGTGGATGCGAGCCTGGGATATTTCATCAATCCGCTGTTCAATGTGCTGCTGGGCGTGCTCTTCCTGCACGAGCGGCTGCGCCCCGGCCAGTGGGCCTCGATCGCCCTGGCGGCGGCGGGGGTGATCTGGCTGACCGTGGCTGCCGGCCAGCTGCCGTGGATCGCGCTGGCGCTGGCCGGCACCTTCGGCGGCTATGGGCTGCTGCGCAAGACCGCGACGCTGGGCGCGCTTGAAGGCCTGTCGCTCGAGACCATGCTGCTGTTCCCGCTGGCGGCGAGCGCCCTGGTTTACCTGTTCGCGACCGGCCAGGCCGACTTCAGCCACGCCAGCGGCGGCGTGCAGGTGCTGGCCTTGCTGGCCGGCCCGGTCACCGCTGTGCCCTTGCTGCTGTTCGCCGCGGGCGCGCGCCGCCTGCCGCTTTCCTTGCTCGGGCTGCTGCAATACACCGGCCCGACGCTGCAGCTACTGCTGGGCGTGTGGCTATGGAACGAACCGTTTCCGGCCAGCAAGCAGGCAGGCTTCGCGTTGATCTGGCTATCGCTGGCCATCTACGCGATGGAAGGCATCTGGGCCGGGCGCCGGCGGGCTGGGGCGGTGCTGCAGCGTTAGGAAGCGGAAGAGCAACCTGGGCACTGAACAAGGCTGTCACTCCCTCTCCCACAAGTGGGAGAGGGGAGACCACCTGCGCAGACCCAGATCCGTCAGCTGCGCGCCATCAATCAGATGAATTAATTTACCTAGACATATCAAGAAAAATTTATCTGGCAAATATTTATAGCGGTTTGCATAGCATGTGCTCTGCGGACCTGGTCATGTCGGTTGATGAGATCACCCATCTTTAATTCATTCCATTTATCCATCAAGCAAGCTCAAAACGATCTTGATCGATAGCAAGAATAAAACCAGGCGCCTCTGGATACCGCCTTCAGCCCGTCCCTACCACCTCAGTAAAGCCCACGTACCTGCGCATGCAGCCTTACCAGGCCAAGCAGCGCGTCGATATTCGGCGTGGCGATACCGACATGCTGGCCAATTTCCCGCACCGACGCCACCAGCGCGTCGATCTCCAGTGGGCGCCCAGCCTCGGCATCCTGCAGCATCGAAGTCTTGAAGGCCCCCAGCTTGCGCGTCACCTGGCTGCGCTCTTCACCGCTTTGGGCGATCGGGCAGCCGATGGCGGCGCCGATGTGGCCGGCTTCCGCCATCACCGCCAGGCAGAAGCGGTTGACCAGGGGATCGTCAAGGATGCGGTCGCAGGTGGCGCCGGTCAGTACCGAGACCGGGTTCATCGTCATATTGCCCCACAGCTTGAACCAGATTTCCTGCTGGATCGCGGCGCTGCGCTCGACTTCCAGGCCACCGCTCTCCAGCAGGCTGGCCACCGCCTCCACCTTGCCGGCCGCCTTGCCCGCCGCACCGCCCGCCGCGCCCAGGATCAGGCGCGCGCCAAACCCGTGCCGCACCGTGGCCGGTGCGGGCGTGGAGGCGGTCAGGTGCACCACGCAGCCGATGACCTGCCCGGCCGGGATGGCCAGCGCGATAGCGCCCTCCGGATCCACGGTCCGCAGCGACAGCCCCGCATGCGGGCCCGGCCGCTCGAAAAACCACCATGGCACGCCGTTCATCGCGGTCACCACCACCGTTTCGGGGCCGATCAGCGGCCCGATGGTTTGCGCCAGCGGCGGCAATGCCGGCGCCTTGACCGCCAGGATCACCACATCCTGCGCGCCCAGGGCCGCGGGATCGCTTTCCGCGCGGACCCGGAAGGTCTCGGTGCGCCCGCCCTCGATCAGCGTCAGGCCCTGCTCGCGCAGGGTGGACAGGGTCTGGCCGCGCGCGAGCACGTTGGGCGCCTGGCCGGAACGGGCCAGCCTCGCGCCGATAAAGCCGCCGACGGCGCCTGCGCCGACGATGCAAAGAGAAGTCATGGCTGCCTTGCCTGAGGTTGCGGGGGAACCCAAATATATTTACACGAAGAATCAAGCATGATTAATCCCGATACGAAACATCGATTCCGTCGATTTCCCGGGTCAGTGCCGCGAACACGTCCTCGCCCGCGCCGAACTTGGGATTGAACTGCAGCGAGTCGCGCGTGCACTTGCGCTGGATCTCCTCGGGCACCGGCAGCGCGGCACCCATGGACAGCGTGGCCAGCTGGATCTCGCAGGCGCGGTTGAGCAGCCAGAGCGTGGAAAAGGTGCGGGCGATGCTGTCGCCCCAGGCCAGCAGACCGTGGTTGCGCAGGATCACGGCAGGCTTGTCGCCGATATTGCGCACCAGGCGGGGCCCTTCGTCGCCGTGCACGGTGATGCCTTCGAAAGGATGGTAGGCCACTTTGTCGAATAGCTGGGCCGCATAGAAGTTGCTCATCGACAAACCCTGCGCCGAGCAGGCCACCGCCATGCCGGCCGTGGTGTGGGTATGCATCACGCAATGCGCGCCCGGGATACCGGCGTGGATGGCCGCATGCACCACAAAGCCGGCCGGATTGACGGGCCAGCGGCTCTCGCCGACCACCTCGCCGGCCAGGTCGATCTTCACCAGGTTGGAAGCGGTGACCTCCGCATAGCGCAGGCCGAAGGGATTGATCAGGAAATGCGGCGAGCCGCCGCCAGCCTCGGGCGGCAGGCGCAGCGTGATGTGGTTGTAGATCAGCTCGGTCCAGCCCAGCCGGTCGAAGATGCGGTAGCAGGCGGCTAGCTTGACGCGCGCCTCCCATTCCGCCGGGTGACAGTTTGCGACAGCCATGCAGGTCTCCTCTGCGTTTGGCGCGGCGCCGGTGCGCGCGCGTTTGCGGTGCTGTTCGGGTGGGATCGGGCCGCGCGGGAACCGCTAGCCGCGGTGGCGGCCCGATTTATTACCATGTTAATGATTTTACGGGACGGGTCAAGCCGGGGTTATCGCCGGGGCCGCTGGTTCCGCAATGCCGCTAAGGCAAGGTGTTGCGCATGATCAGCAGCCACGGCATATGCGAGTTGGTTACGCCGTCGATCATGCCGGAGTCTCCCAGTTCGATCAGCTCCATCGAGACCGATTGCTGGACATTGCCGCCAATGGCCTTCACCAGGCGCGCCGCGGGATCCACCTCGACCACGATGTCGCAATGCATGGGTGTGGTCCCGAAACCGATCTCGTCCGGGCTGACGAGGTACTTGTCGCGCCCGCGCGCGGCGCAGATGACATCGCCCGGGCGCGGCATGGCGGGCACCGGTTCGATACGGAAGGCCGGCGCCGGCAGGATGCCGTCGCGCGCGTCCACCACGTACATGGAGTGCGAATCGCCGGTCAGGAACTGGCGGTCGTCCAGGCCAGCCTTGCGCATCACCCAGGAAATGAAGACCGCGGACCAGGCCCAGTTGCCCTGGGTGATCTGGCGGCAGCTGACCGGCTTGCCGACGATGCCCCAGTAGCGCTGGGCCAGCTTGCAGCCTTGCGGGGTGGCCTCCATGCCGGTGCCATCCGGGAACCGCAGGCAATTGGTCTCGCTGCCGGTGTCGTCCTGGCTGTCGGCTGCGCGGTCGGTCGAATCGGCGGGCTCGATGTTGCCGGCGGCCTCGGTATCCGCCACGGGCATGCCCGGCAGGACCGGCGGCGGCAGGGGGCTGTCGGTCACGCAGGCGGTGTCGTCACGGCCCAGGCGCACGGTCTGGCCACCCCAGCGCTGCCACTCCTGCCAGGCGATCTCGACAATGCGCTGGCGCGGCGTGGCGCCGGGTGTCGTTACCGGCCGTTCGCTGTCGGGCAAGGGGGTGGCCTGCGGCCGTGCCGGCGGCGATGGCGTGGTGCAGCCCGAGAGCAGCGCGAGGGCCGTCAGCAGGCTCAGGCCAAGCAGGCGCGCCTGTGGAAAATTTTGTGGGAAACGTTGTGAATAAAGCTGTGGAAATCTGCCTGACGGCGATCGAGGATGCATGAGAGACCCACTGGGCAGGACGCCCTGGACCCTTGTATTTACTGAGGGAAGGCGCCGATAGGGCACTATCTTACCGGGCTTGCGGGGGGTACTGCATATACCGCGGGGGGACAGGATAACCGGGGGGCCGGCATTGTGGATAACGCCCCCCGCCTGGCGCTCACCTGCGCCATCTGGCGACTGGCGGCGGCACGGCGGGGTTGATCCGGCGGGGCTGGCGCGGGGCCGCCCGCGAGACTTACTGGTTCACTGCGTCCTTGAACTTCTGGCCAGCCTTGAACTTGACGGTCTTGGCGGCTTCGACCTTGATTTCTTCGCCGGTACGCGGGTTGCGCGCCATGCGCTCGCCGCGCTCGCCCTGGCTGAACGTGCCAAAGCCGATCAGGCTCAGGGTGTCGCCCTTGGCCACGGCGTCCATGATGGCGCCCAGCGTCACGTTCAGCGCTTGTTCTGCCTTAGCCTTGGTCAGGCCGTCCACGCCGGCCGCGATGGCGTCGATCAGTTCGGTTTTCGTCATGCTTCACTCCGTGTCGAGTTGATAAAACAAGGACGCCTGGCTGGGCCGGCACGCTGGGCACCGGCGTCGGCAAAGGCGCCGCGGGCCACATCATACCGTGTCGGGCCGCGCTGGCTTGGAACAGATTGTTACAGCGCCCGCCCGCCAGCCCGCGCCGGCTGGGGCTTTGCCGGGATTCTGAGAGCCATCGGACACCTCTGCGGGCGCCTGGATGCCCCTCTGGCGATCGAACGGCTCGGGGTGTGCCATGGGACATCCCGCCATGAAAAACGGCTCCAGGGGCTTCCTGGCCGTTCTCAGAGGTATTGCCGGCCGAGCGGCAGGACCGGGGGCAGACAACGTGCCGCTGCGCCCCAAGTCTTCCATGACCACCGGAATCCGTCCCTTTTGGTCTACATGCCTTGCCTGCGTGTTGTCAGCCGCTATGCGCGCCGCGTTTGCCTTTCCGCCCTTGCAGCGGCGTATACGCGGCGTAGCGCAGCCACGACCCGTTGAGCGCCTTTAAACGTCACATGAACTATTGTGCATTGGCCGCGATGCCCGGCGCGGATCTGTTTGCCGGGTATTCGCGGGATGCATGCCTTGTTTGCGGCGTATACGCCGAGCGGTGCGCGGAGGCAAACATGGATCCTTGCAGTGGCGTATACGGGCGGGACGTATACCGCAGGCACCGCCAAGCCGTGGTGCGTATACGTCGAAACCCTGGATTCTTGCCGGCGCATTGGCGCGTTCGCTTGCTTCCGAACAGCCGACAAATCCCAGGAGTAAAAAAATCTTGCCTGGCGGCAGGTTTACGGCCGTTTATTTTCTTTCCCCGGGATGACTTGCCGATAGCAGGACGCAGTCCTTCGGTTTACTTCTTTCTTTCATGTATACAGATAGTAGTAGTAGGTAAACGGCGTGCTTTTCTGTGGATAACTGGATTAATTCCTTATAAATCAACGTGTTGCAGAGCGTGTAAGTGGTGGGGCCCGGTGTTGGCCGCCGTGGATGACTAGCCCTTGTCGGCGACGGTGCCGGAAACAACCCTCCGAGTTATGCCTGATCCGTCCCCATGCCAACCCCAGGCAGCCCACATGAATCGCGTGTCCTTATCCACAGAAGCGGGCTGGGTTATCCACATCGGGCGCGGGTCCGGCGGCGGTATACGCGGCAGGCACGGCGCTTTCCTGGCGTCGTATACGTGCGCCCGTATACGTGTCTGGCGACGGCGCGTGAACTACCCGGGCGCTGCGCGTATACGGAAATTTGCCAGGCAAGGGGATGCCGGCGGCAAAGTGGGCAGGTATCATCGCCAGCGCGCAGCCACGCGGGGTGGCGGGCCAGCGGATCAATACGGGGTGGCATATGGCGGAACAGGTGAAGCGAGAGGAAGCGAAGCAGGACAGCGGGGAAGCGAAGAATGTGAAGGACGTCACTGGCGCTGGGAGCGGGAACGCCGGAATGGCGGAGAAGGCGGAGCCGGAGAAGCGCGCCAAGGGCAAGAAGGACGGCAAGCGCAAGACCGCTTCCGACCGTGTCGAGGTGCGCCGTTCGGGCGTGCACGGCAAAGGCGTCTATGCCATCGCCCCGATTGCCGAAGGCGAGCGCATCATCGAATACAAGGGCGAGCATATTTCGTGGAAAGAGGCGCTCAAGCGCCATCCGCACGATCCCGCCGATCCCAACCATACCTTCTATTTCAGCCTGGAAGACGGCGACGTGATCGACGCCAAGTTCGGCGGCAACCGCGCGCGCTGGATCAACCATGCCTGCGACCCCAATTGCGAGGCGCGCGAGAAGAAGGGGCGCGTGTTCATCCACGCGCTGCGCGATATCGCCGGCGGCGAGGAACTGTTCTACGACTACGGGCTGGTGATCGACGCGCGCTACACCAAGAAGCTCAAGAAGGAATTCGAGTGCCGCTGCGGCAGCCCGCATTGCCGCGGGACCATGCTGGCGCCGAAGGAAAAGAAGGGCAGGTAAGACCTCGCGGGGGGGCGCGGATTCAGGGTCCCCGCCTGGCCTGGCTTCAGGCGGTGCCTGCCGCCTCGCACGGGATGCGGATCACGAACCGCATCCCGCGTGTCTCGCCCTCCGGCCCGGAGGGCGGCACATCCTCGATACGGATGGTGCCGTGATGCAGGCCGATGATTTCGTGCACGATGGCCAGACCAAGGCCCGCGCCGGCAGGCGTCTGCGCATTGGGGCCCGGTGCCTGGTCGCCACGGAAGAAGCGCTTGAAGACTTCTTCGCGACGCGCAACGGGGATACCCGGCCCGTTATCTTCCACCATCACCACCGCCATGCCGCGGTGACCGAGCGCCTCGCCGCCGGCACGCACCGTGATGTGCCCGCCGGCCGGCACATATTTCACCGCATTGTCGATCAGGTTGCTGAGCGCCTCGCGCAGCAACAGGCGGTTGCCGCGTATCACCGACGGCGCGGCCCCGGTGAAGGTGGGGCCGGGCAGGGTCTCGAAGCCCAGGTCGATCTGGCGCGCCAGCGCCTGGGGCACCCACTCGGCGCCGGTCTCGAAGGCCAGCGTGGCCAGGTCGAAAT
Source organism: Cupriavidus sp. 96C5-1 (assembly GCF_057798855.1). NCBI lineage: Bacteria > Pseudomonadati > Pseudomonadota > Betaproteobacteria > Burkholderiales > Burkholderiaceae > Cupriavidus > Cupriavidus sp. 96C5-1. The sequence continues at coordinate 27,454 of NZ_JBYOJU010000023.1, read as the reverse complement.
GCTCGATGGGCCCGAGCCGCTCCAGCGATAGTCCCGGCTCGGCGCGCGCCAGCGACAGCAGCTGGTTGGACAGTCGCACCGCGCGGTCGGCCGCCGATTGCAACTCGCGCAGCGCGTGGTCTGTCACCGCGGGATCGTCGGACAGCACAGCACGGTCGGCGTGCAGCTTGACCGCGGTGAGGGGCGTGCGCAACTGGTGCGCGGCGTCGGCAATGAACTTGCGCTGCGCGTCGAGCGCGTCGCGCAGCCTGGCCAGCAGCGCATTGAGCGCGCGGATCAGCGGCTCCACTTCGGCCGGCACCTGCGTTTCGTCGAGCGGTGCCAGCGAGCGCGCGGTCTGGCGGTTGAGCTTGTCGGTCAGGATCTGCAGCGGCACCAGCTCCTCCTTGAGCACGTGCGACAGAATCAGGCTGCCGACCACCAGCAGCAGGATCAGCGGCACCGAGACCGACAGCAGGATCTCGTTGGCGGCGGTCTCGCGCCGGTCCAGCAGCTCGGCCACCTCGATCACGATGGGCCCGCGCGGGGTGCGCCCGGCCTCGCTGGTGGCCAGTTCGTCCGAAGCCGGGCTGGGCAGGTTGACCGGCAGGCGCACCGCGCGCACCTGGCGTCCGCTGAACCAGGCGTAGAACAACCGCGCGTCATGCAGCGAGGTCTGCCCGGTGCCGTAGCCCAGCCACGTATCCATGCCGCCGATCAGTCCGTCCGGGCCATGGATGCGCCAGTAGATGCGGTCGGTGCCTTCGGCCTCGACCAGCGTCTGGGCGATCATCGGGATGTCCTGCTCGAGCCGCGGGCCGGCGATGCGGATCTGCTGGGCGATATTGTTGGCCACGCCGTACAGGGCGCGGTCGAATACCTGGGTGGTGTAGTGGGCGGCCAGCCAGTAGGACAGCGAGCCGCTGGTCAGCACCAGCGCGAACAGCGGCGTGGCGAGCGCGCGCAGCAGATGCACGCGCAGGCTTTGCGTGGAAGCGGCGCGCGGCGGTTGCGCGGCGGTCTGCGCCGCGGCAGCGGCCGTGGCGGTCTTGGCGGGCGCGCCGCCGGCTGCGCCGGTCAGGGCCTTGCGGGGTTGGGGAGGACGTGAACGCAGCCACATGGCGGGCTTGCCGGATGCGCGGGGTCAGGTGCCGGCGCGGATCTGCAGCAGGTAACCGAAGCCGCGCACGGTGACGATCTCCACGTCGCTTTCTTCCAGCTTCTTGCGCACGCGGTGCACATAGACCTCGATGGCGGTGTCGCCGACCGTGTCGCCGCCTTCGCCGGCGGGATGCGCGAAGGTGGCGAGGTGGTCCTGCAGCTGCGCCTTGCTGACCACGCGGCCCTGGCGCTGCAGCAGCAGCTCCAGCACGGCGAATTCGCGCGGCGAGAGTTCCAGCGGCTTGCCGTCGATAAACATGCGGCGGTCGTTGCCCGACAGGCGCAGCCGGCCCAGGCGCACATCGCGCTCGGGCGCGGCCTCGCCGTGCTGGCTGCGCCGCAGCAGGACGCGCACCCGCGCTTCCAGCTCGGGCAGGGCGAAGGGCTTGACCAGGTAATCGTCGGCGCCGGCGTTCAGGCCGGAGAGCTTGTCTTCGAGCTCGTCGCGCGCGGTGAGGATGATGACCGGCGTGGTGCGGTTGCGGGCGCGGTAGCGCGCCAGCAGAGTCATGCCGTCGATGCCGGGCAGGCCCAGGTCGAGGATCACCAGGTCATGCTGTTCGCGCAGCAGGTGCTCGGTGGCGTAGACGCCGTCGTGCACCACGCGCACCTGATGGCCGGCCTGGGATAAGCCGGCTTCGACGCCACTGGCAATCTGGCGGTCGTCCTCGATCAGAAGGATACGCATGGGAGCAGGGAGGAAAGCTGGAAAGGGAACAGGAAAGTGACAAACGGTCAGCCACTGATTGTACAGCCCAGGACTCCCTCCGTGCTTTCGCCTTGCCTTCAGTTGCATACAACTCGTAGGCAGGGCGCCTGCCGTGCGCCCGATGGTGCACTCAGGCCTTGGCCAGCGAAGCGGCTGCGCGCTCGATAAAGCCGGCCAGGTCGATATCGCGCCGGGTCAGGCCGTTGGCGTCATGGGTGGACAGGGTGATGTCGACCCGGTTGTAGACGTTGAACCACTCGGGGTGGTGATCGGCTTTTTCCGCGGCAAGCGCCACGCGCGCCATGAAGGCGAAGGCGGCGTTGAAGTCGGCGAAGGTGAAGCGCTTGTGGATGGCGTCGCGGTCTGCGACGGCTTCCCAGCCGGGCAGGGCCGCCAGCAGCGGCGCACGTTCTTCAGCGGAAAGGGGGACGAGGGGCGCAGGGGACATGATGGGCTCGATGGTTGAAATGGTAAGAGACAAGGAGGGAGGCCGGCCCGCCCGTCCAGCCTTCGGCGCCGGTGCGGCCAGGGCGCCGCGGGGGCCGGAGCGGGCATGCCGCCATTGTTTCACAAAGCTTGCGCGCCGGCGCCCGCCCGCCGGTGGCGCGCGAGGCGGCCGGGACGGGGCCCGGGTTCGGGATCAGACGTCGTCGCTGTCGGCCCAGCCTTCGCGGTTGCCGCGATTGAGCACCAGGTCGGCGGCGGCCACGTCGCCCGCGCCCAGCGTGGGCTGTGCGCGCAGTTCGTCATAGAGCGGCGCGAAATCGGGGCGGGTGGCGTCGAACAGCTGGTCGAAGCTGTCGATCACGAAGTAGGTTTTCTGGAAGGTGTCGATGCGGTAGCGCGTGCGCATGATGCGCCGCACATCGAAGCCGATGCGGTTGGGGCTGGCCGAATCCAGGCTGTAGACCGATTCGCCCTGGCTCGACAGGATGCCCGCGCCGTAGATGCGCAGGCCTTCCGGCGTGCGGATCAGGCCGAACTCCACGGTGTACCAGTACAGCCGCGCCAGCATGTCGAGCGCGCCCAGCGAGGCAGCCTTGAGCCCGCCTTTGCCGTAGGCTTCCATATAGTTGGCAAAGACCGGGTTGATCAGCAGGGGCACGTGGCCGAATACGTCGTGGAAGCAGTCCGGCTCCTGCAGGTAGTCGAGCTGCTCGGGCTTGCGCATCCACCAGCTGGCGGGAAAGCGCCGGTTGGCCAGGTGCTCGAAGAACACCGCGTCCGGCACCAGGCCGGGCACCGCCACCACCTGCCAGCCGGTGGCGCGCATCAGGGTTTCGTTGAGCTGGGCGAAGCTGGGCACGCGCTCCTTGTCCATCCCGAGCGTGGACAGGCCCTGCAGGAATTCGTTGCAGACGCGGCCGCGCAGCATCGAGGCCTGGCGCTCATACAGCTTGCGCCACACTGCGTGGTCGGTCTCGGTATAGCGTTCCAGCGGCTGCTCGATGGTGAAATCGGCGCGCAGATCCTGGCCGGACAAGAGTCCGGCGTCGAATTGTTCCTTGAGCTTGTCGGTCAGCGTGCCGGCAAAGCTTGCCTGGGCGTTGCCTGCCTGACGGGGGGCGGTAGCCGTTGCGTCCATGCTTTATCTCCTGCAGATTTACCGCACAGTTTAGCTAGGAGGTGACGCAGATGGCCCGCAAAAACGGCTTGCATTCGTCGTGCAATGCACGTAACACGCAGAAATTTGATATTGTTTGCGGAAAACACGCGAGGGTGCGCTGCCGGTGGCAAACGGCGGCCGCCCATGCATGACAAGAACAGGACAAGCACAGATCCAAGGCGACCCGACCATGCTCAATCTCGACCCATTCGACCTCGCGCTGCTGGCGGCCTTGCAGACCGACGGCCGCTCCACCCACCAGCAACTGGCCGAGCGCATCCATCTGTCTCCCAGCCAGATCGGCCGGCGGCTGGCGCGGCTGGAAGCCGACGGCGTCATCACCGGCTATCGCGTGGTGCTGTCGCCGCCGGCGCTCGGGCTCGGCGTGCTGGTCTTCACCAGCGTCAAGCTGGCCCACCATGGCGACACCATCGTGGAACGCTTCCGCGAAGATATCCTGTTGCTGGAGGAAGTGCAGGAATGCTATTCGGTGGCGGGCGAGGCCGACTACCTGCTGCGCATCATGGTGGCCGACCTGCCCACGCTGGCTGAATTCACCATGAAGAAGCTGATGCGCGTGCCGGGCGTGGAGAGCGTGCGTTCCAATATCGTGCTGACCGCGCTCAAGCGCGACGGACCCCTGCCGCTGTCGCATTTGCGATAGCGGGCACGCGTCTGCCCGGTGGGCGGGCTTGCGCTTGACATGCGCCCATGTCACCCTCGCCGGATGCCACAGACCGGAGGGAGCAGGATGACGCAGATCGTCGCTCGGATTGACCAGCGTGCGAAAGGTAGTGCTAGCAGCAATCGTGGGAATGGGGAAAGCCGTGGGCGCCGGTGGGCCGCCGCAGCCTGTCTGCCGGCGTTGCTTGCTGCGGTGGTGACAGCGGCGATGGCGCTGCCGGGCCTGGCCCGGGCGGCGCAGATCGTCCGCCTCTCGCCGGAGGGCGAGGTCTCGCGCGTACGGCAGGTGGCGATCCGGTTCGACGAGGCGATGGTGCCGCTTGGCGATCTGCAGGCGAGTCCGCCCGCCACGGTGTCCTGCAGCGGCACGGCGATCGATGGCCAGGCGCGCTGGATCGATGCGAAGAACTGGGCGTTCGATTTTGCGCGTGACCTGCCGCCCGGCGTCAAATGCGCGGTGCGCATCGTCGCCGGCCTGAAGAGCGAGGCGGGCAAAGCCTATGCCGGCAAGCCGGAATACCGCTTCGAGACCGGTGGCCCCACGGTGGTCTCGGCGCGTCCCGGCGGTGGCGAGATCGAGGAAGACCAGGTCTTCGCGCTGCGCTTCAATGGCCCGGCCAGCGCCGACTCCGTGCGCGCCGCGGCGTGGTGCCAGGCGCAGGGCCTGGGCGAGCGCATCCCGGTGCGCCTGCTGGGCGGCAAGGAACGCGACGCCGTGCTGGGCGCGCTGCACTGGAAGCTCAAGGCCGGCGAGGCCGACACCGTGCACCTGCTGGCCTGCCAGCAGCGCCTGCCTTCCGGCGCGCGCATGCAACTGGTGCTGGGCAGCGGCATCGCCACCCCCTCCGGCGTGGCCACGCGCGACGAACGGCGCTTCGACTACACCGTGCGCGAGCCTTTCACCGCCAGCTTCACCTGCGAGCGCGAGCGTGCGCAGTCGCCCTGCACGCCGTTGCGTCCGCTCTCGCTGTCGTTCTCGGCACCGATCTCGCGCAGGGATGCCGAGCATATCCTGCTCAACACCTCAAAGGGGCCGCGTGCGCCGCGGTTCGAGCCTGGCGCCGGGCGCGATGCGCCGGTCAGCAGTGTCACTTTCGCACCGCCGTTCGAGGAGAAGACCGAATTCACGCTGTCGGTGCCCGCGGGGCTGAAGGACGACAGCGGCCGCGCCTTGTCCAATGCCGACCTGTTTCCGCTCAAGCTCAGTACCGCGGCGATGCCGCCGCTGGCCAAATTCTCCGCTGCGCCGTTCGGCGTGCTCGAGCGCTTTGGCGAACTGCCCAAGGGCAAGTCGCCGGCCGACTATCCCGCGCTGCTGCCGGTGACGCTGCGCAATGTCGAGGCCGACCTGCCCGCGCAAGGCGTGCGGGCGCAGGCCGGTACGGTACGCCGGCTCAAGGTGGACGACGATGGCGCGGTGCTGCGCTGGTACGGACTGGTGCGGCGCCTGCATGAGAGCAGCTGGACCCGGGGCGAACTCGATGCCATTCTTGCGGGCCGCTCGCCATCGGCGGTCAGCAACCCGCGCAACGCGCCCGCCATCGAGACCCGCACGGTTTCCCTGCTGGATGGCGTGGCTGGCGTGCGCAAGCTCGCCGTCCCGCAACTGGCGGAGCCGGACGGCAAGGCGCCGCGCCCCTTCGAGGTGGTGGGCATTCCCTTGCCCGAAGCGGGCTTCCATGTGGTGGAGATCGCTTCGCCGATGCTCGGCGCGGCGCTGCTCGGCAAGGCCGCGCCCATGTATGTGCGCACCGCCGCGCTGGTGACCAATCTCGGCGTGCATTTCAAGCTCGGGCGCGGGCCCGGCAAGCTGAGCGCGCTGGCCTGGGTCACCACGCTCGACGATGGCAAGCCGGTGGCCAATGCCGCGGTGGCGCTGCGCGATTGCAGCGGCAAGCTGCTGGCCTCGGGACGCACCGACGCCGCCGGGCTGGCCAGTTTCGGCGGCCTGGACGATGCGCGCGAGCGCAATTGCGACGACAACGGCCTGTCCGGCTATTTCGTTTCCGCGCGCATCGCGGCCGACCATCCGCAGGCGCGCGGCCAGGCCGACATGGCCTTCGTCATGTCCGGCTGGAACCAGGGCATCGAGAGCTGGCGCTTCAATGTGCCCACCGACACCAGCGCGGTGCCCGACGTGCGCGTGCACACCATCTTCGACCGCAGCCTGCTGCGTGTCGGCGAGACGGTGTCGATGAAACACCTGATCCGCACCGAGTCCGCGCACGGCTTCGCGCTGCCGGCGGCCGGCGAGCCCTTGCCGGAGAAGCTGGTCATCCGCCACGAAGGCAGCGGCCAGACCTACGAGCAGCCGGTGCAGTGGCGCACCACCGCCACCGGAGGGCGCAGCGCGGAGAGCAGTTTCGCGATTCCGCCGGCGGCCAGGCTTGGCGTCTACTCGGTGTCGCTCAGCGATGCGAAGGAGCGCGTGTTCGATAGCGGCAGTTTCCGCGTCGAGGCTTTTCGCTTGCCGGTGCTGGCGGGTACGCTGAAGGCCGGCAGCGGTGGCGCGCTGGTGGCCCCGGGCGAGGTGCCGCTCAATCTCGAAGTGCATTACGTGTCGGGTGGCGGCGCGGCAGGCCTGCCGGTGCAGGTGTCGGCGCTGCTGCGCGACAAGTTCGTGCGCTTCGCGGATTACGACGGCTATTCCTTCACGCCGCCGCGCGCGCCCGGCAAGGACAGCAGCGGCGACGAGGACGAGAGCGAGGAGGGCGCCCCCGCCCGCGACGAGGCGCAGAAGCTGGTTGCGGACAAGCTGCCGCTCAAGCTGGACAAGAACGGCGGCGGCACGCTGACGCTCAAGAACATGCCGAGGCTGGATGCGCCCAAGGACCTGGTGGTGGAGTCCGGCTTTGCGGACCCCAACGGCGAGATCCAGACGCTGCGCCAGACCGTGCCGCTGTGGCCGGCGGGCGTGGTCGCCGGCATCCGTACCGAGAGCTGGGTGTCGGTCAAGCAGAAGCTCGTGGTGCACGGGCTGGCGCTCGATCCGCAGGGCCGGCCGCAGGCCAATGTGCCGATCGCCGTGCGCGCCCAGTTGCGCACCACCACCTCGGTGCGCAAGCGCGTGGTGGGCGGTTTCTATCGCTACGACAATCGCAGCCAGAGCAAGGATCTGGGCAGCGTGTGCGAGGGCCATACCGATGCGCAGGGCCGCATGCAATGCGAAGTGTCGCTGGCCGAAGCGGGGCAGGTGGAGCTGGTGGCGCAAGCCAGGGACAACACCGGGCGGGTTTCGCAGGCGGGTACCACGGTGTGGGTGACGCGCCAGGGAGAACTCTGGTTCGGCGGCGAGAACAATGACCGGATCGACCTGTTGCCGGAGAAGAAGGCGTATGCCCCGGGCGAGACCGCGGTGTTCCAGGTGCGCATGCCGTTCCGCCATGCCACCGCGCTGGTGGCGGTGGAGCGCGAGGGCGTGCTGGAAACCAGCGTGGTGGAACTCAACGGGCGCGATCCCACCGTGCGGGTCAAGGTCAGGCCGGAGTGGGGGCCCAATGTCTACGTCTCGGTGCTGGCCTTGCGCGGACGTTTGCGCGAAGTCCCGTGGTATTCCTTCTTCACCTGGGGCTGGCGCCAGCCGGGCGAGTGGTGGCAGGCGTTCCGCAGCGAGGGCCGCGAGTACGCCGCGCCCAGCGCGCTGGTGGATCTGTCCAAGCCCGCCTTCCGCCTCGGGCTGGCGGAGATCCGCGTCGGCAACGAAGGCTACCGGCTCGATGTGAAGGTGACACCCGACAAGCCCAGCTACCCGGTGCGCGGCAAGGCGCAGGTGACGGTGCAGGTGACGCTGCCCGACGGCAAGCCCGCCGCCAACGGGGAAGTCGCGCTGGCAGCGGTGGACGAAGCGCTGCTGGAGCTGATGCCCAATACCAGCTGGGACCTCCTTGACGCGATGCTGCGACGGCGCAGCTATGGCGTGGAAACCGCCACGGCCCAGATGGAAATCATCGGACGGCGCCACTACGGACGCAAGGCGGTGGCAGCAGGCGGCGGCGGCGGCAAGAGCCCGACGCGCGAGCTGTTCGATACCTTGCTGCTGTGGAACCCGCGCGTGCAGCTCGACGGCGAGGGGCGGGCCACGCTGACGGTGCCGCTCAACGATGCGCTGACGCGTTTTCGCGTCGTCGCCGTGGCCGACCTGGGCGTGGGCCGATTCGGCAACGGCAGCGCCACCATCGTCGCCACGCAGGACCTGCAGCTGATCTCGGGCCTGCCGCCGCTGGTGCGCGAGGAGGACCGTTACCGGGCCATGTTCTCCTTGCGCAATACCACCCAGCGGGCAATGACGGTGCGGGCCGTGGCGCGCGCGACGCCGCCGGGGCAGGGGGCACAGCCGCAGGCGTTGCCGGCGCAGACGGTGGAGATTCCCGCCGGCGAATCGCGCGAGCTCGGCTGGGACGTGAGCGCGCCCCTGCTGCCGGCCGGATCCGCGGTGCAGGATGGCGCGGTGCAATGGGAGGTGGACGCGGCCGAAGCCGCCAGGGCGAGCGGCGGCACCGGCGCCGCGCCTGGCGCAAGCGACCGCATCAGGCTCTCGCAGCAACTGGTGGCGGCGGTGCCGCTCACCGTGCAGCAGGCCACGCTGGCGCAGCTGGCGCCGAACCTGTCGGTGCCGGTGCGTGCCCCCCAGGGCGCGCTCACCGATGCCGTGGGGCAGACGCGCGGCGGCCTGCAGGTCAACCTGCAGGCTTCGCTGGCTGGGGGCATGCCGGGCGTGCGCGAGTGGTTCCGCAACTATCCGTTCTCGTGCCTGGAGCAGCGTGCCTCGCGCGCGGTGGGGCTGGGCGACGCGGCGCAGTGGAATGCGCTGACGGCGCAACTGCCCGGCTATCTCGACAAGGATGGGCTGGCTTCGTACTTCCCGCTGCAGAACGATGCGGAGAGCGGCAGCGAAGTGCTGACCGCCTACCTGCTGGCCTTGTCCGACGAGGCCGTGCGCGCGGGCCTGCCGCTGCGCCTGCCCGACGAAGCGCGCGCGAGCATGGAACGCGGGCTGGCCGCCTTCGTCGAAGGCCGCATCAAGCGCAACCGCTGGGCGCCCACGCAAGACCTGGAAGTGCGCAAGCTGGCCGCGCTCGAAGCGCTCTCGCGCAGCGGGCACGCGCAGGCGCGCATGCTCGGCTCGATCCAGATCCTGCCGGCGCAGTGGCCTACCTCGGCGCTGCTCGACTGGATCGCCTTGCTGTCGCGCGTGCAGGATATCCCGCAGCGCGACGAGTGGCTGGCGCAGGCGCAGCAGATACTGCGCGCGCGGCTGACGGTGCAGGGCACGCGGCTGGCGTTCTCCACCGAGCGCGACGACAACTGGTGGTGGCTGATGAGCGGCGGCGATCTCAACGCCGCGCGCCTGCTGTCGCTGTCGCTCGACCTGCCGGGCTGGAAAGACGAAAGCGCACAGCTTGCCACCGGACTGCTTGGCCGCCAGATGCGTGGCGCGTGGGGCACCACCACGGCCAACGCCTGGGGCGCGCTGGCGGTCGCGCGCTTTGCGCAGGCCTTCGAGAAAACCCCGGTGGCGGGCGCGACGCGCGTGACGCTGGAGGGCGTGCCCGAGGCTGCGCGCGGCTTCGACTGGGCGCGCGCCGCCAAGGTCGATGGCGTGGCCGGCGGCAGCGTGAGCCTGCCGTGGCCGCGCGCGGGTGCTGCCGCCAGCCTGCGCGCCGACCATGAAGGCGCCGGCAAACCCTGGGCCACGGTGCGGGCGCTGGCGGCGGTGCCGCTGGCCGCGCCGCTCTCGGCGGGCTATCGCATCACGCGCAGCGTGAGCGCGCTGGAGCAGGCGGTGCCCGGCAAATGGTCGCGCGGCGACAGTTATCGCGTGAAGCTGCAGATCGACGCGCAGGCCGACATGACGTGGGTGGTGGTGAGCGATCCGGTGCCTGCCGGCGCCACCATCCTCGGCAGCGGCCTCGGCCGCGATTCGGAAATCGCCACGCGCGGGGAGCAGCGCAAAGGTGCATGGCCCGCTTTCACCGAGCGCACGCAGCAGGCATTCCGCGAGTATTACGCTTACATGCCGCGCGGCAGCGCCACGGTGGAATACACCGTGCGCCTGAACAACGCCGGCGAGTTCGCCCTGCCGCCTACGCGGGTGGAGGCGATGTACGCGCCGGACGTCTTCGGCGCACTGCCCAATGCCAGACTGACCGTAGGAGCACGCCCTTGAGCTGGCTTGCAATGATGATGCCCGCGCGGGTGCGCGAGTGGTGGCTGGCCGGTTCCCTGGCCGGCCTGGTTTATGGCGGCCTGCTGGTCATGGTCGCGATGGATTCGGCGCCCGGCGCGCCGCTTAACGGGCAGATCGCCTTCCAGCCGTTGTGGAAGACCGCGATGGCCCTGCTGCTGGCGCGTGCGGCGCGCTTCCATCCGGCGCGCCGCGAGCGGTACTGGCTGATGGCCGCGCTGCTGTTCTCCGCGCTGGGCGATTTCCTGCTGGCGCTGCCTTGGCTGTCCTTCTCCTTCATCGGTGGGCTAGGGGCGTTCCTGCTGGCGCACTTCGCCTACCTTGGCCTGTTCGTGCCGATGGCAGGCGACTGCCGCCCACATCGCCTGGTCGGCTGCGGCGTGGTGGTGGGCGCGGCCGGTGTCATGCTCGGGCGCTTCTGGCCCAACCTGGGCGCGCTGTCGGTGCCGGTCTCGATCTACGTGCTGGCGCTGGCGGCAATGGCCTGCGCCGCGCTGTTGGCCAGGCTGCCTACGCCGCTGGCGGCAATCGGCGCGCTGTCCTTTGCGGTTTCCGACGCGCTGCTTGGCAGCGCGCGCTTCCTGGTGCCCTTCGATAGCTTCGCGCTCGGCATCTGGTGGACCTATGCCGCGGCGCAGGTGCTGCTGGTGGCTGGCGTGGTGGCCAGGCCCGACCAATGAGACGGTGCCCGCGTGCCGTGCGTGCCGCTTTCCTGTCGCTCTGGGCGGCGAGTGCCTGCGCGCATGCGCTGCCGTCGTTCGACAGCGTGCGCGCAGGCTGGCGCAGTGCCGACGTGGTGGTGCTCGACCGCCACGGCGATCCGCTGTCCCGCGTGCGCGACGATTTCCGTGCGCGTCGCGGCGACTGGGTCACGCTGGCAGAGATCTCGCCGGCGGTGCGCACGGCAATCGTGCTGTCCGAGGACCGGCGCTTCTACGCCCACAGCGGCGTGGACTGGCAGGGCGTGGCCGCGGCGGCCTGGGCCAACCTGTGGAACACCCGCACGCGTGGTGCTTCCACGCTCACCATGCAGCTCGCAGGCCTGCTGGACGACGACCTGCGGCGCGCCGGCGGCGGGCGCAGCGTGAGCCAGAAGATGGCCCAGGCGGTGCGCGCCGCCGCGCTCGAGCGCGGCTGGAGCAAGGACCAGATCCTCGAAGCCTATCTCAACCTGGTGCCGTTTCGCGGCGAGCTGGTGGGATTGTCCGCGCTGTCGCAGGCGCTGTTCGGCAAATACCCCAGTGGTCTCGACGCACGCGAGGCAGCGCTCGCGGTGGCGCTGGTACGTGCGCCCAACGCAGGCGCGCAGCAGGTGGCTCAGCGCGCCTGCGGCATCCTGCGCGAACAGCAAGCGCCGAAGGCATGCGAAGGCCTGGATGGTTTTGCGCAGCTTGCCTTGCTGCGCGGTGGCGGCAGCGCATCCATGTCGTCCGCGCAAGCGTCAAGCCTGGCGCCGAACCTGGCCCCGCATCTGGCACGCATGCTGGTCGCGCAGGCCCGTGCGGCCGGCACGGTGCCGCCGGCCATCGCATCCACCCTCGATGCCGGCCTGCAGCGTACCGCCGCGGCCAGCCTGGACCGGCACCTGCGCGAGCTCGCCGGGCGCAATGTGGAGGACGGCGCGGTGGTGGTGATCGACAACGCCAGCGGCGACGTGCTGGCTTATGTGGGCTCGTCGGGCGCGCTGTCCGCCGCCGCGCAGGTGGATCATGCGGCGGCGCCGCGCCAGGCCGGCTCCACGCTCAAGCCGTTTCTCTATGAGCAGGCGCTGGAGGCGCGGCGGCTGACCACGGCCTCGCTGCTCGATGACCGGCCGGTCAACCTGCCCACGGGCGGCGGTGGCGGGCTCTACGTGCCGCAGAACTACGACCGGCAATACGCGGGCTGGGTCAGCATGCGCGCGGCGCTGGCGTCGTCGCTGAATGTGCCCGCGGTGCGCACGCTGGTGATGGTGACGCCCCATCGCTTTCACCAACGCCTCACCGCGCTCGGGCTGCCGCTGGCGCAGGCCGGGGACTACTACGGCTACAGCCTGGCGCTGGGCAGCGCCGATGTGCCGCTGCTGGCGCTCGCCAATGCGTATCGCGCGTTCGCCAACGGCGGGCGTTACGCGCCGGTGCGGCTGCGCGTGGATGCGCCGGCGGTGCCGGCGCGCGCGGTCATGTCGCCCGCCGCGAGCTACCTGATTGCCGACGTGCTATCCGACCGCCACGCGCGAGCGCGCACCTTTGGTCTCGACAGCCCGCTCACCACGCGCTTCTGGAGCGCGGTCAAGACCGGTACTTCCAAGGACATGCGCGACAACTGGTGCGTGGGCTGGTCGCAGCGCTACACGGTGGGCGTGTGGGTGGGCAATGCCAGCGGCGCGAGCATGCACGAGGTGTCCGGCGTCTCCGGCGCGGCGCCCGTATGGCACGAAGTCATGGAGGCATTGCACCGCACAGTGCCGAGCCTGGCGCCCGCCATGCCCGCCGGGGTGGAGCGCGTGCCTTTGCGTTTTGCCAACGATCTGGAACCGGCGCGCGAGGAAGTGTTCCTTGCCGGCACCGCGATGCGCGTGGTCAACGTGGCCAGTGCGGACAGCGCGCGCGCTGCCGCGCGGGCCGGCACGCAAGCCGGCGCGCTTTCCATCGCCAGTCCCGCCGACGGCACCGTGTTCGCGCTCGATCCCGATATCCCGCCGGCGGCGCAGCGCGTGTGGTTCCATGCCGAAGGCGTGAGCGGACAGACCGCGCAGCGCGTGCGCTGGCGCATCGATGGCAAGCCGCTCGGGCGCGGCGGGCAGGTGGCGTGGCTGCCCTGGCCGGGCCGGCACCAGGTGGAGCTGCTGGATGCGGGCGGAAAGGTGGTGGACCGCATCGGCATCGAAGTGCGCGGCGCGGTGGCGCGGACAGCTGCGCAGCGCGGCTAGGCTGGCGTGCCGGCGAGCGGCGCGCGTGCCTTGAGGAAATCGACGAATACGCGCAGCTTGGGCGGCATCAGCAGGCGGCCGGGGTAGTACAGATGGAAGCCGTCGAAGGGCGGCGACCACGCGTCCAGCACCGTCACCAGCTGGCCCGAGGCGAGCGCCGCGCGCAGATGCGTCTCGAACTCATAGATCAGCCCGAGCCCGGCGAGCGCGGCCTGGTGCAGCAATGCTTTGTCGTTGGCGATCAGGGCGACGCCGGTATCCACGGTGAACTGGCGCGCGGCATGCACGAACTCCCAGCGGTAGACCTTGCCCGTGGGGCCGAAGCGATAGTGCAGGCAGGCATGCGCATGCAGGTCGCGCGGCTGCGTTGGCTTGCCGTGCCGCGCAAAGTAGTCCGGCGTGCCCGCCACCACCATGCGCATCGGGCCGGTGACGGGGATCGCCACCATATCGCGCTGCAGCGACTCGCCCAGGCGCAGGCCCGCATCGAAGCCCTCGGCGATCAGGTCGACAAAGCGGTCGTCGGTGGTGACGTCGACGCAGATCGACGGATAGGCGCGCATGAAATCGACCAGCACCGGCTGCAGCGCGGCCGCCGCCGCCGAGTAGGACGTGGTGATGCGCAGCGTGCCGGCCGGCATGTCGCGCTGCTGGCGGGTGTCGTCGGCGGCGGCGCCGATCTCGGCCAGCGCGGGCTCCACGCGCGCCAGCAGCGCGGCGCCGGCCTCGGACAGCCCGACGCGGCGCGTGGTCCGCTGCAGCAGGCGCACGCCCAGGCGTTGCTCCAGCTGGCGGATGGTCTGGGAGATGGCCGACGGGCTCACCGCCAGCGCGGCGGCGGCGGCGGTGAAGCTGCCCAGGCGCGCCACGCGGACGAAGGCGGCCATGGCGGGCAGCAGGTCGGGATCGAGGGAGGCGTCGGGTTTCATGGTGCGGCGAGATTAGCATGCGGCGCGCTTGCACGATGGTGTCTTCCTGCGATGCGCCGCCCTCCGTCCGCTACGTGCCGCTGGCGGCCTTCGGCGCGGACCCGGCAAGATGCGGCAGGCGCGCGTGGCTGAGGAAGCCGAACACCATGCCGGCCGAGAGCACGGTGATCGCCGCCAGGATGTACAGCAGGCTCCGGAAGGCCTCGCCATAGCCTTGCACCAGTGCCTGGCGGCCCAGTTGCGGCAGCAGGGACATGGCTTGCGACAGGTTGCCCATGGCGAGGCGGTGCGCAGCCTGCGGCAGCAGGGTGGAGGCATCCGCCGCGAGCATGGGGTGCAGCCTGGATTGCGCCAGCGCCGCGAGCAGCGCGCCGACGATGGCCAGGGCGATGCCTTCTCCCGCGACGCGCGTGGTGCTGAAGATACCGGTGGCCATGCCGGCGCGTTCCTTGGGCACCACGCTGACCGCCAGGCCGTCCATCAGCCCCCAGGGCAGGCTGATGCCGAAGCCGATCGTCAGCATGGGCAGCACCATCCAGGCGGGGGGCTGGCCGGGCGCGCATTGCGCCAGCCACGACAGGCCGCCGGCGCAGATCAGCAAGCCCAGCCCGGAGATCAGCCCCGCCGACAGCCAGCGCGTCAGCATGCCGGCCAGCAGCGGTACCACCAGCATCGGCGCGGAAAGCGCAATCATCATGCGGCCCGCTTCCATCGCGCTGTAGCCCTCTATACCGATCAGGCGGATGGGCAGCAGCACTTGCAGCACGACATAGGAATAGGCCGGCGCGGCCGCGAGGAACTGCACGCCGACAAAACGCGGATAGCGGAACAGGGACAGGTCGAGCATGGGTGCGCGCACGCGCTGCTCGATGACGACGAACGCCACCAGCAGCACCGCCGAGCCACTCAGCAGCAGGACGACCGGCAGGCTGCCCCAACCGCTGTCGGGCGCGCTCAGCACGGCATAGGTGAACAAGGCCAGCGCCCCGGTAAAGGTGGCGGCGCCGGGCCAGTCGAGGCCCACGGCGGCGGGGTCGCGCGACTCGCGCATGCAGCGCGCGCCGAACCCCAGCGCGCATGTGGCGATGAGAGCGACGCTGAGAAAGACCGAGCGCCATCCGGCTTGCTGGATCAGGGCCCCGGCAAGCACCGGGCCGAAGGCCAGGCCGACGCCGAAGCTCGTCCCCAGCAGGCTGAAGGCGCGGGTGGCCGCCCGTCCCTCGAACTCCTGCGCCAGCGCCGCCACGCCGCCCGAGAACGCGGCGGCGCCCGCCATGCCCTGCGCGGCGCGCAGCACATCGACCCAGGCGAGGTCGGGCGCCGCCATCAGCGCAAGCGAGGTGAGGGCGAAGCCGGCGACGCCGGCGAGAAAGATGCGCTTGCGCCCGAAGCGGTCCGCCAGCGCGCCGGCGGCCATCAGGCAGCTGCCGAAGCACAGCATGAAGGCATTGGTGACCCAGCTCAACGCGATGGGGCTGCCGCCGAGGCTGCCGGCAATCGCCGGCAAGGCCACCGCCGGGCCGGTGAAGCTGAGCGGCATCGCCAGCGCCGCGAGGCAGACGGCGCCGAGGGTCATCGCTTTCTGCGCCGGAGTGTGTGCAGATGTGTCAGGTGTATGCATGGTGAGTTCATGTCGGAAGGCAGGACAGGGCGCGTTCGGCGTGCCATACGGCGTCGCCGTCGGTGAGTGCCCGTGACGCCCCTTCTGGAAAGTGGACTGATGATAGGATGGCTTTAATACGGCTTAAAGCCCCCAGCTTTCCGCTCTTAACGGACAAAAACTCCCTAATCGACCATGGATAGTCTTAGCGGCCTGTACGCTTTCGTGCGCGCGGCGGAGTCCCACAGCTTCGTCGCGGCGGGACGGCTGCTCGGCGTCTCGCCATCGGCCATCGGCAAGAGCGTGATGCGGCTCGAGGCCCGGCTCGGCATCCGGCTGTTCCACCGCAGCACGCGCCAGATCCGGCTGACGGACGAGGGCACGCTGTTCTTCGAGCGTTGCCGGCGCATCCTGGAGGAGATCGACGACGCCGAGCTGGAACTGTCGCGGCTGCAGGAGGCGCCGCGCGGCCGCCTGCGCATCAGCGTCCCGGCGATCGGCTATCGCCTCGTGCTGCCCGACCTGGCGGCGTTCTCCGCGGCCTATCCCGAGATCGAGTTCGACCTGGATTTCAGCGACCGTATCGTCGACGTGGTGGAGGAGGGCTTCGACATGGTGATCCGCAGCGGCGAGCTGACGGATTCCCGGCTGATGGCCAGGCGGCTGCGGCCCTTCCGTTTCGTGCTATGCGCTGCGCCGGGCTATTTCGCGCGCCGCGGGATGCCGCGGCGGCCGCGGGACCTGGAGCAGCACGCCTGCCTGCGCTATCGTTTTCCCTCCAGCGGCAAGCTGCAGGACTGGGTGTTGACGAAGGAGGCGGGCGGCGCCGAACCGCGGCTGCCGGCAGCCTTCACCCTGAACAGCATTGAAGGCGTGCTGGCCGCCGCGACAAGTGGCCTGGGCATTGCCTACGTGCCGGATTTCGTCGCGCGGGACGCGTTGCGCGAGCAGCGCCTGCAAACCGCGCTGGACCGGTACAACGTGGTGGAGGGCACCTTCTGGATGCTGTGGCCATCGAACCGCCACATGCTGCCGAAGCTGCGGGTGCTGGTGGACTTCCTGTCGCGGCGGGAGAACGCGGCCTGATGGCGGCGGCGCCCGGCCGGACCAGGCGATTGTGAAGCCCTGCTTCATGAAGCATGCGCGCCAGCGGGCTGTTTCGCCGCGCCTGTACTGGCGATACTGCGGGGGTTCCAAATCAAGGGAGTCAGCATGACCGTACTACGCAAGCTGGGGCGGCACGGCCCGCAGGTATTCCCCATCGGCCTGGGCTGCATGGGCATGAGCGAGTTCTACGGCGCCCACGATGACGCCGAATCCATTCGCACGATTCATCACGCGCTGGATCGTGGCATCAATTTTATCGATACGGCAGATATCTACGGCCCGCACACCAATGAGCGCCTGGTCGGGCGCGCCATCGCGGACCGGCGTGACGGCGTAGTGCTTGCCACCAAGTTCGGCATCGTGCGCGACGCCGCCAACCCGGTGGCGCGTGGCGTCGACGGCCGGCCCGAGTACGTGCGGGCCAGTTGCGATGCCAGCCTGCAGCGGCTTGGCGTGGATCATATCGACCTGTATTACCAGCACCGTGTCGACCCGCAGGTGCCGATCGAGGAAACCGTGGGGGCGATGGCGGAACTGGTCAAGGCGGGCAAGGTGCGCTGGCTGGGCTTGTCGGAGGCCGGCGCGGATACCGTCGAGCGGGCGCATCGGGTGCATCCCATCAGCGCGCTGCAGAGCGAGTATTCGCTGTGGACGCGCGACGTGGACGAGGGCGGCGGGCACAGCATCCTTGCCACCTGCCGCCGGCTCGGCATTGCGCTGGTGCCCTACAGCCCGCTGGGCCGGGGTTTTCTCACCGGCGCCATCCGCAGCCCTGCCGATTTTGCCGAGGACGACTACCGCCGCGCCAGTCCGCGGTTCATGGGCGAGAACTTCGCGCGCAACCTGGCGCTGGTCGACAAGGTGCAGGCGCTGGCGCGCGACAAGGGCTGCAGCCCGGCGCAGCTGGCGCTGGCCTGGGTGCTGGCGCGCGGCGAGCAGGTGGTGCCGATTCCCGGCACGCGCCAGGTGCGCAATCTCGACGATAACCTTGGCGCGCTCGACGTGGTGCTGGACGCTGCCGACATGGCGGCCATCGATGCCGTGTTTCCGGCCGACGCGGCGGCGGGTACGCGGTATCCGGAGCAGATGATGGGGCTGCTGGCGCGTTGAGGGGGAGTGCTGGAGGTGATGTTTTTGTTGGGTTGTACCCGGGGTGGGTTGTGGGGGCTACCGGGAGACCTGACTGCAATTGCGACTGCAACTCCAACCCCAACTCCAACTGCTTGAACGTCAACGTCGACAGCACACCTCCCCTTCGGGGAGGCGCTCCATACGGGGAGCAATATCGCCACGGCTCGCTTCGCCTCGCGTGACGGGTGGCCCGCTCGCGGGCCGCCCATCAGTCTTGCCGGGCGGGATCGCCGATAATTCCGCATCGCGAATCGCTTCCGGAGTCATCGCCTTGTCCCTTGCCCTGCTCGACGCCGCCCAGACCGCGGCACGCCTGCCGTATCCCGCGCTGGCCCGCGCCATTGCCGGCATGCTGGCCGAACTGCGCGCCGGCACCGCCATGGCGCCGCCGCGCATTGCCCTGCCGGTGGGCGATGCCGCCGGTGGCGAAGGCACGCTGCTGGTGATGCCGGCGCGCAACCGCGATCTGGTGATGACCAAGAACATCACCGTGCATCCCGGTAACCCGCGGCGCGGCCTGCCCAATATCCTGGGCGAGGTGGTGGTGGCCGACGCCCATACCGGGCAGCGGCTGGCGCTGCTGGATGGCCCTACCGTGACGGGGCGGCGCACCGCCGCGGTGTCGCTGCTCGCGGCCCAGACCTTCGCGCCGCAGCCGGATGGCGAGTTGCTGATCATCGGCGCCGGCGTGCAGGCCCAGACCCATCTCGAAGCGTTCATTGCGGGCCTGGCGCCGCGCCGCGTATGGCTGCATTCGCGCACCGCCGCCAAGGCCGAGGCGCTGGCCGCGCAGGCGCGCACGCTCGGTACCGAGGCGCAGACGGTGGACGATGCGCGCACCGTGCTGCCGCGCGTATCGATGGTGGTCACCGTGACCTCCAGCCTGTTTCCGGTGCTGCCGGATCTCGATAGCGGTCTGTGGCGCGACGATCATTTCATTGCCGCGGTGGGCGCTTTCCGCCCCGAGATGTGCGAGTTGCCGCCGGCGCTGTGCCAGGCGGCTTCCGCGCATGGCCGCTTGCTGGCCGATACCCTGTTCGGCATCGAGGAGGAGGCGGGCGACCTGCTGCAGGCTGGCATCGATTGGGCCACCGTGCAGCCCTTCGAACACGCCATCCTCCGCGCGGCGGAGCTGCGCGCGCGGCGCGGCAGCCCGCTGGTGTTCAAGAGCGTTGGCTACGCCTTGTGGGACCTGGCGGCCTGCGTGCTGGCGAGCGCGCATCCGGGGTCCGTGGCGGCGTGAGCGGCGGCGCTCCGGCGGCTGCGGATCCTGAACGCGACGAGCACGTCAGGCAATACCCGTGTGCCAGGTAGGTGTTTGCCGCCGAGTGGGCTTCGCCGCCATTGGGCGTCGCATATCCGTTACAGTTTTGGCGCCGATTTGACGTAAAACCCCCGGTTTTTTAATGGTTAACCCGTGCTTTAGGGGAGGCCTTCTAGTAAAGGCTCTCGTGTTTGAAACAGGGGCGACACACCAAGCCGGATAATGCTTGCCTCAAGGACGAGAGTTGAAAGGAGTAGGAGGCATGACCAATAAAAAGATTCTGGTGGCCAGCGTTGCCATGCTGATTGCCGGCACCGCGCAAGCGCAAAGCGCGGGCAGCAATATCATCAGCCTGGGCTGGTTCCGCGTGATGCCGACCAGCTCGGCCGATCCCCTGGTCCTCGATAGCATCAACGGTTTTCCCCTGGGGCAGACCCAGACCGGTACCGGTGCCAAGATCAAATCGGCGGATACGCTCGGCATCGCCTTCACCCACTTCTTCACCGACAATATCTCGGGTGAAATCGTCGGTGGCATTCCGCCACAACACGATGTGGAGGGCACGGGTACCTACAGCAAATATGGCACGCTGGGCAATGTGAGGCAGTGGAGCCCCGCGGCACTGGTGAAGTACCACTTCCTGGAAGCGAAGTCCAAGTTCCGTCCCTATGTGGGCATCGGCGTGAACTACACCTGGTTCACCGGCGAGACCATCACCAACCAGACCTTCGTGAAGTCCCAGTTCGGGCCGAATGCAACGATGACGGCCAGCGCCAAGAGCTCGTGGAATCCGGTGTTCAATATCGGCGCCAACTACGCCGTGACCGACAACTGGTTTATTGGCCTGTCGGTTTCCTACCTGCCGCTGTCCAGCACCGCAACCCTCACCACGCACAACGCCGGGGCGTTGGGCAACCAGACCATCGTGTCGCACACCAAGATCAAGATCGATCCGGTGGTGACCTTCCTGAACGTGGGCTACCGCTTCTGAGTTTCCGCTTTGCCAAAGCGCAAAACGGGCGCCTTCGCGGCGCCCGTTTTGTCCTTAAGCGGCGCTCTTGACAGGGTAGCCGGCCGCTTCGATGGCCTC
Organism: Cupriavidus sp. 96C5-1; assembly: GCF_057798855.1. Classification (NCBI taxonomy): domain Bacteria; kingdom Pseudomonadati; phylum Pseudomonadota; class Betaproteobacteria; order Burkholderiales; family Burkholderiaceae; genus Cupriavidus; species Cupriavidus sp. 96C5-1. The sequence goes on along the minus strand of NZ_JBYOJU010000023.1, from coordinate 7,099 downwards.
GCGCAGCGCATCGTTGCTGGCGGCGGCTTCCACCGTGACCGCCTGCGCGGCGATATCCGCCGACACCCTGGCGGCCGGATCGAGCGCCTGCACGGCGCGGGTGATGGCGCCCACGCAGTGGCCGCAAGACATGCCTTCAACCTGGAACTGGATCATAGGGAATCTCCTGTTGGTGCAAAGAAAAGGGTCAAAAGGGTCAAAAGGGTCAAGATCAAGGAACGCATCCGGTTGCCCGGAAAGCGTACCTGCCGCTGCGCTGTCCGGGCCGGACTGGCATCTGCCCTGAAGTCTGCACCTTCCCACGATGGGAAGCACAAGGTTTTTTTACCTGTCCGCGGCAGTTTTGCAGGTGACGGATACGTTTCTTGCAGCCAGGCTTGACCTTCCCAACATGGTAAGGTCCATGATGTGCTCATCGTCACTGTGGATTCCCGTCCCCCCAGGCCATGCCAGCAAATTCCCAACTCCTTCCCATACCCGGCGCCGCGGCAGTCGCGCCGGTTTCCGAATGGCGGCTACCCATCGGCGGCATGACCTGCGCCTCTTGCGTGCGGCGCGTCGAGACCGCGCTGGGCAAGGTGCCCGGCGTGCGCCAGGTCGCCGTCAACCTTGCCACCGAGGAAGCCACGCTGCAGGCCGACAGCGCCGCGGTGTTGCCGGCCGCGGCCGAGGCCGTCAAGGCCGCCGGTTACGAAGTGCCGCGCCAGGCCATTGCCTTGTCCATCAGCGACATGACGTGCGCGTCCTGCGTGGCCCGCGTGGAGCGGGCCTTGAAGGCCGTGCCCGGGGTGGTCGATGCGCAGGTCAACCTGGCCACCGAGCAGGCGGAGGTGACCGTCATGCGCGGCGCCGTGGATGCCGATGCACTGGCGGCCGCGGTCGCGCGTGCCGGCTATGGCGCAGTGCCGGTGAGCGGCGACCTGCCCGCGGGCGCGGCGGCTGGCGAAGGATTCTGGTCGGGGCCGTGGCCGGTGGCAATCTCGGCGGCATTGTCGCTGCCGCTGGTGGCGCCCATGGCGGCGGCGTGGTTCGGCGTGCACTGGATGCTGCCGGCCTGGGTGCAATGGCTGCTGGCCACGCCGGTGCAGTTTGTGTTCGGCTGGCGTTTCTATAAGGCGGGCTGGAAAGCGGTGCGTGCCGGTGCGGGCAATATGGATCTGCTGGTCGCGCTCGGTACCTCGGCGGCTTACGGTTTGTCGTTGTGGCTGATGTGGCGTGGCGGCGAGGGCATGCCGCACCTGTATTTCGAAAGCGCGGCGGTGGTGATCACGCTGGTGCGCCTGGGCAAGTGGCTGGAGACGCGCGCCAAGCGCCAGACCGCCGATGCCATCCGTGCGCTGGCCGCGCTGCGCCCCGACAGCGCGCTGGTGCGTCGCGCTGACGGCGAGATTACGGTGCCGCTTGGCGCCGTGCGCGTGGGCGACGAGATCGTGGTGCTGCCGGGCGCACGCGTGCCGGTGGACGCCGAGGTGATCGAGGGCAGCAGCCATGCCGATGAGTCGATGCTGACCGGCGAAAGCCTGCCGGTGCCCAAGGAGCCCGGCGCGCGCCTGACCGGCGGCGCTATCAATTACGAAGGCCGGCTGGTGGCGCGCACCGTGGCGGTGGGCGCGGAAACGGTGCTGGCGCGCATCATCCGCATGGTCGAGCATGCGCAGGCCGCCAAGGCGCCGATCCAGCGCATGGTCGACCGCGTCAGCGCGGTGTTCGTGCCGGTGGTGCTGGGCATTGCGCTGGCGACGCTGCTGGGCTGGGGCGTGTTCGGCGGCGGCTGGGAAACCGCGCTGCTCAATGCGGTGGCGGTGCTGGTGATTGCGTGCCCATGCGCGCTTGGCCTGGCGACGCCGACCGCGATCATGGCCGGCACCGGCGCGGGCGCGCGCGCAGGCATCCTGATCAAGGACGCCGAGGCGCTGGAACTGGCCCACCGCGTCAAGGTGGTGGCCTTCGACAAGACCGGCACGCTCACGGTAGGCAAGCCGGAGGTGGTGGCGCTGGCGGTACCCGCCGACGCGGGCGCGGGTGCGCAAGAACGCTTGCTGTCACAGCTTGCCGCGCTGCAGGCCGGCAGCGAGCATCCGCTGGCGCATGCCGTGCTGGCGGCGGCACGTGCGCGCGGCATCGCGGCGCCGGTGGCCAGCGACGTGCGCGCGCTGCCGGGCATGGGCCTGGCCGGCAAGGTGGATGGCGTGGCCCTGCAGTTGGGCAGCGAGCGCCTGCGCGCCGCGCTGGGCGCAGCGGCGGGTACGCTCGAAGCGCAGGCGCAAGCGCTGCAGGAACAGGGCCGCACGGTGTCCTGGCTGATCGAGACGCAGGTGCAGGGGCTGCCCCGTGTGCTGGGCCTGGTCGCCTTCGGCGATGCGATCAAGCCCGGCGCGCGTAGCGCGATCGAACGGCTGCGCGGCGCTGGCGTGCGCACGGTCATGCTCTCCGGCGATAACCGTGGCGCGGCGGCACGCGTGGCCGAGGCGCTGGGACTGGACGAAGTGCAGGCGGAAGTGCTGCCGGCCGACAAGGCCGAGCGCGTGCTCGCGCTCAAGGCCGGCGGAACCGTGGTGGCGATGGTGGGCGACGGCATCAACGATGCGCCGGCGCTGGCCGCTGCCGATGTCGGCATTGCCATGTCGACCGGCACCGACGTGGCCATGCATGCCGCCGGCATCACGCTGATGCGCGGGGACCCGGCGCTGGTGGCCGATGCGCTGGCGATCTCGCACCGCACCGTGCGCAAGATCCGGGAGAACCTGTTCTGGGCCTTCTTCTACAATGTGATCGGCATCCCGCTGGCGGCGGCCGGCCTGCTCAACCCGGTGGTGGCCGGCGCGGCCATGGCGTTCTCCAGCGTGAGCGTGGTGGGCAATGCACTGCTGCTGCGGCGCTGGCGCCCGGCTGGGGGGAGAGCATGAATATCGGCGAAGCGGCGCAGGCTTCCGGCGTCACCGCAAAGATGATCCGGCACTACGAGGCGATCGGCCTGCTGGCGGCGCCACCGCGCAGCGAGGGCGGCTACCGCCGCTACGACGAGCGCGCGGTGCACACCTTGCGCTTCGTGCGGCGTGCCCGTAATCTCGGGTTCTCGCTGGACGAGATACGCGATTTGCTGTCGCTGTGGCACGACCGCGCGCGGGCCAGCGCCGACGTCAAGGCGCTTACCCTGCGCCACGTGGCGGATCTCGAACAGCGCATCGCCGAGCTCGCCGCCATGCGCGACACGCTGCGCCTGCTGGCCGAGGCCTGCAGCGGCGACGCGCGGCCCGATTGCCCGATCCTTGCGGATATGGCGCGGGCCGGGCCGGGCGAGGACGGCGGCGGGAGCGCGGAGGCGGATCGTGGCGCGCGTGGCAGCGTGACGCCGGCCTGCGATCGTTGCCCCCGTGAAGAGGACGGCGCGGCGGCCACTTAGCCGCGCTGTGCCGGCGCGAGGGAAGCGCGGCCGTAGCGGAACAGATATGGAGACCAATCGCATGGATCGACCGAGCACCGCTGCACCCGCCGCTGCACCCCCCGGCCTCGCCGGCGACAGTGCTGGCGAGGCCGGGGGCACCGGCGCGGCAGCGCCCGCGCGGCCCATCGTTCCCAGCGAAAGCCGCCAGCGCATGCGCGACGGCACGGAGCTGTTGCTGCGTACCTGGCAACCCGATCCCGAAGCCTTTCCCGAAACCACCGGCTCGCTGCTGCTGGTGCATGGCCTGGCGGAACATTGCGGCCGCTACCAGCACGTGGCCGAGCTGCTATGCGGCCTGGGCCTGCGCGTGCGCGCCTACGACCAGCGCGGCCACGGCGCCAGCGGCGGCCGGCGCATGGCGGCCGAACATCCGGATATCTTTGTCGACGATCTCACCGAGATCCATGATGCCGCCGTGAGCCAGTGGAAGGAGCTGCCGTTCCTGCTGGGCCACAGCATGGGCGGCCTGGTGGCGGCGCGCTTCGCCACCGCGCGGGTGCGCCCGATCCGCGCGCTGGTGCTGTCTTCGCCGGCGCTGGCCTTGCGGCTGTCCGGCCCGATGCTGGCACTGCACCGCACGCTGCTGGCGCTGGCGCCGCGCCTGCGCGTACCCAACCCGATCGATGCGCGCTATCTGTCGCACGATACCGCCGTGGTGGCGCGCTATCGCGCCGATCCGCTGGTGCAGGGCACCATCAGCGCCGGCGTGCTGGAGAGCTTCGTGCGCGGCATGGCGCAGGCACGAACCGATGCGCCGCTGCTGGAAGCGCCCACGCTGATGCTGGTGGCCGGCGACGATCGCATCGTCGACCCGGCCGGCAGCCGCCGATTTGCCGCGGATGCGCCGAAGGACCTGTGCGAAATGGTCTGGTTCGGCCATGGCTACCACGAGATCTTCAACGAGGCGGAGCCGCTGCGCAGCGAAGTCTTCGCGGCCCTGACGGGCTGGTTGCGCAGCCATCTGCAGCCGGTGCCGGACGCGCGCTGAAGCGCTGGCCTGGGCCCTACGAGCGGAACACCGACTCGGCGATGCCGAACACGGCGGCGATCACCGGATCGTCGCGCCGCGCGGCCAGGGCCACCAGCGTGAGTTCGGTCTGCACCGACATGCCTTCCACCACGACCAGTCCATGCGCGTGCGACTCGCTGAGCGCAATCGCGTCGCGCACCAGCGACAGGCCCACGCCCGAGCGCACCAGGTCGAGCATCGACGCTTCCTGATCCACTTGCGCGACCTTGTTCGGCACCGCGCCCGCGGCGGCGAAGCGCGCCGACAGCAGGCGGTTGTGCGCGGATTCGGGCGGGGTCCAGATCCACGGCAGGGCGGCAAGCTGGGCCCAGGAGCGAGACGCCACGCGATCCTTCCATCCCTTCGGCGCGACCACGTAGTAGGAGAACGGCGTCAGCGTCAGCGCGCAGTACGAGGCGTCGGGCGCGGGCCCCAGGTAGAAGCCCACATCCAGCGCCCCGCTGCGCACTTGCTGCAGGACCCATCCCGACATGCCGTGGCGCAGTTCCGTGCGGATCTGCGGATAGCGCTCGACCAGCCGGTGCAGCATGACGCCAAGCCGCGTGAATTCCGGGTCGAGGATGGTGCCGATGGCGAGCTTCCCGCGCACGGTCTGGTGCATGGCGCTGACCGTATGCTGCAGATCGCCCACGCCGGCGAGGATGCGCTCGGCCAGCGGCAGCAGCGCGGCGCCGTCGGCGGTCAGTGTCAGGCCGCTCGCGGTACGCGCGAAGAGCGCGATCCGCCATGACGATTGCAGCGCTTTGAGCTGCAGGCTGACGGCCGGCTGCGTCAGGTGCAGGCGTTGCGCGGCGCGGGTGAGGTTGCCCTCGCGCGCGACCGTGACGAAGGCGCGCAGGTGATGAAGGTCCATGAGGCGGGGGCGGATAGGCGAGGCGAAGGCGGGCGCTGGCCGGCGCGCAGCGCGAATGCCGCGCCGCAATATTTTGCGTGGCTTATATTGTGTTTGACGATAAATCATTGGACGGGCGAGTGCAACTGCGCCACGCTTGCCGTCATCGCTGCCTGCATCCGGTTGGCCGGAGCGGCAAGACAAGGATCCGGGCGGCCCGGGCCGAACTTTTTCCGGCACCGTCCGTCATTACCAGACGCAAAGACAGAAGGAGCTTTATCGTGGCAGAGACGCTTGCGCTGACGGAAATCGCGCACTACATCGGCGGCACCGTGCGCGCCGCTTCGTCGGACCGCTTTGCCGACGTCTTCAACCCGGGCACCGGCGCCGTGGCCGGGCGTGTGGCGCTGGGTTCGGCGCAGGACGTGGACGCCGCGGTGGCCGCCGCGCACGCGGCCTTCCCGGCCTGGTCCGAGACCGCGCCGCTCAAGCGCGCGCGCATCCTGTTCAAGTTCAAGGAACTGCTCGACCGCCACCACGACGACCTCGCCGCGCTGATCACGCGCGAGCACGGCAAGGTGTTCTCGGACGCCAAGGGTGAGGTCACGCGCGGCATCGAGGTGGCGGAATTCGCCTGCGGCATTCCCAACCTGCTCAAGACCGATTTCACCGACAACATCGGCGGCGGCATCGACAACTGGAACCTGCGCCAGCCGCTGGGCGTGGTGGCCGGCATCACGCCGTTCAACTTTCCGGTGATGGTGCCGATGTGGATGTTCCCGGTGGCGCTGGCCTGCGGCAACACCTTCGTGCTCAAGCCGTCCGAGCGCGATCCTTCGCCCTCGCTGCTGATCGCCGACCTGCTCAAGCAGGCCGGCCTGCCCGACGGCGTGTTCAACGTGGTGCAGGGCGGCAAGGAAGCCGTGGACGCGCTGCTGGCGCACCGGGACGTGCAGGCGCTGTCCTTCGTCGGCTCCACGCCGATCGCCGAGTACATCTATGCCGAGGGCACCCGGCACGGCAAGCGCGTGCAGGCGCTGGGCGGCGCCAAGAACCACCTGGTGGTGATGCCCGACGCGGATCTCGACCAGGCGGTGGACGCGCTGATCGGCGCGGCCTACGGCTCGGCGGGCGAGCGCTGCATGGCGATCTCGGTGGCGGTGGCGGTGGGCGAGGTGGCCGACCGGCTGGTGCCGCGCCTGGCCGCACGGGCGCAGGCGCTGAAGATCCGCAACGGCATGGAGGCCGATGCCGAGATGGGCCCGCTGGTGACCGCCGCGCACAAGGCCAAGGTGGAAGGCTATATCGCCAAGGGGGTGGAAGAGGGCGCGCAGCTGGTGACGGATGGCCGGGGCCACAAGGTGGATGGGCATGAAGGCGGCTTCTACGTCGGCGGCACGCTGTTCGACCACGTCACGCCGGACATGACGATCTACAAGGAAGAGATCTTCGGCCCGGTGCTGTCGGTGGTGCGCGTGCACGATGTTGCCGAGGCGGTGGACCTGATCAACGCGCACGAGTACGGCAACGGCGTATCGTGCTACACCAGCGACGGCGGCGTGGCGCGCGCGTTCTCGCGGCAGATCCAGGTGGGGATGGTCGGCATCAACGTGCCGATCCCGGTGCCGATGGCGTGGCATTCGTTCGGCGGCTGGAAGCGCTCGCTGTTCGGCGATCACCACGCCTACGGCGAGGAGGGCATCCGCTTCTACACGCGCTACAAGAGCATCATGCAGCGCTGGCCGGACAGCATCGGCAAGGGCGCGGAGTTCACCATGCCGGTGGCGAAGTA
>NZ_JBYOJU010000022.1:0-148121 GCF_057798855.1 Cupriavidus sp. 96C5-1 | reverse complement strand
TTCGAGACCAGGACGTTGATAGGCTGGGTGTGGAAGCGCAGTAATGCGTTAAGCTAACCAGTACTAATTGCCCGTAAGGCTTGATCCTATAACCAGTGTGTTTCTCCTGGTTGAGTATCGCGTGCCACAGGCCGATACGCACAACCAACTACTACATCCCTATTCGCTGCGTTGACCGAGTCAGCGCGGCACACCGTTTATGCCTGGTGACCATAGCGAGTTGGAACCACCCCTTCCCATCCCGAACAGGACCGTGAAACGACTCCACGCCGATGATAGTGCGGATACCCGTGTGAAAGTAGGTAATCGCCAGGCTCTCCCTTGAAACCCCCCAGTACGATAGTACTGGGGGGTTTTGCTATTGCGGCGGCAAAAATGCATGGTGCGAGCGATGCCTCCGATGTTTCGGGTAGTGTCTTAATGTTTTGAGGGTACTGGAGCCTTCCTTCATCCATATCGTTCTGTTACCTTAGCCCCAAGCGCGGGTACGGGTTCCGCGTGACGCAGTTCGAAAGATCTTAAAAAACCCAAGGCCGGCATGCGCCCCAAGGTGTGGCCAGGCAATGGAATCCAGGTTCGGGGGATCGATGGCGGCCAGATTTTGCCTGCCGGCACTGACCGGTGTGGCCGGTGCGCTGATTTTGGCGGGTTGCGGCACCTTGGAAATGGCTCCCACGGAGCCCGTGCAGTCGGGGCCTGGCGCCATAGCGGCGCTATCGGCGATCGATTGCCGCACATTCGCCGAGCATATCGAGCAGATCAAGCTGACCGAACCGGCCTTGCCGGACGCATCCGCGCATCACAAGGCACTGAAATCCGTCGCGGAGAGCGTGCACGATGCCGAGCACGCCAGCGAAGCTGATGAGCCCCCCACGCTGCTGCGTCTGCCACTGTTTTCCGCCACACCGGGCGGCCGCGGCGAACCGCTCGGGTGGCAGCCCTGGACCGTCAACCGGAACAAGATTCCCACGCGTTATTCCCTCGCGGAAGTCGACAAACGCATCGTATTGCATGCAGAAGCCGACAGTTCGGCCTCCGGCCTGTATGTGCCGCTGGTAGGGCGCGCGCCGGGCATGCTGAACTGGACCTGGAAGACGCGGGACGTCATCCGCAGCGCAGACAACGCCCAGGCACCGCGCGAGGATTCGCCGTTGCGCATCTTCGTCGCCTTTGACGGCGACAAGGGCAGCCTCTCGCTAAAGGATCAGCTGATGTACGAGATGGCGCGGCTGACGACGGGACGTGAGATGCCCTATGCCACGCTGATGTACATCTGGGGAGGGCGCAAGCCCGAAGGCTCGGTGCTGTCGAATCCGCACACGGGGCGCGTGCGCATGATCGTGGTCGATTCCGGTACCCGCCATACCAATGAGTGGCGTTGCCACCGGCGCGACCTGCGCGCCGATTACCGCAAGGCCTTCGGAACCGATCCGGGGCAGGTGGTGGCGGTCGGCATCATGACCGATACCGACAATACCAAGAGCCGTGCCGAGAGTTGGTACGGGGACATCGCGCTGGACTGACACCGGCACGCCGGCCCGAACGCCGGCGTGTTGCCGACCGGCGCGCTCAGGCAGGCGCCAGCCACTTCTCCACCAGCTTGACGAAGAAGGTCGAGCCCACCGGCAGGATTTCGTCGTTGAAGTCGTAGCTGGGGTTATGCAGCATGCAGGGGCCGAGGCCGTGACCGGCTTCGCGATGCACGCCTTCGCCGTTGCCGATGAACAGGTAGCAACCCGGCTTCTCCAGCAGCATGAAGGAGAAGTCTTCGGCGCCCATGGTCGGCTCGATCTCGCCATCGACGTTGTCCGTGCCCACCAGCCCGCGCGCCACCTCGACGGCAAACGCGGTCTCGGCAGCGCTGTTGACGGTGGGCGGATAGTTACGGTGAAACTCGAACTCCACGGTGCAATCGAAAGCGCTCGCCACGGCCCGCGAGACTTCCTCCATACGGCGTTCGATCAGGTCCAGCACGGGCAGCGTGAAGGTACGCACGGTGCCGCCGATCCAGGCCTGATCGGGCACGATATTGGTGGCATCGCCGGCGTGGAACTGCGTGACGGAGATCACCGCGGCGTCGATCGGACGCTTGTTGCGCGTGATGATGCCTTGCAGCGCGGAGACGATCTGCGTGCCGGTGAAGACCGGATCGTTGCCGTTGTGCGGCAGTGCAGCATGCGAGCCCTTGCCGCGCACGACGATGCGGAATTCGTTGCTCGATGCCATCAGCGGCCCGGCGGTGGTGCCGAAGCTGCCGGCCGGCATGCCGGGCCAGTTGTGCATGCCGAAGACGGCATCGCAGGGAAAGCGCTCGAAGAGACCGTCCTTGATCATCTCGCGGGCACCGCCCCCGCCTTCTTCGGCGGGCTGGAAAATCAGGTTGACGGTGCCGTCGAAACTCCGGTGCTCGGCAAGATAGCGAGCCGCGCCCAGCAGCATTGCAGTGTGGCCGTCGTGGCCGCAAGCATGCATGCGCCCGTCATGCTGCGAACGGTGGCCGAAGGTATTGGCCTCCTGCAGCGGCAATGCATCCATATCCGCACGCAGGCCGATGCTGCGGCTGCTGTTGCCATTGCGGATCACGCCGACCAGGCCGGTGGTGCCAAGGCCGCGATGCACCTCGATACCCCAGGCGGAGAGGTTCTGCGCAACCACGTCGGAAGTGCGTTCTTCCTGGAAGCACAACTCCGGATGCGCGTGGATATCGCGTCGGATGGTGCGGATTTCGGGTTGCGCCTGAAGGATTTCGGGGATGAGTGTCATGATGCCAGTTTGGGCGATGGATACCCCGATCATACGACGCCTTCGATCGAAGCGCCAAAGCAGGCGGTCTCCACGGCACCCCCGTGATGTTCGCGCGGCTCGGCGTGCGGCGGCGAACAGCGCGGGGGTTTCCCCGCATTGCCCCGCGGGGTCCACTGCTGGAACAGTTCATGCGTGATGTGCCTGCCCGGCAACGTCGCCGCGGATCGCGCCGGCAACCGCACCAAAATGCGGCGCCTTGCACGATGTGCCTTCGCTGCCCTTAGTCGTCGATTGCTACATTTCTTCCCGGGAGAATTGCGCGATGTTCCTTCGCACATGCAAGAAGGCATTCGGTGCCATGGCGGTAACCGCGGCCATGAGCTTCGGTTTTGCCAGCCACGCCCACGCGGTCGATTTCAAGCTGGCCATGAGTTCGCCCCCGACCTCGATGGATCCGCATTTCTACAACCTGTTCTCGAACATCAATGTTTCCGAGCACATGTTCGAATGCCTGGTGAAGCTGGACGCGGACAGCAAGATCATCCCCGGCCTGGCCGAGTCCTGGAAGCTGGTCAACAACCTGACCTGGGAGTTCAAGATCCGCAAGGGCGTGAAGTTCCACGATGGGTCGGAGCTGACGACCGACGATGTGGTCTGGTCGCTCGACCGGCCGGCCACGATCCTGAACAGCCCGGGCAAGTTCGATGTCTACACCAAGGCGATCATCAACAAGAAGGTGATCGACAAGTACACCATCCAGCTCACCACCAACCAGCCTTATCCGCTGATGCTGAACGACCTCACGTCGATCTTCATCGTGCAGAAAAAGGCCACGCAGGGCCTGACCTCCGAAGACTTCGCGCAGGGCAAGGGCATGATCGGCACCGGCCCCTTCAAGTTCGTCAGCTACGCGCGCGACGACCGGGTCGAGCTGGTCAAGAACCCCGACTATTGGGGGCCCAAGCCCGCCTGGGACAAGGTGACGCTGCGCTTCATCGCCAACCCGGCCACGCGCCTCGCGGCACTGCTGTCCGGCGACGTACAGGCCATCGAGAACGTGCCCACGCCCGACCTGCCCCAGGTTCGCAAGGATCCCAAGCTGTCGTTCTTCTCGAAGATCTCGCATCGCGTGATCTACCTGTACACCGACGACAAGCGCGACAAGTCGCCCTTCATCACCACCAGGGACGGCCAGCCGATGGACAAGAACCCGCTGAAGGATGCGCGCGTGCGCAATGCCATCAGCATGGCCATCAACCGGCAGGGCATCAAGGACCGCCTGATGGAAGGGCTGGCCGAGCCGACCAACAATCTGGTGCCGCCCACGCTGTTCGGCTACAACCCTAACCTGAAGACGGTCAAGTACGATCCGGAAGGCGCCAAGAAGCTGCTGGCCGAGGCGGGCTATCCGAACGGCTTCGGCGTCACGCTGCATACGCCCAACAACCGCTACGTCAACGACGAGAAGATTGCCCAGACCATTGCGCAGAACCTGACGCGCATCGGTATCGCAACCAAGGTGGAGGGCATGCCGATGGCGACCTACTCGTCCAAGGGCATCAAGCACGAGTTCTCGTTCGGTTTGCTGGGCTGGGGCGCGCAGACGGGTGAAGTCAGCTCGCCGCTGCGCGCGCTGCTGGCCTGCGAGGATTCCAAGAAGGGGTTCGGCACCACCAACTGGGGCGAGTACTGCAATCCCAAGATGGACGTGGTGCTGGAGAAGGCCCTGGCCACGGTGGATGATGCGGAGCGCTCCAAGCTGCTGCAGGAGGCCACCGCGATCGCCATCCACGATGGCGGTATCATCCCGATCCATCAACAGGTGACCACCTGGGCCACCCAGAAGGGCATCACCTATGTACCGCGTACCGACGAACGGACTTACGCGCACAGTTTCAAGCCGCAGTGAAACGACTGCCGAAAGGCGCGACCATAAAATCGCGCCCTTGGCGCACGGGATCTGCAGGCATAGTCTTGAGCGGGAGGCGGCCGCGGTCTGGACCGCCGCTTCCCGACGATTCACCCCCGGACGGTAGCCGGGCCTAGCCACGAGCCGACTGCCGGTGCAGCGCTGGCGGCGCCCAACAGGCGCCGTGGCCGCCATCGGCGAAGGAAAGCTTCCGAACATGCTGGTTTTCATCATCCGGCGCCTGATGCAGAGCGTGGTCGTGCTCTTCGTCATGTCGCTACTGGTTTTCCTCGGCGTCTTTGCCATCGGCAACCCGGTCGATATCCTGATCAATCCTCAGGCCGACCAGGAAGACATCAAACGCACCATTGCCGCGCTCGGGCTCGACAAGCCCTTGTGGGAGCAGTACTGGATCTTCCTGCGCAACGCGCTCCATGGCGATCTCGGTACTTCGTTCGCGCACGGCACGCCGGCGCTCAAGCTGATCTTCGAGCGCATGCCGGCCACCATGGAGCTGGCCGTGTGCGCTATCCTGCTGGCCGTGCTGCTCGGCATTCCGCTCGGATTGTGGGCTGGCCTGCGCCCGGGCGGCGTGGCCGGCAAGACCATCATGGGCGTGTCCATCCTTGGTTTCTCCCTGCCCACCTTCTGGGTCGGGCTGATGCTGATCATGGTGTTCGCGGTGCAGCTGGGCTGGCTGCCTTCCAACGGGCGCGGCGAAACCACGTCGCTGCTCGGCATCCCGGTCAGCTTCCTGACGGTGGACGGCCTGCGCCACCTGCTGCTGCCGGCGGTGACGTTGTCGCTGCTCAATATCGCCATGGTGATCCGGCTCACGCGGGCCGGCACGCAGGAGGCCATGCTGCAGGACTACGTCAAGTTCGCGCGCGCCAAGGGCCTGTCCAATACCCGCATCGTGGGCGTGCACGTGCTCAAGAACATCATGATCCCGATCGTCACGGTGATCGCCTTGCAGTTCGGCTCGATCATTGCCTTTGCTATCGTGACCGAATCGATCTTCGCGTGGCCCGGCATGGGCAAGCTGATCATCGATTCCATCCAGTTGCTCGACCGGCCGGTGATCGTGGCTTACCTGATGGTGATCGTGACGCTGTTCATCCTGATCAACCTGGCGGTGGACATCATCTATAGCGTGCTCGATCCGCGCGTGCGCATTGCCGACAACAAGGGCTGAGCTCATGACAACCGCAACCGAAACCACGGCGGCACCGCCGCCGCCAGCCGAGCAGACCCCGCTGCGGCGCTTCGCCAGCCAGTTCTTCTCGAGCAAGATCGCGGTGATCGGCCTGGCCTTGCTGGTCATCATCGTGCTGATCGCACTGTTTGCGCCGTGGCTGTCGCCACAGAACCCGTATGACCTTGCCACGCTCGATGTGCTCGACGCGCGCATGGCGCCCGGCGAGCAGGCCGGCAGCGGCATGACCTTCCTGCTCGGCTCGGACGAGCAGGGCCGCGACATCCTCTCGGCCGTGATGTACGGCCTGCGCATCAGCATTGGCGTGGGCGTGGTCAGCACCGTGATCGCGCTGCTGCTGGGCGCCACCCTGGGCCTGCTTGCCGGCTTCCTGGGCGGCCGCGTGGAAGCCATCATCATGCGCGTGGCCGACCTGCAGCTGTCGTTCCCGCCCATCCTGCTGGCGCTGATCCTGCTGGCCTTCCTGCGGCCCGGCATCGGCAATATCGTGATTGCGCTGGTGGCGGTGCAGTGGGCCTACTATGCCCGCACCACCCGCAGCGCGGCGCTGGTCGAGCGACGCAAGGAATATATCGAAGCCGCCATCTGCCTGGGCCTGCCGCCGGGGCGGATCATGTTCCGCCACCTGCTGCCCAACTGCCTGCCGCCGCTGATCGTGATCGCGGCGCTGCAGGTGGCATCGGCGATCACGCTCGAGGCCACGCTGTCCTTCCTCGGCCTGGGCGTGCCCATCACCGAGCCCTCGCTGGGCTCGCTGATCGCCAACGGCCAGCAGTACATGCTGTCCGGCAAGTACTGGATCAGCTTCTTCCCGGGGATTGCGCTGGTGGTCACCATCGTGGCCATGAACCTGGTCGCCGACCAGCTGCGCGATGTCCTCAATCCGCGCCTGCAAACGCAGTAACGCAGCACGACAGGAGCGAATATGAGCAAACCGACCCTGGTGGTGGAAGGCCTCAAGACCCAGTTCTTTACGCGCGGCGGTGTCGCGCGCGCTGTCGACGATGTCTCGTTCTCGGTCGGCCGCGGCGAGATCATGGGGCTGGTCGGCGAGTCCGGCTCGGGCAAGTCGATGACCGGCTATTCGATCATGGGCCTGATCGACCCGCCGGGCAAAGTGATGGAGGGCCGCATCGAGCTGACCAGCCGCGACGGCGTGACGCGCGACCTGCGCAGCCTGACGCCCGGGCAGATGCGCGACGTGCGCGGCAACCGCATCGCGATGATCTTCCAGGACCCGATGATGACGCTGAACCCGGTCCTGCGCATCGATACGCAGATGATCGAGGCGGTGCTGGCGCACGAGAAAGTGGATAAGGCGGTGGCGCGCGAGCGCTCCCGCAATGCGCTGGCCCGGGTCGGCATTCCTTCCCCGGACGAGCGGCTGCAGGCCTATCCGCACCAGTTCTCGGGCGGCATGCGCCAGCGCGTGGCGATCGCCATCGCGCTGTTGAACAAGCCGGACCTGATCATCGCCGACGAACCCACCACCGCGCTGGACGTGACCATCCAGGGCCAGATCCTCTACGAAATGCAGAAGCTGTGCCGAGAGTCCGGCACCGCGCTGATCTGGATCACCCACGACCTTTCCGTGGTGGCTGGCCTGGCCGACACCGTTTGCGTGATGTACGCCGGCAAGATCGTCGAGGCCGGCGACGTGCGCCAGGTGCTGGAGCGGCCAGAGCATCCCTACACCCACGGCCTGATCAGTTCCGCGCCATCGCGTAATCCGCGCGGCGCGCCGCTGCGCCAGATTCCCGGCATGACGCCGTCGCTGCTGAACCTGCCGGCCGGCTGCGCCTTCCGCGAGCGCTGCGCTTATGCCACCGATGTGTGCCGGACAGCGCCGCCGCTGGAAACCGCCGCGGACGGACGCCGCCTGCGCTGCTTTCATCCGGTACTCGAACACGTGGAGGCAGCATGAGCGCCGCCATCATTGATCCCGCACACGCTTCCATGGCCAGCGAGCCCGTTGCCGAGTCCACGCCCAATGCCCCGATCCTGGAGTTGCGCGGGGTATCCAAGCGCTTCGTCAAGTCGCTAGACGCCGCCGCCAGGATCGCCAACGTCTTTGGCGCCAAGGCGCAGGAAGAGGTGGTCCATGCCGTCGACCGCGTCGACCTGGCCATTGGCGCGGGCGAGGTGGTCGGGCTGGTCGGCGAGTCCGGTTGCGGCAAGTCCACGCTGGGCCGCATGGCGGTGGGCCTGCATTCGCTGACCGAAGGTTCGCGCTTGTGGCGGGGCGTCGATCTCGACCGCCTGCCGCCGGAAAAGAAGCGCGAGAAGCAGCTGGCGATCCAGATGATCTTCCAGGATCCTTATGCCTCGCTGAATCCGCGCCTGCGCGTGATGGACATCGTCGGCGAGGCGCCTGTTGTGCACGGCATGGTGCCGCGCGCGGCGCAGAAGAGCTATGTGGAAGACATGCTGGTGCGCGTTGGCATGGACCCCACCGTGCTGCGCCGTTTCCCGCACCAGTTCTCGGGCGGGCAGCGCGCCCGCATCGGCATTGCGCGGGCGCTGGCGGTCAAGCCGGAATTCCTGGTATGCGACGAGTCGGTGGCCGCGCTCGACGTGTCGATCCAGGCCCAGGTGCTGAATCTCTTCATGCGCCTGCGCCAGGAGCTCAATCTCACCTATCTGTTCATCAGCCACGATCTTGGCGTGGTCAAGCACATCAGCGACCGTGTGGTGATCATGTACCTGGGGCGGGTGGTGGAATCGGCGCCGGCCGAAGACGTGTTCGCCAGCCCGAATCATCCCTACACCCAGGCGCTACTGGCGGAGGCTCCCAAGCTGGAGGTCGGCAAGAAGACCTTCGTGGCGATCAAGGGCGAGATTCCCTCGCCGCTGCATCCGCCGCCCGGCTGCCATTTCCACCCGCGCTGCCCGCATGCGATGCCGCGGTGCCGGGAGGAGCAGCCGCTGCTCAAGGAGATTGCGCCGATGCGGTTTTCGGCTTGCCATTTGAACGACATGGCGTAGAGATCGGGGCTTGGGTTTAACTGCTTGATTTCGAAGTCAACTTCGAAGGCTTGAAGTCAAAGGCAGTTTCACCTCCCCTGCGGGGAGGCGCCCCATACGGCATAGGCAAACCTTGACGGCTCGCTATGGCCCGCCGGCGGGCCGCGCGTTTGCTCGCTCTAGCGAATCACCTGCCCCCTCGAGTTGATGATGGTCATCTCGACGAACTTCGAGCCGACGTGGCTTTCGGGGCTGAAGTTGACGATGTAGCCGCCCAGGTCCAGGCTCTTCATGCCCTCCAGCGCGGTCACCAGTTTTTCCCGGGTGAGATCCTTGCCGGCGCGGCGCAGGCCTTCGGCGAAGGCCTTGGCGGCAATAAAGCCTTCGATACTGGCGTAGTCGAACTCATTGGGCTTGCCCGCTGCCTGCAGCAGGCGCAGGTATTCGCGCACCACCGGCAGCGTGGCGTTGCCCGGGTGGGGCATGACCTGTGAGATGATCACGCCGCCGCCCTTGGCGCCCACTTCCCTGGCCAGCGCCTGGGTGCCGACGAACGAGACGTTGTAGAACTGGCCATTGAAGCCGCGCCGCAGGGCTTCCTTGACGAAGGCGCCGGCGGTCCGGTACGCGTTGATCATCACCACCGCGTCGGGCTTGGCCTTCATCGAGCCCTGCATGGCGTCACCGATTTCCACGGTATTGCGTACCACGCCCTCGCGCGAGACGATCTGCACGCCGCTGTCGGGCGCGGCCTTGAGAGCCCGTTCGAGCGCTTCCAGTCCGGACTTGCCGTAGGCGTCGTCGTTGTAGACCACCGCCACCCGCTTGAGGCCGGTGACGCGGATCTGGCGCAGGATGGCCGCGGCTTCCTCGTTGAAGCCGGCGCGCACGTGGAAGGCGTAGCGGTTGAACGGTTCGCGTAGCGACTGGGCGCCGCTGTAAGGGGCGAAGAACGGCACCCTGGCCTGGGTCGCCAGCGGCAGCGAAGCCTCGGCGGTTTCGGTGCCCACGTAGCCGAACAGGGCAAAAGCGTGGTCGTCGTCGATCAGCGCGCGGGTGTTCTTGGCGGCGGTTTCCGGTTCGTTGTAATCGTCGAGCACCTTGAGCTCGACCTTGCGCCCGTAGATGCCGCCGTGCTGGTTGACGTAGTCGAAGTAGAGCCGCGCGCCGGAATTCATCTGCTTGCCGAGCATGGCGGTGGGCCCGGTGAGCGCGGCCGACTGGCCCAGCAGGATGGTGTCGGCGCTGACGCCGCTTTCCGCGCCGGCATTGGCAATGAATGAGCCGATGGCGCACGCCACCAGCAGGCCGGCAATGCGCCAGCCCCTGACCCCAGAATGCACTTGCATGGTTTCCCCGTGAAAACGGTGTATTTTTTACCCGTGAATGCCTTGCCGGTCTGTGCCGGCGATGTCCTGGCCCCATTCCCTGGCGCAGCGTCGGGCTATCATAATCGAATACAATCGGAGCCTAACAATTTCCCCCGTCGGCGCCCGTCGGGGCGACGCCGGCGTACAACACGCAAAGCCCGCGGGACAGTCCACCGGGCTTTGCGCGCGGCACCTCCGGAGCCCGCTGTTTGTGTGTCCGTGCCGCCACCCCGATGCCGGTCGCGCCGCCAGTCCCCCACGCTAGCCAGGAGATTCCATGGCCTCCCGCATCGTCCGTGCCGCCTGCCCGCACGATTGTCCCGATAGCTGTGCGTTGCTCGTCACCGTCGAGGACGGCCGCGCCATCAAGGTGGCGGGCGATCCCGACCATCCCGGCACGCAGGGCGTGCTGTGCACCAAGGTGTCGCGCTACACGGACCGCACCTATCATCGGGACCGCCTGCTGACGCCGATGAAGCGCGTCGGCGCCAAGGGCGAGGGCAAGTTCGCCCCGATTTCCTGGGACGAAGCGCTGGAGACCGTAGCCAGCCGCCTGTCCGCCATCGCCGCCCGCGATCCGCAGGCGATCCTGCCCTACAGCTATGCCGGCACCATGGGGCTGGTGCAGGGCGAGAGCATGGCGGCGCGATTCTTCCACAAGCTGGGTGCCTCGCTGCTGGACCGCACCATCTGCGCCAGCGCCGGCGCGACCGCGCTGCGCTATACCTATGGCGCCAGCATCGGCATGGACATCGAGCATGTGCCCGATGCCAGGCTGATCATCATCTGGGGGGGCAACCCGATTGCCTCCAACCTGCATTTCTGGACGCGCGTGCAGGAAGCCAAGCGGCGCGGCGCCACCCTGGTGGCGATCGATCCCTACCGCTCGCTGACCGCCGAGAAGTGCCATCGCCATATCGCGCCCATGCCGGGCACCGACGGCGCACTGGCGCTGGCCATCATGCATGTGCTGATGCGCGACGACCTGCTCGATCACGACTACATCGCCAGCCACACGGTGGGTTTCGAGGCACTGCGCGAGCGCGCCCAGGCCTATAGCCCGGCACGCGCGGCCGAGCTGTGCGGCATCGACGCCGGCGACATCGAATGGCTGGCCGGCCTGTACGGGCAACTGGCGGTGCGCGAGCGCCAGCCGGTGGCGATCCGGCTGAACTATGGCATGCAGCGCTCGCACGGCGGCGGCCAGGCGGTGCGCGCGGTGGCCTGCCTGCCATCCCTGGTTGGCGCCTGGCGCCATCCGGCAGGCGGCCTGCAATTGTCCACTTCCGGCTTCTTCCCGGTCGACAACCAGGCACTGCAGCGGCCCGACCTGCTGCCGGGCCTGCCGGCGCTGCCGCGCACGGTGAATATGAGCACCATCGGCGATGCGCTGCTGGATGCCGGGGATGGACAGCATGGCCTGGTCGGCCCCAGGATCGAAGCGCTGGTCGTCTACAACAGCAATCCGGTGGCGGTGGCGCCGCAATCGACCAAGGTGGCGGAAGGCTTCGCGCGTGAGGACCTGTTCACCGTGGTGCTGGAGCAGTTCCGCACCGACACCGCGGACTACGCCGACATCCTGCTGCCGGCCACCACCCAGCTCGAGCACGTGGATGTGCACAAGGCCTACGGCCACACGTACTTCCTGGCCAACAACCAGGCGATCGCGCCGCTGGGCGAGGCCATGCCCAATACGGAGATTTTCCGTCGGCTGGCGCAGCGCATGGGCTTCGACGAGCCGTGCTTTGCCGATAGCGACGAGGACATTGCCGCCCAGGCCATCGTGGCCACCGATCCGCGTGCCGCCGGCATCAGCTGGGAATCCCTGAAGGCGCAGGGCTGGCAGAAGCTCAAGCTGCCGGCCGCGCCGCTGGCCGAGGGCGGCTTTGCCACGGCGTCGGGCAAGTGCGAGTTTTATTCGGAGGCCATGCGCCGCGACGGGCTCGATCCCTTGCCCGACTACGTGCCGCCCTACGAGGCGCCCGCCACCGCGCCGGAGCTGGCCGCGCGCTATCCGCTGGCGATGATCTCGCCGCCGGCACGCAACTTCCTCAACAGCTCCTTCGTCAACGTCGACAGCCTGCGCGCCACCGAGGGCGAGCCGCACCTGGACATCCATCCCGAGGATGCCGCCCCGCGCAGCGTCGCCAACGGCGGCATGGTGCGCGTCTTCAACGACCGCGGCAGCATGCTGGCGCGGGCGCGCGTGACCGACCGGGCCAGGCGCGGGCTGGTGGTGGGCTTGTCGATCTGGTGGAAGAAGCTGGCGCCGGACGGCAAGAACGCCAACGAGCTGACCAGCCAGCGCCTGACCGACCTGGGCCGTGCCCCGGTCTTCTACGATTGCCTGGTGCAGGTGGAAGCTGTACCGGCCGCGGCGGCCGTGCCGGAGCCGGCGGCGCCCGCCCTGTCGTCATGACCCGGCGGCCGGCGCGCGCGCTGCAGGCCCTGGCCGTGCTGGGGCTTGCAGCGTTGCTGGCCGGCTGCGACACGATCGGCTACTACGCGCAATCCATTGGCGGCCACCTTGGGGTGATGGCCGATTCCCGGCCGCTGCCGGACGCCATTGCCGCGGCGCGCGACGCCAACGACACGCGGCTGGCGCAGCGCCTTGCCCTGGCCGGCACCATCCGCGACTTCGCCTCCCGCGAGCTGAAACTGCCCGACAACGGCAGCTACCGGCGCTACGCCAACCTGCACCGGCCGTATGTGGTGTGGAGCGTGTTCGCCACCCCCGAGCTGTCGATGGAGCTGCACAAGTGGTGCTTCCTGGTGGTCGGCTGCATCAGCTACCGTGGCTACTACGCCAAGGCAGACGCCGACGGCTACGCGGCGGGGCTGCGCAAGGAGGGGCTCGAGCCCTACGTGGCAGGCATCCCTGCGTACTCCACGCTGGGCTACTTCGACGATCCGCTGCTCAATACCTTCGTCTACCAGCCCGAGGGCGAGCTGGCCAGGCTGATCTTCCACGAACTGGCGCACCAGGTGGTCTATGTGCGCAATGACACCACGTTCAACGAATCCTTTGCCACCGCGGTGGAGACGGCAGGCGTGGAGCGCTGGCTGGCGCTGGCGGCGTCGCCCGACGCCCGTGCCAGCTACCGCCAGTACGACGCCCGCCGCCAGCAGTTCCGCGCCATGCTGCTGGATGCGCGCAACCGGCTCGATGCGCTCTATCGCTCGCCGTTGTCCGACGACGCCAAGCGCAAGGGCAAGGCGGAGATACTCGCCGGCCTGCGCGCGCACTATGCGCAACTCAAGGCGCAGTGGGGCGGCTATACCGGCTACGACCGCTGGTTCGAGCGGCCGCTGACCAATGCGCAGCTCGCCGCCGTGGCAACCTACCAGCAGTGGGTGCCGGCGTTCACGGCGCTGCTGGCGCACAGCGGCGGGGACTGGACTGCCTTCTACGCCGAGGTCAGGCGCATCGGCGAACTGCCGCGCGGCGAACGCGATGCGCGCCTGCGCCGGCTGGCGCCGCCGGTCGGCGGCGGCGAGGCATTGACCGCGAGCGACGGCGGCACGCCGGCCGGCGCCGCGATGGGCGCGGCGCGCGCCAGCGGGGCGCCCGACACGCCGACCCCGCCCGCGGGACCGGACGTTCCTTCCGCCGGGCACTAAGGGACGGGACGTCGATGCGGCCGATGCCCCGGTGTCCCGCCTGGACGGCTTGCAGGCGCCTGGCGCTACCCTCAGGAAGGGCGCTTCATCCGGCACATCGAGGGCAGGCTGAGCTCGGGCCCCGGCGTCATGCTGTCGAAGCGGAACCCGTACTGCGTGCCTTCCGCGCCAACCTTGACGGTCTTGCCGTCCACCGGCGCGATCGTCGATACCACCTGCGGCAGCAGCAACTGGTGATCGCTCTTGCGCATCAGCACGTCACCCACGGGCGAGTGGTATTGCATGCCTTCGAGCGCGAACGCAATGCTGGTCGGGTCGTCGGATCCGGCGCGGCGGATCGCCTCGCTGACCATCTGCACGGAGATCAGCACGCGCGGGGTGAAGTACTCGCCGGCCGGCGTCTGCCTGACGCGGGCCGACAATGCCGCCAGCACCGGGTCGTCGCCGTTGGGCAGGTATTCGGCGACCCAGGTCAGATGGGCGTTGCCGGCCTGCGCTACCGCCTGCACCGTGCCGGGCGCGCCGCCGCCGCTATGGTTCAGGTAGTTCAGCGGATAGCCGGCTTCGCCGGCTGCCTTGATCAGCAGGCTCAGGTCCTGGCCCCAGTTTCCCGTGACCACCGTATCGGCGCCGCTTTCCTTGACCCTGCCGATATAGGGCGCGAAATCCTTGACCCTGGCCAGTGGGTGCAGCGCCTCGCCGACGAACTGCACGTCGGGCCGCGCGACCGAGATCATCTGCCGGCCCAGCGCGGCCCAGATGCGGCCCTGGGTGTAATCCTGGTTGAGCAGGTAGACCTTGTGCATGTCCTTTTGGCCGCGCGCGAAATTGGCCAGCGCGCGCATCTTCATGGCCGCGTTCGCTTCGGTGGCGAAATGCCAGAAGCTGCAGCGCATGCCGGTCAGGTCGGGGTCGAGCGAGGCATAGTTGACGATCAGGATGCGCTGCGCGGGATGGCGCTCGTTCTGGCGGTTGGCGGCCTCCACCAGCGCGGTCACCACCGGCGAGCCGGAGGCGCCGGTAAACACCACGCGGACTCCGGCATCGATGGCGCTTTGCAAGGCCGTCAGGCTTTCCTGGGGCGAGAGCTTGTTGTCGTAGCTGAGCAGTTCGTAGTGGCGGCCGAGCACGCCACCCTGGGCATTGGCGTCGTCGAGGGCGAACTTCAGGTTGGCCTGGAAGATCTGGCCGACATCGGCCAGCGGCCCGGACAACTGGTCGATGAAGGCCACCTTGATGGGCGCGTCGGTGGCCGCTGCCTGCGCCTGGGCCAGCACTGGCATCGGCAAGGCACCCGCCAGCATGCACGCCGCGGCGGCGCGCGTCAGCACGCTGCCTGCGCACGCCGCGATCCTTGCGGCAATGCCTGGCCGGCGCTCCAAGTCATGGGACATTGCTGGTCTCCTTGCTGCTGGCGCAGCGGGATGGCAGGGGGAAGTTTGCACGATCGCCCGGCGAGGCGTCACCATGTATCGATAAAGCGGCGCGATGCGTCGCGCGGCGCCTGGTCCGGAGCCGGCACCGAGGCCAGTCCGCGCAGCAGCCAGTGACGCGTGTCGGCCGGGTCGATGACCGCATCGATCTCAAGGTGGCTCGCCATATTCAGCGCGCGCCCGCGCTGGTAGGCGGCATCCACCATACGCGCAAACAGCGCTTCGCGCTCGGCCGGATCGGCCACCGCTTCCAGCTCCTTGCGAAAACCCAGCCGGATCGAGCCCTCGATGCCCATCGCGCCGAACTCGCCGCTGGGCCAGGCCACGGTGAAGAAGGGCGCGGCAAAGCTGCCGCCGGCCATGGCTTGCGCCCCGAGCCCGTAGCCCTTGCGCAGCACCACCGTGAAGAAGGGCACGCGCAGCGCGCCGGCGGTGACGAACAGGCGCGAAACATGGCGTACGGTGGCGGTCTTCTCAGCCTCCGGGCCTACCATGAAGCCGGGCGTGTCGCACAGCGAGACTATAGGCAGGCCGTGCGCGTCGCACAATTGCATGAAGCGCGCGGCCTTGTCGGCCGCCGCCGCATCGATCGCGCCGCCCAGGTGCCGGGGATTGTTGGCGATGCAGCCGAAGGCGCGGCCCTCGATGCGGATCAGCGCGGTGATGATGCCGGCGCCGAAGGCGGCGCGCAGTTCCAGCACGGAATCGCGATCGGCCAGCGCGGCGAGCACGCCCCGCATATCGTAGCTGCGCAGCCGGTTCTCCGGTATCAGGTGGCGCAGTGCGCGCGCATCGCCTGCCTCCCAGCCGGGCAGATCGCCCTGGAAGTAGGACAGGTAGCGCCGGGCCGCGTCCACCGCCGCGGCTTCGTCGTCGACCAGCACGTCGATCACGCCGTTGGGTGCCTGCACGCTCACGGGGCCGACTTCCTCGGGCGCGAACACGCCCAGGCCGCCGCCCTCGATCATGGCCGGGCCGCCCATGCCGATGGTGGCATTGCGCGTGGCGATGATGACGTCGGCGCAGCCCAGCAGGGCGGCATTGCCGGCGAAGCAGCGGCCGGAAACGATGCCCACCAGCGGCACCTGGCCGGATAGCCGCGCGAACTGGATGAAAGACGTGCAGTCCAGCCCGGCCACCACCGGCATGTCGGTATCGCCGGGCCGCCCGCCGCCGCCCTCGGCGAACAGCACCACCGGCAGGCGCCACTGGCGCGCCAGCGCCAGCATGCGGTCCAGCTTCTTGTGGCCGTAGAAGCCCTGGGTGCCGGCCAGCACCGTGTAGTCGTAGGCCAGCACCATGCAACGCGCGTCGGCGGCCGGAAAGCGCTGCGCATTGACGGTGCCGATGCCGGTGACGATGCCGTCCGCGGGCGTGGCGCGTTCCAGGTCCTCGATGCTGCGCCGCTGGCGCTGCGCGGCGATGGCGAGCGCGCCGTATTCGATGAAGGAGCCGGTATCGCACAGTTGCGCAATGTTCTCGCGCGCGGTGCGGCCGCCCTGGCCATGGCGCTTGTCCACCGCCCGCGCGCGCGCCGCATCCTGGGTGAGCGCCTGGCGCGCCAGCACGTCGCGCAGGTCGGCGCGGATATGGGCGGGATCCAGCGCGGCGCCGGCCTCAACCGCGTGATGGCTGCCGTCGTCCGCCGACAGTACGATCACCGGCGCGCCGGCGCGCAGCACATCGCCGGCTTGCGCCAGCACGCGCAGCACTTCGCCCGCGACCGGCGCCTCCAGCGGATGCTCCATCTTCATCGCTTCGATGATGGCGAGGGGCTGGCCGCGCCGCACGATGTCGCCGGGGCGTACCTGGACCGCGGCCAGCGCGCCGTCCATGGGCGCGCACACCAGTTCGGCGTCGTCCGGCAGATCGTCAGGCTCCGCTGCATGCGCCTGGGTGTCAGCGGCGGCGCCAACCGCATACAGCGCGGGATGGGCCTGATCGCCTTCCAGCTGCTGGGCCGCTGCCGCCGCCATGGCCGGCAGCGCGGCGTCGAGGTATTGGGTGTGGACGTCGTTGCGCCGCACCTCGTCGCGCAGCAGCAGGTCCTGCAGCAGCCGGCGGTTGGTGTCGATGCCTTCGATGCGGAATTCGCACAACGCGCGGTAGGCCCGGGCCAGTGCGCGCTCATAATTGCCGCCGGGCTCGTGCACGATCAGCTTGGCCAGCAGTGAATCGAAGCGCGGGTTGATCGTCATGCCCGCGTGGCCGGCGCCGTCCACGCGCACGCCGGGGCCGCTGGGCGGCTCGTAGGCGTCGATGCGGCCGCTGGCGGGGCGCAGCTGCCCCTGCGCGTCGAGGTGCTCGGCGTTGATGCGCAACTGGACGGCGATGCCGCGTGGCGCCGGCGGCGGTTCCAGCCCCAGCTGGGCCAGGCTCTTGCCCGCCGCGATGGCCAGTTGCGCCTGTACCAGGTCCACCCCGCTCACCATCTCGGTGACAGTGTGTTCCACCTGCAGGCGCGGGTTGGCCTCCATGAACCAGAAGTCGCCATTCGAGCCGACCAGGAATTCAAAGGTGCCGATGCCGCGATAGGCGCTCGCGCGCGCCAGCGTGACCGCGGCCTGCGCCAGGCGTGCGCGCATGGCGTCGTCGAGCGAAGGGCTGGGCGCCACCTCCACCAGCTTCTGGTGGCGCCGCTGCAGGCTGCATTCGCGCTCGCCCAGCGCGATCACGCCGCCGGCGGCATCCGCCAGCACCTGGATCTCGATATGGCGGGGCGCGCGTACGATGCGCTCCACATAGACCGCACCGTTGCCGAATGCAGCCGTGGCCTCGGAAACGCAGCGGGCGTAAGCCTCGTCGATGTCCGCGGCGGCACGCACGGCGCGCATGCCGCGCCCGCCGCCGCCGGCCAGCGCCTTGATCATCATGCCGGCGCCGGTCTCTTGCAGCGAGCCGAAGAACGCGTGCGCGGCTTCCAGCGTGGTGGGGCCGGTGGTGCCGGATACCACCGGCACGCCGCACTCGCGTGCCAGCGCCCGCGCCCGGGCCTTGTCGCCGAACAGGCGCAGCACATCGGGCGCGGGGCCGACGAAGGCAAGACCCGCATCCAGGCAGGCCTGGGCGAACTCCGCGTTCTCGGAAAGCAGGCCGTAGCCCGGGTGGACCAGGTCGCAACCGCTGCGCGTGGCAGCGGCGACCACCTGCGCGATATCCAGATAGGCGCGCGGGCCGGTGCCGGGCAGCGCGACGGCGCCGTCGGCCTTGCGCACGTGGAGGGCGTCGCGGTCGTCCTCGCTGTACAGGGCGATGCTCTCCAGGCCCGCGCCGGCGGCGGCGCGGGCGATGCGGATGGCGATTTCACCGCGGTTGGCGATCAGTAGCTTGCGGAACGTCATGATGCGAAAGAGTTGGGCAATGGTGGAGAGAGACCGGAAGACGCGAGCGGCTCAGCCAAGCCGCTCGGCCAGCGGCGCCAGATCCTGCTTGCGCACCTTGCCGGTCGCGGTCAGCGGCAGGGCGTCGACGATATGCACCAGCGGCACCTTGTAGACCGCCATATTGGCGCGGCACCATTGCACCAGCGCCGCGTCGTCGACGGTGCCGGCCGCCTCGGGCTTGAGCATGACGAAGGCCACCGGCAACTGGCCGCGGTCTTCATCGGCCCGGCCCACCACGGCCGAGCCGAGAATGGCCGGATGCTGGCCCAGCAGCGCTTCTATCTCGGCGGGGAATACGCTCATGCCGTTGACCTTGAGCATCTCCTTGCGCCGGCCGAGGTAGTGGATATAGCCATGTTCGTCGATCGAACCGATGTCGCCGGTGTGGAACCAGCCATCGCGCATCGATTCGCGCGTGGCGTCGGGTTTGTTCCAGTAGCCCTTGAGCAGGGTCGGCGTGCGCACGCACAGCTCGCCCTCGGCGCCCGGCGGCTGCAGCGCGCCGCTGTCGAAATCGCAGATCTTGAACTCCGTGCCCGGCACCGGCAGGCCGACGAAGATGGGCTGGGCACGCAGGTCCAGGTCATCGTCCTGCATGCCGTAGGTGAAGGTGTTGCAGGTCTGCGTCTCGGTCATGCCCCAGGCGCTCTCGGCGATGATCGATCCGGTCAGCGCCTGCCAGGCGCGGCGGTAGGGCAGGTTGAGCTTCTTGACGAAGGATGACACGCCCACATAGCGCAGCGAGCGCAACCGGTATTGCGCGGCGCGTGGATGTTCCATCACCTCGACCGCGTTGTCCACCAGCATCGAGGCGTTGGTGACGCGGTAGCGCTGCACTGCCGCCATGAAGGTTTCCGGGTCCCAGCGCGCCAGCAGCACCAGCGGGATGCCGAAGAAGGCGGGGAGGATCAGGCAGAGGTTCTCGCCGGCGATCCAGAACTCGGGGAAGAAGCCGAGCATGACGCTGTCGTCGGCGATTTCCAGCGAGACGGCGCCGAAGGCCGCTGCCATGTCCACCATATCGCCCTGGGTGTGGATGCACCCCTTGGGCAGGCCGGTGGTGCCGCCGGTGTAATTGAGCGCGGCTACCGCATCGAGCGAGGCCGGCGTGGCGGGCACGGCATGCGTGCAGGCGCCCATGGCGGGCAGCAGGTCGATGGCATGGTCGTCCGCGTTGCAGAGGTAGCGCGGTGCCTGCACCATCGGCGGCAACGGCAAGGTCGGCTCGGCCGGCAGCATGTCGGCGAAGCTGGTGACGAACAACAGGGCAAGCGGATCCTGCGCGCCGAGCGCTGCGCGCGTTTCCCGCACCAGGGGCACCAGCTGGTCGAGCGCGATCAGCGCGCGCGGCGTGCTGTCGGTCAGCGCATGCTGCAGCTCGGCGCGCTGCGAGAGCGGGCTGACCGGCACGTAGACCGCGCCCAGCTTGAGGATGCCGAAGAATACGATATGGAACTGCGGGCAATTGGGCATCAGCACCGCCACCCGGTCGCCGGCGCCGATGCCGTGCGCCGCCAGCAGCGCCGCGCAGCGGTCGCTGTACGCATCGAGCTGGGCATAGCTGGTTTCATGTCCATAGAAGATCACCGCGGTGCGGTCGGGCCGGGTGCGGCCCCAGTGTCTCAGCATTTCCGTGAGCGGCTGGCGCCCGAGCGGGTATTGCGGGGAACGCGGGGTACGGCCGGGCCAGGCGCGCCGCCAGCGCGCGTGCAGGTCGGCCAGGTAGGCGGTCTCGTCCATGGGCGGTGTCTCCTTGCTGGTGGGTCGCCATGCCGGCTTGGGCTGACGTTATTTACTCTTTGGTATATTTACTTACCATTGGGTATGATCGTATTGGCATTGCCTTCATGCGTCAAGCTGCCACGATCGGCGGCAAGTCGCAGGCATTGGGTGACTGGAGTGACAGCCAGGCCTTCCCGGGGCCCGGCGCCATGCGAGAATCGCGTCATGCCGACTGCACAGAAAACCGCTTCCGCCACCGAGGGCATCAAGGCCCTCGGGGCCGGGCCCGAAATCCCGCCGGAGACCGCCCCGGATGCCGTCCCTGCCCGCTCGCATATCGCCGAGCGACAGGAGGCGCGCCGCCGCCAGATCCTCGATACGGCAGCCCAGCTGTTCTATACCAAGGGCTATCCAGGCATGACCATGAACGACCTGTGCCGGGCGCTGGGCGTGACCAAGCCGGCGGTCTATTACTATTTCACCGACAAGTACGAAATCTTCGATATCCTGTGCCGCGAGTCGGCACAGTCCTGCCTGCCCGTCATCCGCGAGACCGCCGACCCGGCCCTGCCGGTGCGCGAGCGGCTGCATGCCTGCCTGCTGGAAATGGCGCGGCGCTGCATTGCCTGCTACGTGCCGGCCACGCTCAGCTTTCGCGACAACCAGTACCTGCGGCCGGAAACGGTGGCATGGCTGGGCACCATGGCGCGTGCCTTTTACCGCGACCTCTATGCCTTGCTGGAAGAGGGCAAGCGCACCGGCGTGTTCAGCTATGGCGATGCGCGCGTGACCGCGCATGCGATCGGCAGCGTGGTTGGCTTCATGTATACCTGGCACGAGCCCGGGCGCATGGACGCACAGGCACTGGCACAGGCGCTTGCCACCAATATGATGAAGATGGTGCTGCCGGTGAGCGCGTAGCGTGATCTTCGGCAGCATGGCCGCCTCCGTCAGGGGGGCTAGGGGAATTCCCGAGTCCATTACGAACTGTGCGTTAAACTTCACGTCGTGGCGGGATCAACCTCCAGAGGACTTCATCTAACGTGTTGTCTTAACCGGGTCGCGCGTTTAGCATCTGTCGAAAATCGAACGACCATTCAGAAAATCAGGAGACGGTGCATGGAAAGACTGTGGCTGAAGCATTACCCGGCCGGCGTACCTGCCGAGATCGATAGCAGCCAGTTCCGCTCGCTGGCCGATTTGCTCGAGGCGTCTTTCCGCACTTATGCCGATCGCCGCGCCTTCGTCTGCATGGACAAGTCGATTACCTACGGCGAGCTTGACCGTCTCTCGAAGCAATTTGCAGCCTGGTTGCAGTCGCGCGGGCTCAAGCCCGGCGCGCGCGTGGCCATCATGATGCCCAATGTGCTGCAATATCCGGTGGTGCTGGCCGCGGTGCTGCGCGCCGGCTTCGTGGTGGTCAACGTCAATCCGCTCTACACGCCGCGCGAGCTCGAGCATCAGCTCAAGGACAGCGGGGCCGAGGCCATCGTCATCCTGGAAAACTTCGCCACCACCCTGCAGCAGGTGCTGCCGGCCACACCGGTCAAGCATGTGGTGGTGGCCAGCATGGGCGACCTGCTGGGCGGCCTCAAGGGTGCCATCGTCAATTTCGTGGTGCGCAACGTCAAGAAGATGGTGCCGGCCTGGGAGCTGCCCAACTGCGTGCGCTTCAATACCGTGCTGGCGGAAGGCCGTGGCATGCAGCTGCAGCCCACCGCCACGGGGCCCGACGATGTTGCCTTCCTGCAGTACACCGGCGGCACCACCGGCGTGTCGAAGGGCGCGGTGCTGCTGCACCGGAACATCGTCGCCAACGTGCTGCAGTCCGAAGCCTGGATGCAACCGGCCCTGGCCAAGGGCGCGCCGATCGACCAGGTGATCACCATTACGGCGCTGCCGCTGTATCACATCTTCGCGCTGACGGTCTGCTGCCTGCTCGGCATGCGCAACGGCGGCATGAGCGTGCTGATCCCCAACCCGCGCGATATCCCGGGCTTCATCAAGGAACTGCAGAAGTACAAGTTCCATATGTTCCCGGCGGTCAATACGCTGTACAACGCGCTGCTGAACAACCCGGAGATCGACAAGGTCGATTTCTCCGGCCTGCGCGTGGCCAACGGCGGCGGCATGGCAGTGCAGGAAGCGGTAGCCAGGAAGTGGCTGGCCAAGACCGGCTGTCCGATCATCGAGGGTTACGGCCTGTCCGAGACCTCGCCGTCGGCCACCTGCAATCCCACCGATACCGATGCTTTTTCCGGCACCATCGGCCTGCCGATACCGTCGACCGAGATCGCCATCCGCGACGACGACGGCCGCGACGTGCCGCTCGGCCAGCCCGGCGAGATCTGCATTCGGGGTCCGCAAGTGATGGCTGGCTACTGGAATCGTCCGGACGAGACCGCCAAGGTCATGACGCCCGACGGCTTCTTCAAGACTGGCGACATCGGCGTGATGGACGCGCGCGGCTACACCAAGATCGTCGACCGCAAGAAGGACATGATCCTGGTGTCCGGCTTCAATGTGTATCCGAACGAGGTCGAGGGCGTGGCTGCGGAGTGCCCGGGCGTGCTGGAGGTGGCGGCGGTGGGCGTGCCCGACGAGCATTCGGGCGAGGTGGTCAAGCTGTTCGTCGTCCGCAAGGATCCGGCGCTGACCGAGGCTGAACTCATCGCGTTCTGCAAGGAGCGCCTTACCGGCTACAAGAGGCCGAAGTATGTGGAGTTCCGCGGCGAGCTGCCCAAGACGAACGTGGGCAAGATCCTGCGCCGCGAGCTGCGCGACAGCCGCAAGGCGGCCTGAGCCTGCGTCAGTGAAACGGCCTCCCGCAAGGGAGGCCGTTGTCGTTTCGTGCCTGGATCAGGACTCTAGCATTCGCTGGATGGCGCGAGGCGGGGCTCGGGCGCGCCGTCGGGATAGATCATCCGCACGCAGGCGCCGGGTTCCAGTCCCGGCGCCGCCGGGCCGTCGACCATGGCGCCGGTGCCGTCCAGCGCGGTCACCTTATACCGGTACAGGTCGATCTGCGGCCGGGGCTGCGGATTGAGAAGCCGGTTCAGGTCGATGGCAAAACCCACGCCGCCGCCGCCGCCGCCCCAGCCGCCGCCGGCGGCGGCCACGCCCACGCCAGTGCCGGCGACGCCGCCATCCGGCACGTCGATCCGGCCCACCGGGGTTTTTTCACTGATGCGGCCGAGCTTGATGGTGACGTCGAGCGGCGTGATCCGGGGTTGCACCGGCGAACTCTGGCAAGCCGCGGCCAGCAGCAGCGGAACCAGCGGCAGCAGCGCCGCGAGCGAACCCGGGCGGACGCTCATGTGCTCACCAGCCCGGTTTTCAGCCGGCCCAGCAGGCGGAACAACGCCCGACGGTCGGTTTGCGGCAGGCCGCCGAACAGCTGTTCGATCCATTCCTCATGCGCGCGCGCCATTTTCGAGAATGCCGCGCGTCCGGCCGGCGTGAGCCGGATCAGGTAGGCGCGGCGATCGCTGGGCAGCGCCTCGCGCGAGACCAGGCCTTCCTGCTGCAACTGGTCGGTGATGCCGGTGACATTGCCGCCGGTGACCATCATGCGGCGCGACAGTTCGCCCATCTTCAGGCCCTCGGGATGGCGTTCGAGCTGGGCCATCAGGTCGAAGCGCGGCAAGGTGCAGGCGAAATCCTGGCGCAGGCGCGAACGGATGTCGGATTCGACCAGGTTGGTGCAGGTCAGCAGCCGCAGCCACAGGCGCAGGGCGTCGTGGCCGGCATCGTCGTGGCCGGTTTCGAGGTCGACCGGCGCGTCTTCGGCGCCGGCCTTGGTGGTGGCCTCGGCGGCAGGGGGATTGGGCATTGCGGCACGCAGTTGTTTGATGTCTCAAGTATATGCGTTCGCATGCCACCACGGGCTGGTGCGGCGCCTCAATCTACCTTGGCGCCGGAATCCTTGACCACCTTGGCCCACTTGCCGTGCTCGGCGCGGATGAAGGCGGCGAACTGCTCGGGCGTATTGCCGACGGGCTCCGCGCCCTGGGCCTGCATCTTTTCCCGCACGGCCGGCGTGGCAAGCGAGCGGGCCACCTCCTGCTGGACGCGCGCGACGATGTCGTGCGGCGTGCCTGCCGGCGCCAGCAGGCCGAACCAGGAACTGGCCTCGAAGCCGGGCAGGCGGCCGGCTTCGGCAACGGTAGGAACGCCAGGCAAGGCGGGCGATGGCTTGGCGCTGGTGACCGCCAGCGCCTTGAGCTTGCCGCCCTTGATCAGCGCCATCGACGAAGGCAGGTTGTCGAACATCAGCTGCATGGTGCCGCCGGCCAGGTCGGTCAGCGCCGGGCCACTGCCCTTGTAGGGGAAATGGACCATATAGGTATGGGTCTGGGTCTTGAACAGCTCGCCCGCGAGATGGATCGAGGTGCCATTGCCGCTCGAAGCCATATTGAGCTTGCCGGGGTTGGCGCGCGCATAGGCGGTCAGGTCGGCGACGGTGCCGATCCGGTTTTGCTGCGCGAAGGCGGGGTTGACCACCAGCACGTTGGGCACCGACGCCACTTCGGTGATGGGCGCGAAGTCCTTGATCGGGTCGAACGGCAGTTTGCCGTACAGGGACTGGTTGATGCCGTGCGTGCCCACCGTGCCCATCAGCAGCGTGTAGCCGTCCGGCGCGGCCTTGGCGACCAGGTCGGCGCCGATATTGCCACCCGCGCCGGGCCGGTTGTCCACCACCACGTTCCAGCCTTGCAGTTTCGACAGTTCCGCGGCCACCGCGCGGGCCAGGATGTCGGTGGTGCCGCCGGCCGGGAACGGTACCACCAGGCGGATCGGCTTGCCGGGGTAGGGGTCGGCGGCCAGCGCAGGCCCGGCTGGTGTGCCAAGGCAGGCGCCGGCGAGGGTTGCAAACAGCAGGTGGGTGGCGCGGCGGCGGTTGCGGTGCATGGGCGGTCTCCTGGTGGGGCGGCAGCGGCACAGGCTGCAAAACCAAAAAGGCACCCGAAGGTGCCTTTGCGAAGCAGCGCGGATGCGCTTAGAACTTGTGGCGGATACCCACGCCGGCGCCGAGCATATTGGTCTTGCCGGCGCCAAGCGCATAGCCGTTGGCAAAGCCGATTGCCGCGGTGTCGAGGTTCAGGCCGGCGTTCTTGGCGTACGCGGCGGTCAGGTAGACGTCGGTGCGCTTGGACAGGTTGTAATCGGCGATGAACGAGACTTGCCACGGATTCGGGACATTGACGCCGTTGAAGCTCTTGACGTTGTCGTAGTTGTACTGCAGCGTCAGGCCCAGCGGCGCGGTGACCTGGTAGTTGGCGCCGATCCAGTAGTAGTCGTCGCGCAGCACGCTGGCACCCGCGGAGCTCTTGGCCTGGCCCCAGCGATAGCCGGCCATGACCTTGGCCGGGCCGAAGGCGTAGCTGCCGGCGACGGCGGCCTTCTTGTAGGTGGTGGTGGTGCCCGCGGCAGCGCTTTCGGTGGGGTTGAACTGGTCGTAGGCGATGGTTGCGCCGAAGGGGCCGGCGGCATAGCCGACGCCCGCGCCATAGGCGGTGTCGCGGCGGAACTGGCCCGGGACTTCACCGTTGCCCGGTGCGCCGGCGCCGAACGACCAGTGGGCGATCGCGGTCACCGGACCGAACACGCCGGTGTACTTGACGGTGTTGTCGGAACGGAAGTTTACGCCAAGCTGGGCCACCACCGGCTCATACTGGGTGGCGTAGCCGCTGGGCGAGAAGTTGGCGAGCAGGTCGAACAGCGTGGTGTACTGGCGGCCGAGGGTGATGCGGCCGAACTGGGAGTTTTCCAGGCCGACATACGCTTGACGACCGAACAGGCGGCCGCCTTGCTGGATACTGCCGGTGTCCAGCGCAAAGCCGTTTTCGAGCACGAACAGCGCTTTCATCCCGCTGCCCAGGTCTTCCACGCCGCGCAGACCCCAACGCGAACCGGACAGGCCACCCGAGCTCATCCGGGTGACATTGCCCGAGGGGCCGTTGGTGCCGCTGACACTGGACATATGCGAGGCGAATTCGATGTTCATATCCGCCACGCCATAGAGCGTCACGCTCGACTGGGCCTGAGCAGCACCCGCAACAAGGCCAAGCGCAGCCAGCGCGAAAAGCGATTTTTTCATGCTCGATGATCTCCACGTAAGAATTATTGGTGGTCAGCGGCGAAACCTCCTGAGTCTCCATTCACCCGCTTACCCAACTTCGTCAGAAGTTGCCAAGTACTGTAACAAACCACCCTCGTTTCACAATCGGGTTGAGTGCCCTTGTCAGCTTTTCACAACTCAGGGTTTTGGAGTATCGGCCTCGGCCGGCGCGGGCCTGGCCGGGGCCGGGGGGGCAGCGGTGCGCCAGGCGGTCACGGTACAATGCGGGAAATCCCGAGGGTGGTTTGACACGTGCCGTGTCCTGTTTCGGCAGGCAAGCGTGGAACGCGCCCCGGGGCAACCACCAGTGCATGCATTCATGGATACCTTGATTCGCGAATTCGATGTGGCCTTGCGCGCGATCGCGGGCGTGACCCGTGCCAGCCGCGCCAACCCCGCCACGGAGCTTGCGCCCGACAGCGATAGCCTCGACCAGGCGCAGCGTGGCCATGTGGCCGGGCTCATGCGTATCAACCACGTCGGCGAGGTTTGCGCGCAGGCCCTCTACCAGGCCCAGAAGCTGACTGCCCGTACCGCGCCGGTCCGGGCGCAGATGGACCAGGCCGCGCGCGAGGAAGAAGACCATCTGGGCTGGTGCGCCGAGCGCTTGCGCGAACTCGGCTCGCGTCCAAGCTTGCTCAACCCGGTCTGGTATGCGGGCGCTTTCGCCATCGGCTGGGTCGCCGGGCGCGCCGGCGATCGCGTCAGCCTCGGCTTCGTGGCGGAAACCGAGCGCCAGGTCGAGCAGCACCTGACCGGCCACCTCGAACAGCTTCCCGCCGCCGATGGGCGGTCCCGCGCGATTCTCGAGCAGATGCGCGACGATGAGGTGAGGCATGGCGATGCCGCGCGCGATGCGGGCGGCATGCCGTTGCCAGCGCCGGTGCGCGCGCTGATGCGGGCGGCCTCGCGGGTGATGACCACCGCCGCCTACCGGATCTGACCGTCCGGCCGCTGCCCGGGCAGCGCGCGACAGCCCCGCGAAGACCGCCATCCCGGCCCTGGCGCGCCTGGCCGCGACGGGGCAAACCTCCCCCCGCGCCAGCGGGGTAGACGCCAAAACGTTGTATCCTTCCATCGGTCCGGCGCGGCCGGGTTTTGGGCAGTAGGCAGTTCCTCCCTCGGTTGTTCTCAGGTGGTTTCTCTGCTTTCCTCCATAAGATCTTCATTTCATTAGGGATTCACTTTTACGCTGCTTGAGGTGTGCACGCTAAGTCATTGTTCTGATTAAAAAAATCCGGTTTGTTGCCTTACGCCGAGCCTTGACCCGCCAAATTGCTTCCTCTAAAGTGGGAAATAGTGTGAGGAAGTGTATTTTTGTGTGAAAAGGTAGTCTGGCTATGGGATCATCGCCCAATGTCGGATTCGAAGGATTCACGCGCCAACCGGCAGTAAAGATGCCGGCGCGGACCGGGAGTTAGCTTGTTTCAGGGCGCATCGGCGCTGTCACTGGATGCCAAGGGCCGGATGTCGATTCCGGCGCGGCATCGTGAAGCGCTGCAACAGCAGGCCGAAGGCCGGGTTACGCTGACCAAGCACCCGGATGGCTGCCTGCTGCTGTTTCCCCGCCCGGAATGGGAAACCTTCCGTAACCGTATTGCGGCCTTGCCAATGGATGCGCACTGGTGGAAGCGCATCTTCCTGGGCAATGCCGCCGACGTCGACATGGACGGCGCGGGCCGGGTACTGATTGCCCCGGAACTGCGTAGCGCCGCCTTGCTCGACAAGGAAGTCATGCTGCTCGGAATGGGCAGCCATTTCGAAGTCTGGGATGCCGCGACCTATACCGCCAAGGAACAGCAGGCGATGGCGCAGGGCATGCCGGACGCATTGAAGAATTTCTCTTTCTGACGAGGTCATGAGCTCAACCCAAATGCCGGGGACCACCACCCTGCGCCATCGCACCGTGTTGCTGGACGAGGCTGTCGAGGCCCTGGTCTGGCGGCCCGACGGCGTCTATGTGGACGGCACCTTTGGCAGAGGGGGGCACAGCCGGGCAATACTGGCCCGGCTGGGGCCACACGGGGCGCTGGTTGGCTTCGACAAGGATCCGGCAGCAATCGCAGAGGCGGGCACCATCAAGGATGCCCGCTTCTCCATTGAGCACACCAGCTTCGCCGAGATGTCGGAGCGGCTGGCCGCGCGCGGCAAGGTGGCCGGCATCCTGCTCGACCTGGGTATCAGCTCGCCGCAGATTGACGACGCGCAGCGGGGATTTTCCTTCCGCTTCGAGGGGCCGCTGGACATGCGCATGGACACCACGCGCGGCATTACCGCCGCGCAATGGCTGGCGCAGGCGGATGAGCAAGACATCGCAAGGGTGATACGGGATTATGGGGAAGAACGGTTTGCTGTACAGATTGCAAAGGCGGTTGTTGCTCGCAGGAGCGAACCCGGCCATGGCGGACCTCTCACCACTACTGCCGAGCTTGCCGCGCTCGTGGCGAAAGCCGTCAAAACACGCGAGAAGGGTCAGGACCCTGCGACCCGCACCTTTCAGGCTCTACGGATTCACGTCAATCAAGAGCTTGCGGACCTCGAAAGAGGTCTGAGCGCGGCTTACGAGCTATTGCAGGACGGAGGGCGGCTGGTGGTGATCAGCTTTCATTCGCTGGAGGACCGCATCGTCAAGCGGTTCATGCAGGCGCACGCGCGTCCGCAGCAGGATGCCGATCCGGCCCTGCGCCGCGCCCCCCTGCGCGCCGACCAGTTGCCACAGCCGACGCTGAAGCTGCTGGGCCGGGTCAAGCCGGGCGCCGAAGAGATTGCCTCCAATCCGCGCGCGCGCTCGGCGGTGATGCGCGTGGCTGAAAAGCTGCCCGCCGTTTCGACCAGGCAGGCGGGCCGCGCATGAACCGCCTGACTTTCTTCCTGCTGGCTGCCCTGATGCTGTGCGCGCTCTCCCTGGTGAGCGCGCAGCACCAGGCCCGCACCCTGTTTGTCGCCGTTGACCGCGCCCAGGCGGAAGAAAAGCAGCTCGATATCGACTGGTCCCGGTTGCAGTACCAGCAGAGCTCGCTTGGCAAGAGCTCGCGGATCGCCGAGGCCGCGCGCAGCCAGCTGAAGATGACGCCGGTGCTTCCCGGCAGGACCCAATACCTGGCCGGCGTGGTGCTTGAAACACCGCCCGCCAGCGAGGCCGCAGCGGCAGCACCCGAGGGGAGTAAGCCATGACCATTGCACGGCCCTCGCAGCAGGCCCAGCGCGGCCAGCCGCGCGCCAGCAATTCGCGCCCCCGTTCCGGCCAGTTTGCCGCCAGCCCCGTGCTCGGCCTGCGCTTGCCGATGTGGCGCTCCAAGCTGGTGGTGTTCATGATGTTCGCCGCCTTTGTCGCCCTGGCCGGGCGCGCGCTGTGGATCCAGGGACCGGGCAACCAGTTCTATGAGGCCCAAGGCAAGAAGCGCGTCCAGCGTACGCTTGAGCTGCCCGCGACGCGCGGCAAGATTCTCGATCGCAACGGCCTGGTGCTGGCCACCAGCCTGCCCGTCAAGGCCATCTGGGCGGTGCCCGAGGACGTTCCCGACCAGATCGACGCGGACAAGATCCGCCAGTTGAGCAAGCTGCTCGATATGAGCGACAAGGAGCTGCGGCGCAAATTTTCCGAGGACAAGAGCTTTGTCTATCTGAAGCGCCAGGTGCTGCCGGATGCCGCGGACAAGATCGCCGCGCTCAAGATCGAGGGTATCCACCAGACCCGCGAGTACAAGCGCTTCTACCCGGAAGGCGAGGCCATGGCGCATATCGTCGGCTTCACCAACGTGGAAGACCGCGGCCAGGAAGGCGTGGAGCTTGCGCGCGAGGCTGTGCTCGCCGGCAAGCCCGGCGCGCGCCAGGTGATCAAGGACAGGCTTGGCCGCGTGGTGGAAGACGTGGGCATCCTCAAGACCCCGCGCGATGGCGAGGACCAGCAGCTCTCGATCGACGCCAAGATCCAGTACCTGGCCTACAACGCTGTCAAGGATGCTGTCGAGGCGAACAAGGCCAAGGCAGCCAGCGCCGTGGTGCTCGACGCGCAGACCGGCGAAGTGCTGGCGCTCGCCAACTGGCCCACCTACAACCCCAACGACCGCAGCCGCCTGTCCGGCGAACAGCTGCGCAACCGGGTGCTGACCGATAGCTTCGAGCCGGGCTCGATGGTAAAGCCGATCACCATTGGCCTGGCGCTACAGCTCGGCCGGGTGACGCCGACGACGGTGATCAATACCGGTAACGGCAAGTACACGTTCGAAGGCGCCACCATCAGCGACACCCATAGCAATGGGCCGCTGAGCGTGGCCGGCATCATCCAGAAGTCGAGCAATATCGGCACGGCCAAGATCTCGCAGATGCTCAAGGCACAGGAGATGTGGGACATGTTCACCAGCGTCGGCTTCGGCCAGGCGCCCAAGATCGGATTTCCCGGCGCGGTGGCCGGGCGCTTGCGGCCGGCCAAGAGCTGGCGCCCCATCGAGCAGGCCACCATGGCCTATGGCTACGGCCTGTCGGTCTCGCTGTTGCAGATGGCCCACGCCTATACCATCTTCGCGCATGACGGCGAGCTGATCCCGGTCACCATTTTCCGTACCAGCGGACCGGCTACCGGCGAGCGCGTGATATCGCCCGAGGTGGCGCGCCAGGTGCGCGCCATGCTCGAGACGGTGACCGCGCCTGGCGGCACCGCGCCCCAGGCGCAGGTGATGGGCTACCGGGTGGGCGGCAAGACCGGTACCGCCTACAAGCACGCCGGCCGCGGCTACGACCGCAGCAAATACCGCGCCTCCTTCATCGGCCTGGCGCCGATGTCGAACCCGCGCGTGATCGTCGCCGTCAGCGTGGATGAGCCCTCGGCCGGCAGTCACTATGGTGGCACCGTGGCCGGACCTGCCTTCGTCGCCATTACCGGCGGGGCGCTGCGTGCACTCAATGTGCAGCCTGACTCGCCGATCCGCCAACTGGTGGTGAGCGACAGGGTGCCGGAAAGCGAACCGTGGGGCGGACCCCAATGAGCCAGTCCTTGCTACCCCTTGAAATTGCCGCCCAGGCCAGCGACGCGCTGGCCTGGCTGCGCCTGCACGCTCCCGCCGGCGCCAAGCTGACCGGCGACACGCGCCGGCTGACCCAGGGCGATGTCTTCTTTGCCTATGTGCTTGGCAACCGGCGCCTGTCCACCGATGCGCGCCCGCATATCGCCCAGGCCATCGCCCGCGGCGCCAGCGCCGTGGTCTACGAGGCCGACGGCTTTGCCTGGCCGCACGGCGAGGCCGTGCCGCATCTTGGCGTATCCGGCCTGCACCAGCTCGCCGGCCCGATCGCGGCAGGCTGGTATGACAATGCCGCGCGCGATCTCGCGGTCACCGGCATTACCGGCACCAACGGCAAGACTTCGTGCAGCCAGTGGCTGGCGCGCCTGCTGCAGGCGGCGGGCCTGCGCTGCGCCACCATCGGCACGCTCGGCACCGGTTTCCCCGATGCGCTCACCGCCACCGGCTTTACCACGCCGGACGCGGTCCAGTTGCAGGACAGCCTGGCCGAGCTGAACGGCGCAGGCGCGCGTGCGGTGGCGATGGAGGTATCCTCGCACGGGCTGGAGCAGGGCCGCGTGGCCGGCACGCACTTCGCCGTGGCGGTGCTGACCAACCTGACCCAGGACCATCTCGACTACCACGGCACCATGGCCGAGTACGAGGCGGCCAAGGGCCGCCTGTTCCAGTGGCCAGGCCTGCGTGCCGCCGTGATCAACCGCGACGACGGCATGGGCCGGCGCCTGCTGGCCGATCCCCTGGCTGCGGCGCAGGTGATCGAATACGGCATCGACGGCGCCGCCGCTGCGGGCCGTCAGGGCGGCCAGTGGCTGCGCGCCAGCGGTGTGCGCGCTACGGCCGCCGGCACCGCCTTCCATGTGGATGGCAGTTTCGGCAGCGCCGACGTCAGCACGCCGATGATCGGCGAGTTCAATGTCAGCAACCTGCTCGCCGTGCTGGGCGCCGCGCTCGCCAACGGCATCGGCTGGGCGGCCGCCATCGACGCGCTGCGCGGGCTCAAGCCGGTCGACGGCCGCATGGAGTTGTTCGGTGGCAGCCACGGTGGCCAGGACGGCCCGCTGGCGGTGGTCGACTACGCCCACACCCCCGATGCCCTGGAGAAGACCCTGGCCGCGCTGCGCCCGGTGGCGCAGGCTCGCAACGGACGGCTGTGGTGCGTGTTCGGCTGCGGCGGCGACCGCGACCCGATCAAGCGTCCGCTGATGGGCGCGGTCGCGCAACGGCTGGCCGACCAGGTGGTCCTGACCAGCGACAATCCGCGTAGCGAAGACCCGCAGGAAATCCTGAACGCCATCGCCGACGGCATGGACGAGCGCGCCCGCGCGCACCTGATCGAAGACCGTGCCGCCGCCATCCTGTATGCCATCAAGCATGCCGCCGCGGCCGACGTGGTGCTGGTGGCCGGCAAGGGGCACGAAGCCACCCAGGAGGTGAACGGGCGCAAGCGGCCGTTCTCCGACCGTGAGCATGTCCGGCTGACGCTGGGCACGCGAGGGGTGTCGGCATGACTCAATTCACCATGACTGATCTGCAGCAAGCCGCCGGCTGGATCGCCGGCGCGCGTATTTCCGGGCCGGACGGCGCCGCCAGCCGTGTGTTCTCGCGCGTGCTGACCGACAGCCGCGCCGTACAGCCGGGCGACCTCTTCGTCGCGCTCAAGGGCGAGCGCTTCGATGCGCATGACTTCCTGGCCGATGTGGCGGCGCGCGGCGCCGCCGCGGTTGTCGTTGCGCGCGAGCCCGACGCCGCGCTGGGCATTCCCGCCATCGTGGTGCCGGATACCCGCCTGGCCCTGGGTCAGCTGGCCGCTGGCTGGCGCCGCCGCTTCAGCCTGCCCGCGGTGGCGGTGACCGGCAGCAACGGCAAGACCACGGTCAAGGAAATGATCGCGGCGATCTTTGCCGCGGCGGTGGGGGAGGGCGCACGGCTCGCCACCGGCGGTAACCTGAACAACGATATCGGCCTGCCGCTGACAGTGCTGCGCCTCAACGCCGCGCACCGGCTCGCTGTGCTCGAGCTGGGCATGAACCACCCGGGCGAAACCGTCTATCTGGCCGGCATCGCCCAGCCCACCGTGGCCGTGGTGACCAACGCTCAGCGTGAACACCAGGAGTTCATGGTGAGCGTCGAGGCGGTTGCCCATGAGCACGCGGCAGCCATCGCGGCATTGCCGACCGATGGCGTGGCGGTGTTCCCGCTCGACGCCGAAGGCGGCGGCGCGCATGCCGGCATCTGGCGCCAGGCCGCCGGCGCGCGGCGCGCGCTGTCGTTCGGCCTGGATGCGCTCGCCGATGTCGGTGCCGCTGTGCGCCTGGAAGACGGCGTGCAGGTCATGCAGGTGCGCGCGCCTGGCGAAGCCTTCGAAGTGCGCCTGTCGGTGCTTGGCACCCACAACGTGCGCAATGCCCTGGCGGCGATCGCCTGCGCGCTGGCCGCAGGCGTTGGCCGCGCGGCCATCCAGTCCGGCCTGGCCGGGTTCGCCG
This sequence comes from Cupriavidus sp. 96C5-1, assembly GCF_057798855.1. Classification (NCBI taxonomy): domain Bacteria; kingdom Pseudomonadati; phylum Pseudomonadota; class Betaproteobacteria; order Burkholderiales; family Burkholderiaceae; genus Cupriavidus; species Cupriavidus sp. 96C5-1. The sequence continues at coordinate 114,133 of NZ_JBYOJU010000022.1, read as the reverse complement.
CGGTCAAGGGGCGGCTGCAGGTCAAGCATGCGCCCGGCGGCACGCTGGTGATCGACGACAGCTATAACGCCAATCCGGATTCGGTGCGCGCGGCGATCGACGTGCTGGCCGGCTTTGCCTCGCCGCGCCTGCTGGTACTGGGCGATATGGGCGAAGTGGGCGACCAGGGACCGGCGTTCCACACGGAGATCGGCGCTTACGCGCGCGCGCGCGGCATCGAGGCACTGTGGGCGACCGGCGCGGCCGTGCAGTACGCGGTGCAGGCATTCGGCACGCAGGGCGGCCGGCATTTCGCCGCGGCGGAAGACCTGGCCCGGGCGCTGATACAGGATGAAGGCGGTGCCGTGGCCAGGGCGAGCGCGGTGCTGGTGAAGGGATCGCGATTCATGCGCATGGAACGGATGGTGGATGCGCTGGTCGCAATCACTCCCGCGCAGTAATCGTTATCAACAGTTAATCAAGCAATCGGATAGCCCGGCCCCCCGGGTGGTTGTTGAAAGGAATACGGAAACACGATGTTATTGGCTCTGGCCCAGTGGCTGCAAAACGACTACAGCTTCCTGCGGGTCTTCAACTACCTGACCTTCCGCGCGGTGATGGCCAACCTCACCGCGCTGTTGATCGGCCTCGGCCTGGGGCCCTGGGTGATCCGCAAGCTGACCGAACTGAAGATCGGCCAGGCGGTGCGCACCATCGGCCCGCAGTCCCATCTGGTCAAGGCCGGCACGCCCACCATGGGTGGCGTGCTGGTGCTGGTGTCGATTGCCATCTCCACCTTGCTGTGGTGCGACTGGGGCAACCGTTTCATCTGGGTTGTCATGCTGGTGACCCTGGGCTACGGCGCAATTGGCTGGGTGGACGACTACCGCAAGGTGGTCTATCGCGATCCGCGCGGCATGTCGAGCCGCGAAAAGTTTTTCTGGCAGACCCTGATCGGCCTGGTGGCCGCGGTCTACCTGGCTTTTTCGGTCTCGGAAAGCAGCAATGTGCGGGTGTGGGACCTGTTCCTGGGCTGGGTCGAAGGCGGCCTGTCGCTCGACATGCCCTACAAGTCCAACCTGATCGTGCCTTTCTTCAAGGAAGTGAGCTATCCGCTGGGCGTAGCCGGCTTCATCGTGCTGACCTACCTGGTGATCGTGGGCTCGAGCAATGCGGTGAACCTGACCGACGGCCTGGACGGGCTGGTGATCATGCCGGTGGTGCTGGTCGGTAGCGGGCTGGGCGTATTCGCCTATGTGATGGGGAGTTCGGTCTACAGCAAGTACCTGCTGTTCCCGCATATCCCCGGGGCGGGCGAGTTGCTGATTTTCTGTTCCGCGCTGGCGGGGGCGGGCCTGGCCTTCCTCTGGTTCAACGCCCACCCGGCCCAGGTTTTCATGGGCGACGTTGGCGCACTGGCGCTGGGCGGCGCGCTGGGCACGGTGGCGGTGATCGTGCGCCAGGAAATCGTGCTGTTCGTGATGGGCGGCATCTTTGTGGTGGAAACCCTGTCGGTGATGCTGCAGGTAGGCTGGTTCAAGATCACCAAGCGGCGTTATGGCGAGGGGCGGCGATTGTTCAAGATGGCGCCGCTGCATCACCACTTTGAATTGTCGGGCTGGAAGGAAACGCAGGTGACGGTGCGCTTCTGGATCATCACCATGCTGCTGGTGCTGATCGGGCTGTCGTCGCTCAAGCTGCGCTGAAGCCGCGCGGAAGTTGCGTAGAACCGGCGCGTACGCATTAACCCAGGAATAGATAAGGCGGGAATCGAAGTGTTTGGCGAGTTGCAAAAACCTCATGTGCTGGTGCTGGGCCTCGGCGAATCGGGGCTGGCGATGGCGCGCTGGTGCGGCCAGTATGGCGCGCCCGTGCGCGTTGCCGACACGCGCGAGGCACCTGCCAACCTGGTCTTCCTGCAGGCCGAGCTGCCCTCGGCCGAGTTTGTGGGTGGCGCCTTCTCCGAAGCGCTGCTGGACGGCGTCGGGCTGGTGACCATCAGCCCCGGCCTGTCGCCGGCGCAAAGCGCTACCGCCGCGCTGCTGGCGGCGGCGCGCGAGCGCGGGATTCCCGTGTGGGGCGAGATCGAGCTGTTTGCGCGGGCGCTGGCACACTTGCAGGCCGAATCGGGCTATGCCCCCCGGCTGCTGGCCATTACCGGCACCAATGGCAAGACCACCACCACCGCGCTGACCGGGCGCCTGGTGGAGCGTGCCGGCAAGAGCGTGGCGGTGGCGGGCAATATCAGCCCGTCGGCGCTGGACAAGCTGGCCGCCTGCATCGCCTCGGCCACCTTGCCCGAGGTCTGGGTGCTGGAGTTGTCCAGCTTCCAGCTCGAGACCACGTACACGCTGGCGCCGCATGCCGCCACGGTGCTCAATATCACCCAGGATCACCTGGACTGGCATGGCAGCATGGAAGCCTATGCCGCCGCCAAGGCCCGCATCTTCGGCCCGGCGCCGGCACCGGGCGAGCCTGCCTGCGTGCAGATCCTGAATCGCAACGACCGGCTGAGCCTCGAGATGGCCCGCGCGGATGCCGCGCCGGTGACGTTCGGCACCGACCTGCCCGAGGTGCCGGGCAGCTTTGGCGTGCTGCGCGAGGGCGGCATGCCCTGGCTGGTGGTGGCGGAGCCCGACAGCGAAGCCGAAAGCGAGAACAAGCCGCGCCGCCGCAAGGCCGCGGCCGCCGAGAGCGCGCAAGCCGTGCCGGTGCGCCACAAGCGCCTGATGCCGGCCGATGCCCTGCAGATCCGTGGCATGCACAATGCCACCAACGCCATGGCCGCGCTGGCGTTGTGCCGTGCCATCGACCTGCCGCTGAACGCCCTGCTGCATGGCCTGCGCGAGTACCGCGGCGAGCCGCACCGGGTGGAGTGGGTCGCCACGGTGGACGATGTCGAATTCTTCGACGACAGCAAGGGCACCAATGTGGGCGCCACGGTGGCTGCGCTGTCGGGCCTGGACAAGCGCGTGGTGCTGATCGCCGGCGGCGAAGGCAAGGGGCAGGATTTCTCCCCCCTGGCCGCTCCGGTGACGCAGTACGCGCGCGCCGTGGTGCTGATCGGCAAGGATGCCGGCGAGCTGCGCCGCGCGCTGGAAGGCACCGGCGTCACGCTGGCCGACGCCGCCACGCTGGAGCAGGCCGTCACGCTCGCCGCCAGCGCCGCCCAGGGCGGCGATGCGGTGCTGCTGTCGCCCGCCTGCGCCAGCCTCGACATGTTCCGCAACTATGTGCACCGCGCCGAAGTGTTCCGCGCTGCGGTGGAAGAGCTGGCGATGTCCAGGGGGATCCTGCCATGAGCGACGCACAGGTCAAGCGCAGCGGCTTCATCGGGGCCACCATCGGCAACGCGTGGGGCGGATTGCGCGATGCGGTGTCGGGCGTCAAGCCGACCCGCTCGCGCATGATGGAATACGACCAGCCACTGCTGTGGGTGTCGATCGTATTGCTCGCGCTCGGCCTGGTGATGGTCTACTCGGCCTCGATCGCGCTGCCGGACTCGCCGCGCTACGCCAACTACCGCGAGAGCCACTTTCTCGCGCGCCATGCGTTTGCGCTGTTCGTCGGGCTGTCCATGGGACTGCTGGCCTTCCAGATCCCGGTCAAGTTCTGGGACAAATACGCGCCCAAGCTGTTCGTGATCGCGCTGCTGTTGCTGATCGTGGTGCTGGTGCCCCATGTCGGCAAGGGCGTCAACGGCGCGCGGCGCTGGATCCCGCTCGGCGTCATGAACTTCCAGCCGTCGGAGCTGATGAAGCTGGCGGTGGTGCTGTACGCCGCCAACTACACCGTGCGCAAGCAGGAGTGGATGCAGAACGTGGGCAAGGGCTTCCTGCCGATGGGCGTGGCGGTGGTGGTGGTGGGCATGCTGCTGCTGCTGGAGCCCGATATGGGCGCCTTCCTGGTGGTGGCCACGGTGGCGATGGGCATCCTGTTCCTGGGCGGTATCAACGGCAAGCTGTTCGCCGGCCTGGTCGGCGTGGCGGTAGGCGCGTTCGCGCTGCTGATCACGGCGTCGCCATGGCGGCGCGAGCGGATCTTTGCTTATCTCAATCCCTGGGAAGAAGCCAATGCGCTTGGCAAGGCCTACCAGCTTACCCATTCGCTGATCGCCTTCGGCCGCGGCGAATGGGCTGGCGTGGGGCTAGGCGGCAGCATTGAAAAGCTGCACTACCTGCCCGAGGCCCATACCGACTTCATCCTCGCCGTGATCGGCGAGGAATTCGGTTTTGTCGGCGTGCTGGCGGTGATCGTACTGTTCTACTGGATCGTGCGGCGCTCCTTCGGCATCGGCCGCACCGCGCTGCAGCTCGACCGTACCTTTGCCGGCCTGGTGGCCAAGGGCATCGGCGTGTGGATCGGCTGGCAGACCTTTATCAACATGGGCGTGAACCTGGGCCTGCTCCCCACCAAGGGGCTGACCCTGCCGCTGGTGAGCTACGGCGGTTCGGGCATCCTGATGAATTGCGTGGCGCTGGCGATCCTGCTGCGGATCGATTACGAAAACCGGGTGCTGATGCGCGGAGGGAAGGTATGACCGCACAGCGCACGCTGCTCGTCATGGCCGGCGGCACCGGGGGGCACGTCTTCCCCGGGCTGGCGGTCGCGCGCGTCTTGCGCGAGCAGGGCTGGCGGGTGGTGTGGCTGGGCAACCGCAGCGGTATGGAAGCCACCCTGGTGCCCAAGTATGACATCCCGATGGAGTTCATCCAGTTCGGCGGGCTGCGCGGCAAGGGGCCGCTGACCAAGCTGCTGCTGCCGCTGAACCTGCTGCGCGCCTTCTGGCAAAGCCTGCAGGCGCTGCGCCGGGTGCGGCCCAATGTGGTGCTGGGCATGGGTGGCTATATCACCTTTCCCGCCGGCATGATGGCCTCGCTGCTGGGCCGGCCGCTGGTGCTGCATGAGCAGAACTCGATCGCAGGGCTGGCCAACAAGGTGCTGGCCAGGGTGGCGGACCGGGTGCTGTGCGCCTTTCCCAATGCCCTGCCCGACAGCGAGTGGACCGGCAACCCGGTGCGGGACGAAGTGGCGCACATGCAAGCGCCCGAGCTGCGCTACGACAGCCGCAGCGGCCCGTTGCGGCTGCTCGTTGTCGGCGGCAGCCTGGGCGCCGCGGCGCTCAACGAGGTGGTGCCCAAGGCGCTGGCGCTGCTGCCGGAAGCGCAGCGTCCGCTGGTGAAGCACCAGGCCGGCGCCAAGCAGATCGACACGCTGCGGGCCAATTACCAGGCCGCCGGCGTGGCGGCGGAAGCATTGCCCTTTATCGACGACATGGCCACGGCCTACGCCGAGGCGGATCTGGTGATCTGCCGCGCGGGCGCGATGACCGTGTCGGAAGTGGCGGCGGCAGGCGTGGCGGCACTGTTCGTGCCCTTCCCGCATGCGGTCGACGACCACCAGACCACCAACGCGGAATTCCTGTCGAACCAGGATGCCGCCTTGCTGGTCCAGCAGAACGAACTGACCGCGAGCGGGCTGGCGCAGACGCTGGCCTCGCTGTCGCGGCCCCGACTCAAAGCGATGGCGCATCAGGCGCGCGGTCTCGCCAAGCCGGAAGCCACCCGGCGCGTGGCGGAGATCTGCAGCCAGATGGCCAGGGACTGATACAACGGATTCATGAAGCACATCGTCAAAAACATCCACTTCGTAGGCATCGGCGGCGCCGGCATGAGCGGCATCGCCGAGGTGCTGCTGAACCTGGGCTACAAGGTCTCGGGGTCCGACGTGGGCAGCAATGCCGCCACGCGGCGCCTGGCGTCGCTGGGCGCGACCGTGATGCACGGCCACGACGCCGCCAACATCAACGGCGCCAATGCCGTGGTGGTATCCACCGCGGTTGCCGGCGACAACCCAGAAGTGCTGGCCGCGCGCGCCAAGCGCATCCCGGTGGTGCCGCGCGCGGTGATGCTGGCCGAACTGATGCGCCTGAAGCAGGGCGTGGCTATCGCCGGCACCCACGGCAAGACCACCACCACCAGCCTGGTGGCATCGGTGCTGGCCGAAGGCGGGCTCGATCCCACCTTCGTGATCGGCGGCCGCCTGAATTCGGCGGGCGCCAACGCGCGCCTGGGCACGGGCGACTTCATCGTGGCCGAGGCCGACGAGTCGGATGCCTCGTTCCTGAACCTGTTCCCGGTGATCGAGGTCATTACCAACATCGATGCCGACCATATGGACACCTACGGGCACGATTTCGCCCGGCTCAAGCAGGCGTTCGTGGAATTCACCCAGCGCCTGCCGTTCTACGGCATTGCGGTGCTGTGCGTGGACGATCCCAACGTGCGCGAGATCATGCCCTTCGTCTCCAAGCCGATCGTGCGCTACGGCTTTGCCGAGGATGCCCAGATTCGCGCGGTCAATGCGCGTGCCGTCGACGGCCAGATGCACTTCACCGTGCTGCGCCAGCTCAACGGCCATGCCGAGGCGCCGCTGGACGTGGTGCTGAACCTGCCCGGCATGCACAACATCCAGAATGCGCTGGCGGCCATTGCCATTGCCACCGAGCTGGAAGTGTCCGATGCCGCCATCGTCAAGGCGCTGCGCGAGTTCCACGGGGTGGGGCGCCGCTTCCAGCGCTACGGCGAGGTGGCTTGCGCCAGTACCGGCGCGCAGGGCGAAACCCGCGGCGAAGGCACCTTCACGCTGGTCGACGACTACGGCCATCACCCGGTCGAGATGGCCGCGACGCTGGCCGCGGCACGCGGTGCATTCCCGGGGCGCCGGCTGGTGCTGGCGTTCCAGCCGCATCGCTTCACCCGCACGCGCGATTGTTTCGAGGATTTCATCAAGGTGCTGGGCACCGTGGATGCGCTGCTGCTGGCCGAGGTCTATGCTGCCGGCGAAGCCCCGATCGTGGCCGCCGACGGCCGCGCGCTGACGCGCGCGCTGCGCGTGGCCGGCAAGGTTGAACCCGTTTTTGTGGAGCAGATCGACGAAATGCCGCAGGCTATCCTGAACGCCGTCCGGCCCGGCGACGTGGTGGTGACGATGGGCGCAGGCACCATCGGCACCGTGCCCGGGCAACTGGTTTCGCAGCAGGCTGGGGGGCAGGCATGAGCTTCGTCGCCCATCCCAATATCGATCCGAAGTCGCTGGGCAAGGTTGGCGTGCTGCTCGGCGGCCGCTCGGCCGAACGCGAGATCTCGCTGTTGTCGGGCAATGGCGTGCTGGCCGCGCTGCGCTCGCGCGGCGTCGATGCCCATGCCTTCGATCCCGGCCTGCAGCCGGTGGCCGATCTGGCCGCGGCAGGCTTCGACCGCGTGTTTATCGCCTTGCACGGCCGTTATGGCGAGGACGGCACCATCCAGGGCCTGCTGGAGCAATTGGGCGTGCCCTATACCGGGAGCGGGGTGCTGGCCTCGGCGCTGGCCATGGACAAGCAGGCCACCAAGCGCCTGTGGATGACCCATGGGCTGCCCACGCCGCGCTTTGCCATGCTGTACGCCGATACCGATTTCGATGCCGTGGCCGCCGACCTGGGCCTGCCGCTGATCGTCAAGCCGGCGCGCGAGGGTTCGTCGATCGGACTGACCAAAGTGACCGAGGCCGGCCAGATGCGCGCGGCCTTCGAGAAAGCCGCGGCGCTGGATAACGACGTGATCGCCGAAACCTTCGTCGACGGCGCCGAGCTGACCTGCCCCATCGTGGGGGAGGGCGCCACCGCCGAGGCACTGCCGGTGATCCGCATCGTCGCGCCCGGCGCCAACTACGACTATCAGAACAAGTACTTCACGGACGATACCCAATACCTGTGCCCGTCGGGCCTGCCGGACGACGTGGAAGCCGAAGTCCGGCGCCTGGCCGTGCAGTCCTTCCGCGTGCTGGGTTGCCGCGGCTGGGCGCGCGCCGACGTGATGCTGCGCGCCGACGGCAAGCCTTTCCTGCTCGAGATGAATACCTCGCCCGGCATGACCGGCCATTCGCTGGTGCCGATGGCGGCGCGCGCGGTGGGCATCAGCTACGAGGATTTCGTCATGCAGGTGGTTGCGGCGGCCACGCTGGACCTGCATCCCAGCGCGGCCTGGAAACCAGACTGAGCGCTGACGGCGCAAAGATCGAGCAAGACACTGAACCCTGACTGACCGGAACCGGAATAAAGCAACGCCATGTGGCACAACACTCGCCTGCTCAACCTGATCGCTTCCACGCTCTATGCGCTGGTGGCGCTGATGGCGTTCGGGGCCGGCTTGCTATGGCTGGCACAGCGGCCGGTGTTCGCCATCACCCATGTCGAGGTGGCGCCGATGGAGAGCGGCGGCTCTCTGCGCCACGTCAACGGGCCGAGCGTGCGTGCCAATGCGCTGGGCAAGCTGTCGGGCAACTTCTTCACGCTCGACCTCAACGAGGCGCGGCAGATCTTCGAGTCGGTGCCCTGGGTACGGCGCGCCAGCGTACGGCGCGAATGGCCCAACGGCCTGGCGGTCGAGGTCGAGGAGCACGAAGCGCTCGGTACGTGGGGAAATGCCGACAGTGGCCGCCTGATCAACACTTATGGCGAAGTTTTCGTCGCTAACCCTGCCGAAGCCGAGGAAGATGCCCAGTTGCTCGCCCTCGATGGCCCGCCGGACAGCGAGGGCGATGTGGTGGACAAGCTCGAAACCATGCGCGACTGGTTCAAGCCCCTCAAGGTGGAGCCGCTGGCGCTCACGCTGTCGGCGCGCTATGCCTGGCGTGCCCGCCTGTCCAACGGCATGGTGATCGAGCTGGGACGCGAGCAGAACGACGAAGAGCGCGACGCCATGGCCCAGCGCGTCAAGCGCTTCGTGGTGGCCTGGCCCCAGGTCACCGAGCAATGGGGCAAGCAGATCGAGTACGCGGACCTGCGCTATCCGAACGGGTTCGCCATTCGTGCGGCCAACGTGCGGTTCCTGACCGATGCCCAGGCAGCGGCGGCGGCCAAGGCGAAGGCCGCCGGCACAAATACCAGCACTAATCCGAACAACAATCCGACGCGACTCAAGAGCAAGAACGCGGAGAAAAACCGATGAGCAAGGAATACAAGGACCTACTGGTCGGCCTCGATATCGGCACTTCCAAGGTGGCCGCGGTAGTGGCGGAGTTGCGCCCCGACGGCAGCTACGAAGTGATCGGGATGGGCCAGTCAGAGTCCAAGGGTCTGAAGAAGGGGGTCGTGGTCAATATCGAGGCCACGGTGCAGTCCATCCAGCGTGCGCTGGAGGAGGCCGAACTGATGGCCGACTGCAAGATATCCGAGGTCTTCACCGGCATTGCCGGCAGCCATATCCGCAGCTTCAACTCCAGCGGCATGGTGGCGATCAAGGACAAGGAGGTCACCCAGACCGACGTGGCCCGCGTGATCGAGACCGCCAAGGCAGTCAATATCCCGACCGATCAGCAGATCCTGCATATCCTGACGCAGGAATTCATCATCGACGGCCAGGAAGACGTGCGCGAGCCGATCGGCATGAGCGGCATCCGGCTGGAAGTGAAGGTGCATATCGTCACCGGCGCGGTCAGTGCGGCGCAGAACATCGTCAAGTGCGTGCGCCGCTGCGGCCTGGAAGTGCACGACCTGATCCTGCAGCCGCTGGCGTCCAGCCTGGCGGTGCTGACCGAGGATGAGAAGGAACTCGGCGTGGTGCTGGTCGACATCGGCGGCGGCACCACCGATATCGCCATCTTCAGCGAAGGCGCGATCCGGCATACGGCCGTGATCCCCATCGCCGGCGACCAGATCACCAACGACATCGCCATGGCGCTGCGCACGCCGACGCCCGATGCCGAGGACATCAAGATCCAGTACGGCATCGCCAAACAGGCCATCGCCGATCCGGAAGACATGATCGAGGTCCCTGGCGTCGGCGACCGCGGCACGCGCACGCTGTCGCGCCAGGCGCTGGCGGCCGTGATCGAGCCGCGCATCGAGGAACTGTACTCGCTGGTGCACCAGGTGGTGCGCGAATCGGGCTATGAAGAATTGCTGTCGTCGGGCGTGGTGATCACCGGCGGCACGGCGATGATGCCGGGCATGGTGGAACTGGGCGAGGATATCTTCCTCAAACCGGTTCGTGTCGGTGTGCCGGAATATCGTGGAAATTTGCACGAAGTTGTTAAGAGTCCGCGCTATTCGACCGTAATGGGACTACTGCTCGAAGGCCGCGTGCAACGCATGCGCGGCCGCAAGGTGGCAGTACAGAGCGGCTCGGTCAAGCAGGTGTGGACCCGCATGAAGGAATGGTTCGTCGGCAACTTCTGAGCTTGCCGGCGGCCTGGTTGGTGTTGAGTGAAGGGCCGGCCTGTCCACCAGATCGTGTGCAGGCCGTTGAACAGGCAGTTTCATTGGATGGTTTCTTGTTCAGTAACCAAGGGTTGCGGCGGGGAGGCTGCAGCGTTTGGCGGCTGATACTTCTTGGAGGCAGTGATGGACTTTGACATGATTGAAACGGAAATGCAGGACGGCACCATCATCAAGGTGGTGGGCGTGGGCGGCGCGGGCGGCAACGCCGTGCAGCACATGATCAGCCGTGGCGTGCAAGGCGTCGAATTTATCTGCATGAACACCGACGCCCAGGCGCTCAAGCGCTCCAGCGCTTCGCGCGTGCTGCAACTGGGCAACACCGGCCTGGGCGCTGGCGCCAAGCCGGAGGTCGGCCGCAACTGCGCGGATCAGGCGCGCGAGCAGATCGCCGACTCGCTGCGTGGCGCGCACATGGTCTTCATCACTGCCGGCATGGGCGGCGGCACCGGCACCGGCGCTGCTCCGGTCGTGGCCCAGGTTGCCAAGGAGATGGGCATCCTGACGGTGGGCGTGGTCAGCAAGCCGTTCGAGTTCGAAGGCGCGCGCCGTGCCAAGGTGGCGGAAGCCGGTTCCGGCGAACTGGAAGCCTGCGTCGATTCGCTGATCGTTGTCCTCAACGAGAAGCTGTTCGAAGTGATGGGCGACGACGCCGAGATGGACAAGTGCTTCCAGTGCGCCGACGACGTGCTGCACAACGCGGTGGCCGGCATCGCCGAGATCATCAATGTCGATGGCCTGGTGAACGTCGACTTCGAAGACGTGAAGACGGTCATGGGCGAGCAGGGCAAGGCCATGATGGGCACGGCGACCGTGTCGGGCGTGGACCGCGCCCGCCTGGCTGCCGAGCAGGCCGTTGCCAGTCCGCTGCTGGAAGGCGTGGACCTGTCCGGCGCGCGCGGCGTGCTGGTCAACATCACGGCCAGCCGCTCGCTCAAGCTGTCGGAAACCAAGGAAGTCATGAACACCATCCGCAGCTATGCCGCGGAAGATGCCACCGTGATCTTCGGTACGGTCTACGACGACTCCATGGGCGATGCGCTGCGCGTGACGGTGGTGGCGACCGGCCTGGGCCGTTCGGCGAAGAAGCAGCAGCCGATGACCCTGCTCAAGACCGGTACCGACAATATGCCGGTGCAGATGATGGGCAATATGACCAACAACGTCGGCGTCAGCCACAGCAACGCGCCCGACTACAGCAACCTGGACACGCCGGCGGTATGGCGCAGTTCGCGCGAGTCTGCATCCGCCCATGTGGCGGCACTGCAGGAAAAGGGCGTGGATACGTACGACATCCCGGCCTTCCTGCGCAAGCAGGCGGACTGAGTTGGCCCGGCAAGGTGCCGGCACTGCGCCGGCTGCCGGCCAGCCCGCGACCCCGAACCAGCGAAACACGCTAGCGCTCCCTATCCGCTCGTGTTGCGCCCGGTGGTGGTGGACTGACCGGCAGCCAGCCATGCCGCACCCGCGCTGACGCCCTCAGCTCGCATCCCGTCGCCGGGACAGGCGTGCCTCCGGCCGCCTCCCCGGACTGGTCTCCCGCCCCTCCCGGCCGGGATGTGCCGCCGTCCGCGCGGCGATCGCAAGATCGCCGCGCCACAATCTTTTTTCGAATTTCGAAGCCCGGTGTGACTTCATGGCTGGCGCAAGGCGCTGGTCCTGCATGGGCTGCCTTATGCGCCGCTTTTGAAGGCGATCCGGCACATCCGCGCAAGCTCGCGCGGGTTGTCGTATGCTCCCTTGCGCCAGAACCTGGTCACGCCTGTGTCGGATGCGTCCGATGCCACAATGGGCGGCGAACAGCCTTGGGCGCCCGCAGCGGGCGCACTATGATGCTAAACAGGGTTTTTACCCAGACAGGAAGACACACCATGATCGCTATTGGAGCGCGTGTGCCGGACGCCACGCTGAACGAGTTCTTTGAGGTCGAAGCCGGTGGCTGCGCCCTGGGTCCCAACGCGTTCTCGGCCGCCGAACTGGCGCGCGGCCGCAAGATCGTGGTGTTCGGCCTGCCCGGCGCCTTCACGCCCACCTGTTCGGCCAAGCATGTGCCGGGCTATGTGGCGCAGGCCGATGCCCTGCGGGCGGCTGGCGTGGATGAAATCTGGTGCGTGTCGGTCAACGACGCTTTTGTCATGGGCGCCTGGGGCCGCGAGCAGAATACCGCCGGCAAGGTGCGCATGATGGCCGATGGCAGCGCCGAATGGACGCGCCGCCTGGGGCTGGAGCAGGATCTCGGCGCACGCGGCATGGGGGTGCGCTCCAAGCGCTACGCCATGGTGCTGGACGATGGCGTGGTGACCCACTTGTGGCTCGAAGCCCCTGGCGAGTTCAAGGTCAGCAGTGCGGAAGCCGTCCTTGCGGCGTTGCGCGCGTAATACGGGAATGTGTCAATAGACGACTTTATAGTGGTCTATTGTGCACTTGTTGTAAGATATTTCTTTGGTGATAACACACCGAAACAAAGTGATGCAGCGCAGCAAACGAAGCAGTGGTAAAATCACTATATCAGAAAGTGTAATTGATAGATTTTAATAATAGCTGAGATCGTCATGCTCAAACAGCGCACCATCAAATCCCTGGTCAAGACCGTTGGCATAGGCTTGCACTCGGGCCGTAAAGTGACGCTGACGCTGCGCCCGGCTCCCGTGGATGCCGGAATCGTGTTCACCCGCGTCGATTTGCCCGAGGCTGTCGAGATTCGCGCGAACGCATCGGCCATCGGCGATACGCGCCTCGCATCGGTCCTGCAGAAGGACGGCGCGCGCGTGTCCACCGTGGAACACCTGATGTCCGCCTGCGCGGGCCTTGGCATCGACAACCTGTATGTGGACGTCGACGCTGAAGAAATTCCCATCATGGATGGCAGCGCTGCGTCCTTCGTCTTCCTGCTGCAGTCCGCGGAAATCGAACAGCAATCGGCGCCCAAGCGTTTTATCCGCGTGAAGAAGGCCGTGGAAGTCCGCGAGGGCGACAAGCTGGCGCGGCTGGAGCCGTTCTTCGGCTTCAAGCTTGCCTTCACCATCGACTTCCGCCATCCGGCCGTGGACAAGACGGGCCAGACCTTTTCCATCGATTTCGCCGACACCAGCTATGTGCGCGAGATCGCGCGCGCCCGCACCTTCGGCTTCGCCCACGAGGTGGAAGCGCTGCGCGAAATGGGCCTGGCGCGCGGCGGCAGCCTGGACAATGCGATCGTGCTCGATGAGCATCGCATGCTGAACAACGAGGAACTACGCTACGGCGACGAGTTCGTGCGGCACAAGATCCTGGATGCGATCGGCGATCTCTATGTGGTCGGCCATCCCCTGATCGGCGCTTATATCGCCAACAAGTCGGGGCATGGGCTCAACAATCAGTTGCTGCGCGCCTTGCTGGCCGACCAGGAAGCGTACGAGGTGGTGACGTTCGAGCGGGTCGAGGACGCGCCGCCGGCGTTCCTGCCCCAGTTGCAGCCGGCCTTTGCGTAAGGGCCGGCGGGTTTGCCGGGCCGGCGCGAGCCGCTGGTCCTGCTGAAGGCCGGCCTCTGAGCCGGCTTTTTTACGCCTGCGCTTCCGTCCTGGCGGACCTGCCGCCAGAACCGGGATCGAAATGGCCTAGCGGTGGTGCGACAACAGCGTATTCAACGCATCCCGCAATGGCGAATCCGGGAGCTCGCGCGCCAGCTGATCGATGCTGGACAAGCCCGTCGCCGACATTCTCGCCACCTTGGGCCGCTCCACCGGTCCGGTATCCCAATCGCTCTTGCGCCCGACGTCCGGTTGAACCCGTACCCGGATTGCGGTAATCTGCGAGCCCCGCTGTTGCAGTCTTCCAAGTAGCGTGGGAACCACTTGCCGGACCCGTGCGGCCGCTGCCCCATGGGCCGCGAGCAACAGCAATGTCCGCTCCCCCTGACCTTGGCCAATGCCGCGGCTGTCCTGTTTGACGCCAGCCACGGCGATGCCGTCCTGCAGTCCGCGCGGCAGGAGCGACAGCACCTCGGCTTCCAGCACGGCCAGTTCCCGCGCCGTCTGCATCAGGGCGGAGACCGGGCCGGCCTTGTCCAGCCAGTCGTTGAGCGGCTTGGCGGCGGGTGTCTGGAGGGCGTAGTGGGTAAACATGCGCATGCGCGCATTCTAGCGTGCCGCCGGCGCGAGCGAGGCGGCTTATCCGCCGAGGCCGCGCATCCGGCACCGGGCGCCGCATGGAAGGAGTCGCATCATGCAGATCATCGTGCTTCATCCGCGCCTGCCGCGCGTGCGTCATTTCACCCTGTCGCGAGGGAAGCTCCTTGCCTGCATCCTGCTGCTGTGCCTGGCGGTTGCGCTGGCATCGTCGGCGCTGACCTGGGTCGTCGCGCGCACCGGCCTGGCCGGCATGGGTGCGCCGGCCCGCGCCGCTGGCGAAGATCCCTACCTGCGGGCCAATCTCAATGTGCTGGCTGCCCGCGTGGGCGAGATCCAGGCGCGCATGGTGCGGCTGGACGCGCTCGGCGAGCGGGTTTCCGGCCTCGCCGGCATTGCGCCCAAGGAATTCAACTTCCAGCAGCCGCCCGGGCGCGGCGGCCCCGCGCCGTCGGCGCAGTCGCGCGCCTCGACCCTGCCGGAGTTGCAGCTTGCGCTGGCGCAGTTGTCGGACCAGGCGGAACGGCACGCGGATTATTTCGATGTGGTGGCAAGCACGCTGCTGGACCGGCAGATCCAGGATCGCCGAATCCCCCGCGTGCTGCCGGTGGCGACGGGCTACGATGCTTCCGGCTTTGGCTGGCGTTTCGATCCCTTCACCGGACGCCGCACCCCGCACGACGGCGTCGATTTCGCCGCGCCGGCCGGTACCCCCATCGTCGCGGCGGCGGGCGGGGTGGTGGTGGCGGCGGAGTGGCACCCCGAGTATGGCAACCTGATCGACATCGATCATGGCAACGGCCTCAAGACCCGCTATGCGCATGCCTCGAGGATGCTGGTGAAGGCCGGCGACCTGGTCAAGCCCGGGCAGCAGATAGCGCTGGTGGGCTCCACCGGGCGTTCCACCGGCTCGCACCTGCACTTCGAGGTGCATGTGGACGGCGTGCCGCAGAACCCGAATCGCTTCCTGGCTGTGGCTAAAGCGGCACCCGCCCAGCTTGCCCAGGCGCCGGTTCCCACCGATCGCAACGCCATCCGTTGAAGAACCGGGGGCGCGCCCCGATGTCGGAGGAAATGGATGCGTGGGTTGCATCCGGACCGGCGATGTGAAGAATGCGGCATTATTACCAGCCTGTGTCGTCAAGTGGCAGCAGGCACCCGGTGTGGTTTGCACACTGTTTCGCCTGCCACCTGGAACCGGTCGCGACCCGCGCGCGTGATAAACTCGGCGTTTTGCGCCAATCTTCCTATCCTCGCGCGGTCCGCCCTGGGCAGCCGGCCAAGCCGGCGGCCAGGCCGCCTAGTGCGTACCACGGCGGCGTACCACTCGCGTAGGTGAAAGCAATCGATGATCACGGGCCTTCTCAAGAAAGTCTTCGGCAGCCGTAACGAACGGCTGATCAAACAATATGGCAGGACCGTCGCGCAGATCAATGCGCTGGAACCGAAGTTCGAGACACTCTCGGATGACGACCTGCGTGCCATGACCGAGACCTTCCGCCAGCGCCACGCCGCTGGCGAAACGCTCGAGGCCTTGCTGCCCGAGGCGTTCGCGGTATGCCGCGAGGCCAGCAAGCGGGTCATGAAGATGCGGCACTTCGACGTCCAGCTGATCGGCGGCATGGTGCTGAACGACAACAAGATTGCCGAAATGCGCACCGGCGAGGGCAAGACCCTGACCGCGACGCTGCCGGTGTACCTGAACGCCATCACCGGCAAGGGCGTGCACGTTGTCACGGTCAACGACTACCTGGCACAGCGCGATGCCGAGTGGATGGGGCGCCTGTACAACTTCCTCGGCCTGTCGGTCGGCGTGAACCTGTCGCAGATGCCGCATGACCAGAAGGCGGCGGCCTACGGTGCCGACATCACCTACGGCACCAACAACGAGTTCGGCTTCGATTACCTGCGCGACAACATGGTCTACGACCCGGGTCAGCGCGTGCAGCGGCCGCTGAACTACGCCATCGTCGACGAAGTGGACTCGATCCTGATCGACGAGGCGCGCACGCCGCTGATCATCTCGGGCCAGGCGGAGAATCACACCGACCTGTACCAGCGCATGAACGGCGTGCCCAAGCTGCTCGAGCGCCAGATCGGCGAGGAAAAGGCCGATGGCACCGGCGTCGAGAAGCCCGGCGACTACTACGTCGACGAAAAGGGCCACCAGGTCTACCTGACCGAGGCCGGCCACGAGAAGGCGGAAGAGATCCTGGTGCAGCAAGGCCTGATCGGCGAGGGCGAATCGCTTTACGCGCCGCAGAACATCACCCTGATGCACCACCTGTACGCCGCCCTGCGCGCGCACAGCCTGTTCCATCGCGACCAGCACTATGTGGTGCAGAACGACGAAGTCGTGATCGTCGACGAGTTCACCGGCCGCCTGATGACCGGCCGCCGCTGGTCCGACGGCCTGCACCAGGCGGTGGAGGCCAAGGAAAGCGTGACCATCCAGCAGGAAAACCAGACGCTGGCCACGATCACCTTCCAGAACTACTTCCGCATGTACGAGAAGCTGTCCGGCATGACCGGTACGGCCGATACGGAAGCCTACGAATTCCAGGAGATCTACGGCCTGGAAGTGGTGGTCATCCCCACCAACCGCGGCGCCCAGCGCAAGGACTTCCAGGACCAGATCTACAAGACCTCGACCGAGCGCTACGACGCCGTGGTGCGCGATATCCGCGACTGCTACGACCGAGGCCAGCCCGTGCTGGTGGGCACCACCTCGATCGAGACCTCGGAATACCTGTCCGGCCTGCTGAATAAGGCCGATCTGCCGCACCAGGTGCTCAACGCCAAGCAGCACGCTCGCGAAGCCGAGATCGTGGCGCAGGCCGGCCGGCCCAAGATGATCACCATCGCCACCAATATGGCGGGCCGCGGTACCGATATCGTGCTGGGCGGCAACGTGGAAAAGCAGGCTGGCTTCATCGAGGCCGACGAAAGCCTCTCCGCCGCCGACAAGACCGCGCGCATCGCCCACCTGGAAGGGGAATGGCAATCGCTGCACGAGCAGGTCAAGGCCTCTGGCGGCCTGCATATCGTGGGCACCGAGCGCCATGAGTCGCGCCGTATCGACAACCAGCTGCGTGGCCGCGCAGGGCGCCAGGGCGACCCGGGCTCGTCCCGCTTCTACCTGTCGCTGGACGACCAGCTGCTGCGTATCTTTGCCGGCGACCGCGTGCGCGCCATCATGGAACGCCTGAAGATGCCGGAAGGCGAGCCGATCGAGGCGGGCATCGTCACGCGCTCGATCGAATCCGCGCAGCGCAAGGTGGAAGGCCGCAACTTCGACATCCGCAAGCAGCTGCTGCAGTACGACGACGTGGCCAACGACCAGCGCAAGGAGATCTACAAGCTGCGCAACGAAGTGCTCGAGTCGCATGACGTCGGCGAGATGGTGAAGAACCTGCGCGAGAGCGTGCTGGTGGACATGTTCCGCGACCACGTGCCGGCCGACACCATGGAAGAGCAGTGGGACATCGCCGGCCTGGAAGCCAAGCTGCGCGACGATTGGTCGCTGGAGGTCCCGCTCGCCAGGACCATCGAGGCTGCCCAGAGCATCGAGGACGAAGAACTGCTGAACCTGATCATGCGTACCGCCGACGAGCGTTACGATGCCAAGGTCGGCCAGGTTGGCCGCGAATCCTTTGCCGGCTTCGAGCGCTCGGTGATGCTGCAAAGCATCGACACCCACTGGCGCGAGCACCTGGCGGCGCTGGATCACCTGCGCCAGGGCATCCACCTGCGCGGCTATGCGCAGAAGGATCCCAAGCAGGAGTACAAGCGCGAGTCGTTCGAACTGTTCGCCCGCCTGCTCGACGTGATCAAGGTCGAAGTCACGCGCGTGATCTTCAACGTGCAGATCCAGTCGCCGGAGGAACTGGAGCAAGCCTCGGAGCAGATCGAGGAAGGCCTGTCGCATCTCGGCAACGTGCAGTACAAGCATGACGAGTTCGATGAGGCCGGCCAGGCGGCGGAGGGCGCTGGCAGCACCGCGCCGGAACGCGCCGGCATCGCCTACGCCGCCGCGGCCGAAGCCGCGAGCATGGCCAAGGTGGGGCGCAACGATCCCTGTCCGTGCGGCTCCGGCAAGAAGTTCAAGCAGTGCCACGGCAAGCTCAGCTAAGCCGCGCACGGTGAAGTCAGCAAACATGCCCGCGCAAGCGGGCATGTTCGTCAGGGGCGGCGTTTTCCGCGCGGCATGCGCGGGCCTTTGGTCTCCTGGCGCCAGCAAATCAGCAACGACGAACGCATAGAGGAACGCACATGGCCGTCAACCTGCCCCTGCCGCTGGCAGAGAACCTGAAACCTGTCGCCGGCGTCGAGCTCGGCTGGGCCGAAGCGGGAGTCCGCAAGGCCAACCGCAAGGACGTGCTGGTGGTGCGCATTGCCGCAGGCAGCACCGTGGCCGGCGTGTTCACCCGCAACCGTTTCTGCGCAGCGCCGGTACAGGTCTGCCGCGAGCACCTGGCCGCGGGCAAGGGCATCCGCGCGATCGTGGTCAACACCGGCAACGCCAACGCCGGCACCGGCGAGCCAGGCCTGGCCAACGCCCGCGCCACCTGCGATGCGCTGGCTGCGCAACTCGGCATCGCCGCCGAGCAGGTGCTGCCGTTCTCGACCGGCGTGATTCTCGAGCCGCTGCCGGTGGACCGCATCACCGCCGCGCTGCCGGCCGCCATCGCCAATGCCAGGCCCGACAACTGGCTGGCCGCGGCGGAGTCGATCATGACCACCGATACGCAGCCCAAGGCTGCCTCGCGCACCGTGCAGATCGGCGGCAAGACCGTGACGCTGTCCGGCATCAGCAAGGGCGCGGGCATGATCCGTCCCAATATGGCGACCATGCTGGGCTTCGTCGCCACCGATGCCACCGTGTCGCAGGACGTGTTGCAGGCGCTGGTGTCGTACGCGGCGGATCACTCGTTCAACAGCATCACCATCGACGGCGATACGTCCACCAACGACTCCTTCGTGCTGATCGCCAGCGGCCAGGCCGGGGCACCGGTCATCGAGCGTGCCGAGGGCGCCGATTTCGAGGCGCTGCGCGCCGCGCTGACCGACCTGTCGCAGGAACTGGCGCAGATGATCGTGCGCGATGGCGAGGGCGCCACCAAGCTGATGACCATCCAGGTCGAAGGCGGCAAGGACGTGGCGGAATGCCGCCTGATCGCTTACGCGGTGGCGCACTCGCCGCTGGTCAAGACCGCCTTCTATGCCTCGGACCCCAACCTTGGCCGCATCCTGGCCGCGGTGGGCTATGCCGGCGTGGACGATCTCGAGGTCGAGCGTGTCAATTTGTGGCTGGACGATGTCCTGGTCGCGCGCGACGGCGGCCGCAATCCCGATTATCGTGAGGAAGACGGCCAGCGCGTGATGAAGCAGGCGGAGATCACCGTGCGCATCGCGCTCGGCCGCGGCCAGGCCGCCGCCACGGTCTGGACCTGCGACCTGTCGCACGACTACGTTTCGATCAACGCAGACTATCGTTCGTAAGCATGCCGCGCGCCGTGCCCGCCTGTGCGGGCGCGGCGCGCCAGCCGCCAGGCTCCGGCGGCTGGCCTCGCCCCGCCAACGCTCCGCCATTCCACCAAGCCGCCATGTCTGATCTCGCCTCCCGCCTCGATAATTTCCTCGCCCGCCTTGAACAATGGCTGCCGCCCCAGCTGACCGAGTCCGACTGGGAGCAGGCGGTCGCGTTCCGCTGGCGCAAGCGCCAGAGCCTGTTTGGCAACATCGGCTACCTGCAGGCAATCCGCCAGCTGCCGCCGATCCATCTGGACGATCTGAAGAACATCGAGCGCCAGAAGGACGCCATCGTCGCCAACACGCGCCAGTTCGTGCAGCGCCTGCCGGCCAACAACGTGCTGCTGACGGGCGCGCGCGGCACCGGCAAGTCGTCGCTGATCAAGGCCTGCCTCAATGCCTTCGTCAAGGACGGCCTGCGGCTGGTGGAAGTCGACAAGGACGACCTGGGCGACCTCGGCGATATCGTCGAGCAGCTGTCGGGGCGTCCCGAGCGCTTCGCCATCTTCTGCGACGATCTGTCGTTCGAAGAGGGCGAGTCGGGCTACAAGTCGCTGAAATCCGCGCTGGACGGCTCGGTGGCGGCGCAGTCGGACAATGTGCTGATCTACGCCACCTCCAATCGCCGCCACCTGCTGCCCGAGTACATGAAGGACAACGAGACCTACCGGCATACCGACGATGGCGAGATCCATCCCGGCGAGGTGGTGGAGGAGAAAATCTCGCTGTCCGAGCGTTTCGGGCTGTGGCTGTCGTTCTATCCGCCCAAGCAGGACGAGTACCTGGCCATCGTCGGCCACTGGCTGGGGCACTTTGGCTGCAGCGCCGAAGACGTCGCCGCAGCGCGCGGCGACGCGCTGGTGTGGGCGCTGGAGCGCGGCTCGCGCTCGGGCCGGGTTGCCTGGCAGTTCGCCCGCGACTGGGGCGGCAAGCACGGCAAGCCCTTCAGTGCCTCCGCGCAGGACGGCCAGGCATGAGCGAAGCACCGCAGACCGCCGACGCCGCCACGCCGGCGCGCAAGGTGACCGAGGTTGCCGTGGGCGTGCTGGTGCAGCCTGACGGACGCTTCCTGCTGGCGCAACGTCCGGCGGGCAAGCCCTATGAAGGCTACTGGGAGTTCCCGGGCGGCAAGCTGGAGCCCGGCGAATCGGTGGAAGAGGCGCTGGCGCGCGAGCTGCACGAGGAGCTCGGCATCGAGATGGGTGCCTGCGTGCGCTGGCATGTGCTGGAGCATGACTACCCGCATGCCTATGTGCGCCTGCACTTCTGCAAGGTCACGGCGTGGGCGGGCGAACTGGTCGGGCGCGAGGGCCAGGCCTTTTCGTGGCAGTCGGCGCCGGTGGACGTGGGGCCCTTGCTGCCCGCGACCATTCCCGTGGTGGCGTGGCTCGCCACCGGGAACGGCGCCGCCTGAGCTTGCGTGGCCGCGCGGCCACGCCGCGTTGGCTAGCCGCTGGCGCTCAGTCCTCGTCGTCCTGATCCGGCGAAGGATTTTCGCCGGGTTTGCCGCCGATCACGTACTTCTCGGCGGCCCAGGCACCCAGGTCGATCTGTTTGCAGCGATTGGAGCAGAAGGGACGGAATTTATTCTCCGGCACCCAGGCCACGTCCGTGCCGCAGGTGGGGCATTTGACTACGGTTGTCATCGCGTCGGAAATCGGAAATCAAAGATCAAAAATTGCAGAGCTTGAGCTGGAAGGGGATGTCGGCATCGACCGAGCGCGGGCGAAGGTCGCCATCCTGCTGCGTGAAACGGACCCACAGCATGTACTTGTTGGCACTCATCTCGGGGATGAACGCCAGCAGCGATTCGTCCAGCAGCACCTGCATCAACTGGTAGCTGCGGCCGGACAGCATCTGCTGATAGCTGCCGCCGGTGGCGATGACCTTGCCGCTCTGGCCGGATTCGCGCAACAGGCGCAACACTGTGTTGGTGCCGACGCGCAGCGGCACCAGCGGGCGTGCCCACTTGAGGATGTCGGAGCGGCGGTCTTCGGCGGGGCGGTGCTGCCAGGCGTAATAGGCCGGCAGGTCGAATTCGCAGGTGCCGCCCGGAATGATGGCGCGGCTGCGGATGCTGGTCAGCCACTCGTTGTCGGTCAGCAGCTGACCGGCCTTGCCGACGGTCTGGTTGAGCTGGGACATCGCCTGCTCGATCTCGCTGATGACGGCGCCCAGCGCGCCCTGGTCGATCTGCGGATTGGCGCGAAGAGCGGCAAGCGCCTGGCGCTGGCGCTCCAGTTCCTTGAGCAGGTCGGTCTTCAGGTCCGCACGGCCGGCGACATCGATGATCTCGAACAGTGTCGTCAGCGCCACATGATGCTGCAGGGCGTGATCCTGGCCGAGAAAATAATCCAGCCGATCGAACAGGTCTTCCAGGCGCAGAAGAGTCCTGATGCGTTCGTTAAAAGGATATTCGTACAGAATCAAGAGCTATGTCCGTGCGGCAGGGCGGGTTGGCGGATGGGCGGTCTGACCCGGAAGGCATAACGGACCGGCCATGCATCCGGTGCGTCCGGGTTCGCGCGATGGGTATCGGCGTGGCCCTCGATATCGGCAGTATGCGGCCATTTCCCGCATGGTTCCAGCGCATTCTATGCGAGTCCGCGAATCGGAACAATGCAACGGCCGACTCAGGGGGCGGAGTGGGGTGCCGCATGCAGCACTGTGCAAGACTGGTGCTCACGCAGTGGCCAGGCTGCGGTAGCGCTGATCAAGACGCTCCACCTGCGCCGGCAGCGCTTCCGGCGCGCCCTCGTTGTCGATCACATCATCCGCGCAGGCCAGGCGCTCGCTGCGCCGTGCCTGCCTGGCCATGATGGCTTCGACCTGGCCCCGGGTGAAGCCATTGCGCGCCATCACCCGGGCGATCTGGGTGGCCTCGCTGCAGTCGACCACCAGCACCCGGTCCACCCGCTCACGCCAGGATCCCGATTCGACCAGCAGCGGCACGACGTAGATCAGGTAGGGATGATTGCCCGCGGCGGCGATCGTGGCCGCGCGCGCTTCCGTCAGCTGCCGGATCAGGGGATGGGTAATGCCTTCCAGCCGGGCCTTGGCGGCAGGGTCGGCAAATACCAGCTCGCGCATGGCGTTGCGATCCATGGCGCCGTCGGCACGCAGGCACCCGGGGCCGAACGCCTCGAGCAGGGCGGGAATGGCCAGCCCGCCCGGCGCGGTGATCTCGTGCGCCAGCAGGTCGGTGTCGATCAGGGCGGCGCCGCGTTCGGCGAACAGGTCCGCCACGCGGGTCTTGCCGGAGCCAATGCCCCCGGTCAGTCCGATTTGCAGCATGTCGATCTCGTGGCTTGCGATGGGTTTGGCAATCGTGGGTTCATGTACCGGAGTGTCCGGCACTTGTCGCTTCAGCCCGCGATGCCCAGCGGCAGCACATTGGCGCCAAAGAACAGCACGAGCAGGCCGGCGCCGGCGATATACGGGCCGAAGGCGAAGTGCGTATCGCGATCCTGACGGCGCAGCGCGATATTGGCAAGGGCAACGACCAGTCCCACCACCGACGACAGCAATACCAGCGCCGGCAGCGCCTGCCAGCCGAACCAGGCACCCAGGGCTGCCATCAGCTTGAAGTCGCCATAGCCCATGCCTTCCTTGCCGCGCACCAGCTTGAAGACCCAGTACACCGACCACAGCAGAAGGTAGCCCGCGGCCGCGCCGGCCACGGCATCGGCCAGCGGGGCGAACAGCCCGCCCAGGTTGAGCAGCAGGCCCAGCCACAGCAGCGGCAGGGTGATCTGGTCCGGCAGCAGTTGCGTGTCGGCGTCGATCAGGGTGAGGGCGATCAGGGCCCAGATCAGTGCGATCGCCGCCAGCGCCTGCCAGGTCGGGCCGAAGTGGGCGGCGGCCAGCGCGGTCAGCAGGGCGGTGCCGGCTTCCACCAGCGGATAGCGCGCGCCGATGGGTGCCGCGCAGGCCGAGCAGCGTCCGCGCAGCACCAGGTAGCTGAGCACCGGGATATTCTCCAGCGCGCCGATGGCGTGGCCGCAGTGCGGGCACGCCGAGCGCGGCACCATCAGATTATAGCGCTCGGGATGGGGCAGGGGGTCGTCGCGCAGTTCGGCGATGTAGTTGGCCTCCTCATGCTCCATCATGCGCGGCAGGCGGTGCACCACCACATTGAGAAAGCTGCCCACCACCAGGCCCAGCAGCGCGGCGGCGGCGAGCAGGAACCAGGGCGGCAGCATGGCCAGCTCCGCGATGGTCCGAGCGGGAGCCGCCAGGGAGGAAATCGCGCCGCTGGCGCCGTCCACGGAAAACAGCCACTGCATGCCTTACACCACCTGTCCCAGTTTGAAGATCGGAAGATACATCGCCACCACCATGCCGCCGATCAGGATGCCCAGCACCACGATGATGAGCGGCTCGATCAGGCTGGAGATGGCGGCCACGGCGTCGTCGACCTCGCGTTCGTAGAACTCCGCCACCTTCAGCAGCATATTGTCCAGCGCGCCCGACTCCTCGCCGATCTGCGTCATCTGCAGCACCATGTTGTCGAACACATGGGTGGCCTGCATGGCGTTGGTCAGGCTGGTGCCGATGCGCACCGACTGTTCGATTTCCCGGGTGGCGTCGTAGTAGACCCAGTTGCCGGCGGCGCCGGCCACCGACTCCATGGACTCCACCAGCGGCGTGCCGGCGGCGAACATGGTGGCTAGCGTGCGCGTCCAGCGGGCGATCACCGCCTTGCGGAACAGCGAGCCGAAGATCGGCAGCTTGAGCAGGGCGCGGTCGCTGGCGCGCTGGACCTTCTCCGAGCGCTTCAGGCCGCGCAGATACAGCGTGATGGCGAGGACCGGCGCGCCGATGACCAGGTACCAGTTGTCGACGAAGAAATCCGACATCGCGATCACGGCGAGGGTCGGCGCCGGCAGGTTGGCGCCGAAGCTCGAGAACACGCCCTTGAAGGCCGGGATCACGAAGATCATCAGGATCACCGTCACGGCGAAGGCCACCGTCAGCACCGCGATCGGATAGATCATCGCCGACTTGATCTGGCTCTTCAGGGCGATGGTTTTTTCCATATAGAGCGACAGGCGCTCCAGCAGCGCATCCAGGATGCCGCCCTGTTCGCCGGCATCGATCAGGTTGCAGTACAGCGTGTCGAAGTAGCGCGGATGGCGGCGGAAGGCCTGCGCCATGCTGCTGCCGGATTCGATGTCGAAGCGGATCTCGGACAGCAGTTGGGTGAAGTTGGGGTTGGCATGGCCGCGCGCGATGATGTCGATCGACTGCAGCAGCGGGATGCCCGCCTTCAGCATGGTCGACAACTGGCGCGTGAAATACGCGATGTCCTTTTCGGTGATCTTGCGCCCGCGCGCGGCACGCCGCTTTTTCAGCTTGACGACCGTGAGCCCCTGCTTGCGCAGCGTGGCG
Source organism: Cupriavidus sp. 96C5-1 (assembly GCF_057798855.1). Taxonomy (NCBI): domain Bacteria; kingdom Pseudomonadati; phylum Pseudomonadota; class Betaproteobacteria; order Burkholderiales; family Burkholderiaceae; genus Cupriavidus; species Cupriavidus sp. 96C5-1. The sequence goes on along the minus strand of NZ_JBYOJU010000022.1, from coordinate 88,867 downwards.
TTGACCTCGGCCTGGCTCTCGGCGCGCAGTTCTCCCGAGAAGGCTTTGCCCTTGCGGTCCTTGCCCTGCCACTCGAAGATGTACTGCGTGGGCGCCTTATGCCCGGATTTCGCCTTGGGCGCAGCCGGCTTGCGAGCGGCGGCGGTTGGTGCGCGTGTCGCCATGATTGACCCCTAATGACATCGTTTTGTTGTTTTACATATTTGTTGTCGCCAGCACTTCCTCGAGCGAGGTGAGACCGCTCTTCACCTTGGCCAGGCCGGCTTCGCGCAACGATAGCACGCCGTCTTTACGCGCCTGTTCGGCGATCTGCAATGCCGTGCCGTGCGCCAGGATGATCTGCTGCATGGCTTCGGTGATCGGCATCACCTGGTAGATGCCGCAGCGGCCCTTGTAGCCGCTGCCGTTGCAGCGCTCGCACCCGACCGGGTGATAGGGCTGCCAGCTCCCGTCCAGTTCCCGCTCCTGGAAGCCGGCGTCGATCAGCACCTCGCGCGCCAGTTCGCCGGGCCGCTTGCAGGTGCACAGCCGCCGCGCCAGCCGCTGCGCGGTGATCATCAGCACGCTCGAGGCGATATTGAAGGGCGCCACGCCCATGTTCATCAGGCGCGTGAGCGTGGTCGGCGCATCGTTGGTATGCAGCGTCGAGAACACCAGGTGGCCGGTCTGGGCGGCCTTGATCGAGATGTCGGCGGTTTCCAGGTCGCGGATTTCCCCGACCATGATGATGTCGGGATCCTGCCGCAGGAAGGAGCGCAGCGCGGCGGCGAAGGTCAGGCCCGCCTTTTCGTTGACGTTGACCTGGTTGATGCCGGGCAGCTGGATTTCCGCCGGGTCTTCCGCCGTGGAGATATTGATGTCGCCCTGGTTCAGCCGGTTCAGGAAGGTGTAGAGCGACACCGTCTTGCCGCTGCCGGTGGGGCCGGTCACCAGCACCATGCCATAGGGGCGCTTGATGACCTCCAGCAGCATCGCCTTTTGCGCCGGCTCGTAGCCGAGCTGGTCGATGTCGAGCTTGTCGGAGGACGACTCCAGGATCCGGATCACGATCTTCTCGCCGAACAGGGTCGGCAGCGTGGAGACGCGGAAGTCGATCGCCTTCTCCACGGTTTCCTTGGGCTCCTTGCTGTCCTTGCCGTCGCTGCCTTTCTCCTTGGGCAGCGCGATCAGCAGCTTCATGCGGCCATCCTGGGGTACCCGCTTTTCAGAGATGTCCAGGCGCGACAGCACCTTGATGCGGGTGGAGATCTTGTCGCGGATATCCAGCGGCGGCCGCGCGACCTCCTGCAGCACGCCGTCGACCCGGAAACGGACGCGGTAGAAGGTCTCGAAGGGTTCGAAGTGAAGGTCGGAAGCGCCGCGGTGGAAGGCCTCGGTCAGCAGCTTGTGCAGGAAGCGCACCACGGGCGCATCGTCGATGTCGGCGGCGGTCTTGTTGCGCAGCGCGCCGGCCGAAGCGACGGGATCGTAGTCGATCATCTTGCGCTCGGCCTGCACCGGCGCGATCGACTTGAACGTGCCGCCGCTGTCGTCGCTGGCCGAGCGCACGTGGGTCATCAGCTTGTCGTGCTCGACCACGACGGCGTCCACCGGCAGGTTGTACTTCTGCTTGATGGCGTCGAGTCCGGCCTGGTTGCCCGGGTCCGACATGGCCAATATCAGCCGGTTCTCGCGTCGGCCCAGCGGCAGCAGCCGGTGCGCGTGGAAATCGCGGTTGCCGGCCAGTGCCGGCGGCACCTTGTTCAGGTTGTATTGAGTCAGGTCGACCAGGGGCAGCTGATATTTATCAGCCGCGAAGATCGCCACATCGTGCGCAGTCATGGTGCCGCTGGCGATGATCTCGTCGATCAGCTGCGACTTTTTTTCTCGTGCCGACTGTTCAAGCTGGGCGAGCAGGGCCGGCGCAATGCGCCGGCTCTGTGCAAGAGCTAGACCAAGTGTCATGGCAAAACGCTAGTTGGCCGGCAAGCGGCCGAAAGACCCCGAATCGGGGCAGTTTGCAGCTGGGGTCACTTTTTGTAAAGGCGAGCCGCAGGGGGCATTGGCGTTTGCGCGACAGGGTGCAACCCAACTTGCGCGGGGGAGGGGGCGAGGACGGGGCGCGCCAACGGCGCCAATGAAAAAAGGCCGCACATTGCTGTGCGGCCTTTCTTGTACGGTTTTGTCGACCGTGAAACTGGTCGGGGTGAGAGGATTCGAACCTCCGGCCTCTACGTCCCGAACGTAGCGCTCTACCAGGCTAAGCTACACCCCGTTTATTTTTCGCGGCACCTGAAACATTGTCGCTGCGAGAAAGAACAAAAGTGTAGCAGGCTTTTTTGCAGATTGGAAGAGGGTGCGCCGTGTGCTGCGTTCTTTTCCGGCTCGCACCCATCGGGGCGCGCTCGCCTCAGGATTGCCGCTGCAGCGAGAACGCGCACAGGTCGATCAGTGTCTGCTTCAGCGGGGACTCGGGGAACTGCTGGGCGGCTTTTTCCGCCGCTTCGGCTTCGCGCTGGGCGGCCTGGAAGGTGACTTCCAGCGCGCCGCTGGCGTGGATCGCCGCGAACACCGCCTCGAAGTGCTCGGTGCCGCCCTGCACGATGGCTTCGCGGGCCAGCGTGCGCTGTTCGGCGGTGCCGTGTTCCAGCAGGTGCAGCAGCGGCAGGGTGGGCTTGCCTTCGCGCAGGTCGTCGCCGGCGTTCTTGCCCATCTGCTCCGCGCTGGCGGTGTAGTCGAGCATGTCGTCGATCAGCTGGAAGGCGGTGCCGATGCGCCGGCCGTATTCGGCGGCGGCCTCCTCGGTGGCGGCGTCCGCGCCGGCCAGCACCGCGCCAAGCTGGGCCGACGCCTCGAACAGCTTGGCGGTCTTGTAGCGGATCACCTGCAGGTAGCGCTCCACCGTGACGTCGGGGTCGTGCATGTTCAGCAGTTGCAGCACTTCGCCTTCGGCGATCACATTGGTGGCGTTGGAGAGAATCTCCATGATGCGCATGCTGCCGGCGTCGACCATCATCTGGAAGGCGCGCGAATAGAGGAAGTCGCCCACCAGCACGCTGGCGGCGTTGCCGAAGACCGCGTTGGCGGTCTGGCGGCCGCGCCGCAGTTCCGACTCGTCGACCACGTCGTCGTGGAGCAGGGTGGCGGTGTGGATGAACTCCACCACCGAGGCGAGTTCGTGGTGCCGGTGGCCGTCATAACCGAAGGCCCGTGCGGACAACAGCAGGATCACCGGGCGCAGGCGCTTGCCGCCCGCGCTGATGATGTACTCGCCGATCTGCTCGATCAGCGGCACCTCGGATGCGAGGCGCTGGCGGATAACCGTATCAACGGCGCGCATGTCGGCAGCGACCGGGGCAAGCAAGGCAGTGGCGGAAGACTGGGACAAGATGTTCACCGTTACGCAAAACCCGCCGATTATAAGCGATGCGGGTGTATGTATGTCCCCTGAAGGGAGGGTGTCGCGATGCCGCGCAGAGGTCTGGCGCAAAGGTGGGGTGCGCACCCCGGCGATCTATAATGCGGCCATGACACAGCAACGCTCCCCCTCTCGCCGGCAGCTGCGCCGCACCGCGCTGTGGGCAGCCTTCGCCGCACTGGCCGGCTTCCTGCTGGCGGATCTGATCTGACCCGGAGTGGCGGGAAGTGCATCGGGCGCCGCCGGGCCGGCTATGTGTCTGTTTTCTTTGCGCTTTTCCCGACTCTGGTATAGAATCGTGGGTTTCCTCCGGCCGCTTTGTGTTGTCTGCAGATGCGCCGGTGGGGGATAACCGGGCCAATTTGGCCGTCCGGCTTGTCCGCCTGCCAGCTCTTTCCGAGCGGGATGAGGCGGTCGCAAGGGCGCGCCGGCGTTGGCTTTCGGCGTTTTATTTCACATCGAGAGGTTCGACAATGTACGCGGTCGTAAAAACCGGCGGCAAGCAATATAAGGTTGCTGCTGGCGAAAAACTTAAAGTAGAACAGATACCGGCAGACATTGGCGCAGAAATCACGCTCGACCAGGTGCTCGCAGTGGGCGCAGGCGACCAAATCAAGTTTGGTACGCCGCTGGTTAGCGGGGCTTCCGTCAAGGCTACCGTTATCTCCCAAGGTCGTCACGATAAGGTGAAGATCTTCAAGATGCGCCGTCGCAAGCACTATCAGAAGCGTCAAGGCCATCGTCAAAATTACACCGAGCTGCGCATCGAAGCGATCGTTGCCTGAGCCCGAGCTCAGTCATCATCGAAATCGAAATCAAGCGTAACTAGGTAAAGTAAAGCGACAGGAGTTAGTCATGGCACAGAAAAAGGGCGGCGGTTCCACACGGAACGGCCGCGATTCCGAATCGAAGCGTCTGGGCGTCAAGGTGTTTGGTGGTCAGGCCATCAACGCCGGCGGCATCATCGTGCGTCAGCGCGGCACCCGCGTGCACCCGGGCGAGAACGTTGGCATTGGCAAGGATCACACCCTCTTTGCCCTGGTCGACGGCCACGTGCAGTTCGCCGTCAAGGGCGCTGCCAAGAAGCAGCAGGTCAGCGTCGTTCCGGCAGCCTGATCATAGCCTTTGCAGCATGAAGGCCCCGCAGTACTTGCGGGGCTTTTTCTTTTCTGGCGACAATATCCATGTCGCCATCCGCCGCGCCCGCGTCCCTGCCATCCTGGCTTGTGCGCGCGCATCGCGGCCGCTCCACCACGGAAGGTCATCATGAAGTTCATCGACGAAGCCAGAATTGAAGTCATTGCCGGCAATGGCGGCAACGGCAGCGCATCGATGCGGCGCGAGAAATTTGTGCCCTTCGGTGGCCCGGACGGCGGCGACGGCGGCGACGGCGGCAGCGTGTATGCGCAGGCCGACCGCAATATCAATACGCTGATCGACTTCCGCTATGCCAAGAAGCACGTGGCGCGCAACGGCGAAAACGGCCGGGGTGCCGATTGCTACGGCGCGGGCGGCGAGGACGTGACGCTGCGCATGCCGGTCGGCACGCAGATCCTGGACATGGATTCCGGCGAACTGATCGCCGACCTGACCGAGCACGGCCAGACCGTCTGCCTGGCCCAGGGCGGCCTGGGCGGCTGGGGCAACCTGCACTTCAAGTCCAGTACCAACCGCGCGCCCCGCCAGCAGGTGGACGGCAAGCCCGGCGAGCGCCGCATGATCAAGCTGGAGCTGAAGGTGCTGGCCGACGTCGGGCTGCTGGGCATGCCCAATGCCGGCAAGTCGACCTTTATCTCGCATATCTCCAACGCGCGGCCGAAGATCGCCGACTATCCCTTCACCACGCTGCATCCGAACCTTGGCGTGGTACGGGTCGATCACGAGCAGTCCTTCGTGGTGGCCGATATTCCCGGCCTGATCGAGGGCGCGGCCGAGGGCGCCGGGCTGGGCCACCAGTTCCTGCGGCATCTGCAGCGCACGGGCTTGCTGCTGCATATCGTCGACCTGGCGCCGTTCGATGAAACCGTGGATCCGGTTGCAGAGGCCCGCGCCATCGTCAACGAACTGAAGAAGTACGACGAATCGCTGCACGACAAGCCGCGCTGGCTGGTGCTCAACAAGCTGGACGTGGTGCCCGAGGATGAGCGCGAGGCCCGGGTCAAGGATTTCGTCAAGCGCTACAAGTGGAAGGGCCCGGTGTTCCGCATCTCGGCACTCACCGGCGAGGGTTGCCGCGAGCTGATCTACGCGATCAAGGATCACCTCGCCGCGATCAAGGCCGAGGAAGTGGCCGCGCTGGCGGAACCGGATATCCGCCTGGACGAGCGGCTGCATAATATCGACCAGTCCGGCGGCGAGCAAAGCTGAGCCGCGCGCGCGACGCGCGGCATACTGATACGCTCTCGCTACTTTCCCGCCAAGCAACATAACGGCAGTACCCAGGAGACAGGATTCCCGCCATGCAATCGGTCATCGCCCAGGCAAAACGTATCGTCGTGAAGGTTGGGTCCAGCCTGGTGACCAACGACGGCAAGGGTCTCGATCACGAGGCCATCGCCCGCTGGGCGGCGCAGATCGCCAAACTGCGCATGGCCGGCAAGGAAGTCGTGCTGGTCAGTTCCGGCGCCATCGCCGAAGGCATGCAGCGGCTGGGCTGGGTGCGCCGTCCCAAGGAAATCCACGAGCTGCAGGCCGCGGCCGCAGTGGGGCAGATGGGCCTGGCCCAGGTCTACGAGAGCCAGTTCGGCCGCTACGGCATCCGCACCGCCCAGGTGCTGCTGACCCATGCCGACCTGGCCGACCGCGAGCGCTACCTCAATGCACGCTCGACCCTGCTGACACTGCTCTCGCTGGGCGTGGTGCCCATCATCAACGAGAACGACACGGTGGTCACCGACGAGATCAAGTTCGGCGACAATGACACCCTGGGCGCGCTGGTTACCAACCTGATCGAAGGCGATGCGCTGGTGATCCTGACCGACCAGCGCGGCCTCTATACCGCCGATCCGCGCAGCAACCCGCAGGCCGAGTTCGTTGACGAGGCGCTGGCAGGCGCGCCGGAGCTCGAGGCCATGGCCGGCGGCGCCGGTACGTCGATCGGCCGCGGCGGCATGCTGACCAAGATCCTGGCCGCCAAGCGCGCGGCCAAGTCGGGCGCGCATACCGTGATCGCCTCCGGCCGCGAAGCCAATGTGCTCGAGCGGCTGGCGGGCGGCGAAGGCATCGGCACCCAGCTGCTGGCGCCCACCGGGCGCCTGACCGCGCGCAAGCAATGGATGGCCGATCACCTGCAGCTGCGTGGGCGGGTGGTGATCGACGCCGGCGCGGTCGACAAGCTCACCAGCGGCGGCAAGTCGCTGCTGCCGATCGGCGTGGTGGATGTGCAGGGCGAGTTCGCGCGCGGCGAGGTGATTGCCTGCGTCGATGCCGCCGGCAGCGAAGTGGCGCGCGGCATCACCAACTATGCCAGCTCGGAGGCCCGCATGATCGCGCGCAAGCCATCGTCCGAGATCGAGCGGGTGCTGGGCCACCAGAACGAGCACGAGCTGATCCACCGGGACAACCTGGTGCTGGTTTGAGCGGCCTTGCCGGGCCGCGGGCCGGCTGCCGCCAGTAACAAGAAGGGCTGCGCGAGGCAGCCCTTTTTACTTGCCCGCCGGCACTGCCGGCGGAGTGCTCCCTGGCGCTTTGGCCATGTCGGCTGCCTTAGCGATAGGCGGGCCTGGTCGGCGCGAAGCCACGCAACTGCTTGACGATGTCTTCCGCCCTGCCGGAGGCGGAACGCCCTTCGCAGAGGAAATCCTTGGCCAGCGTGGCAGCGTAGTTATTGCGCCCGCCGCTGGACAGGCGGGCCCAGTTGTCGCGGTTTTCGCTGCCGTTGGGCACCCATTCGGTCGCGCCCTTGGGCAGCGTCGCGAACAGCTTGCGCTCGAAGGAGTCGCAGCGCACGGCCTCGAAGCTGGCGGTGCGTATGCCGCTGGGGCTGGTAATGACCACGGTATAGCGCACGGCGCCGTCTTCGCCCACCAGCACGGACTTGCCGTCGACCGCGAAATCGAAATTGCCGGTGGTGCCCGCATCGAAGGGGATCAGATCGGCGTCGCGCGGCAGCGCCGGCAGTGTCGTCTTGCCTTCAGTGAAGTCCTTCGGGGCGAACGGGTCGAGGCTTTCCAGGCTGAATGGCTTCTTCGGCTTGTATTCCTCGTCGTCCGCGGCGGGTTTGGCGGTGGTGCCGCAGCCGGCCAGCCCGAGGCAAAGGGTGGCCGCCAGCAGGCAGGCGGCAGGCAGGCTCTGGCGCAAGCCGCGGCCGGCGAAATCAATCATCGGTACTCCGTTCTGTGGACGCCGGCTCGGCCGGCAAGGTTGTGCCCGGATAACCTGCCTGGTCCTGGTGGTGGACCAGGTCGGGCGCATTATCGTGCGTGGTATGTAGTTCGTCCGGCGCCTGGGCATGGCCCGCGCGCGCCGAACCGTGCCGGCCATGGCTGCCGTGCGTGCCGTAGGGACTCAACGGCGCGCGCGTGTTGCGCTGCAGGAAGCGGGACAGCTCGGTCAGCGCCAGTTGATAGACGTCGCGCTTGAACTCGATGACCGCTTCCAGCGGCACCCAATAGTGGCTCCAGCGCCAGGCATCGAACTCCGGATGGTCGGTAGCACGCAGGCGGATGTCGCAATCGCGGCCCGCCATGCGCAACAGGAACCAAATCTGCTTCTGTCCCCTGTAATGGCCGCGGATCTCGCGGCGGATGAACTTGTCCGGCACCTCATAACGCAGCCAGTCGCGCGTGCGACCGACGATCCTGACGTGCTCGGGCAGCAGACCGACTTCTTCATGTAGCTCGCGGTACATCGCCTGTTCCGGCGTTTCGCCGTATTTGATGCCGCCTTGAGGAAACTGCCACGAATGTTCGCCGATGCGCTTGCCCCAGAACACCTCGTTCCGTGCGTTGATGAGGATGATGCCGACGTTCGGGCGAAAGCCTTCACGATCGAGCATGACTGCACCTCGAATCCTTTAGAATTACGTCGATTATAAAGGAAGCGCGTAGCACGGCTTATGCAACGGGCTGCTGGTTTTCCCCGAGCAAAAAGCGCCGCATCAGGCGCACGCGCGCAACGGATTCGCGCCACTCCGTCCCCGGAACCCCCTGGGCCGGCATGGCCTCACGAGAAAGCAACGGATGAAAGCCTCGCAATTCTTCATTTCCACCCTCAAGGAAGCCCCTTCCGACGCGGAAATCGTGTCGCACAAACTGATGATGCGTGCCGGCATGATCAAGAAGCTCGGCGCCGGCATCTATAACTACATGCCGATCGGCCTGCGGGTGATCCGCAAGGTGGAAGCCATCGTGCGCGAGGAAATGAACCGCGCCGGCGCGGTCGAACTGTCGATGCCGGTGATCCAGCCCGCCGAGCTGTGGCAGGAAACCGGCCGCTGGGACAAGATGGGCCCCGAACTGCTGCGCCTGAAGGACCGCCACGAGCGCGACTTTGCCGTGCAGCCCACCTCCGAGGAAGTGGTGACGGACATCGCCCGCAGCGAAATCCGCAGCTACAAGCAGCTGCCGGTCAATTTCTACCAGATCCAGATCAAGTTCCGCGACGAGCGCCGGCCGCGTTTCGGCATCATGCGCGGGCGCGAATTCACCATGAAGGATGCCTACTCCTTCGACCGCGACGCGGCGGGGCTGAAGGTTTCGTACGACAAGATGTTCAACGCCTACACGCGTATCTTCCAGCGCTTCGGCCTGGAGTTCCGTGCCGTGGCGGCCGACAACGGCGCCATCGGCGGCTCCGGTTCGCACGAATTCCACGTGATCGCCGATACCGGCGAGGACGCCATCGTCTATTGCCCGGACTCGGACTACGCCGCCAACATGGAGGCGGCCGAGGCCCTGCCGCTGCTGGCGCAGCGCGCCGCGCCTGCGGAGGAGCTGGTCAATACCCCCACCCCGGGCAAGGCCAAGTGCGAGCAAGTGGCCGAAATGCTGGGTATCCCGCTGGCGCGCACGGTCAAGTCGATCGTGCTGGCCACCGATGGCGAGTCCGGCACGCAGATCTGGCTGCTGCTGCTGCGCGGCGACCATGAACTCAATGAGGTCAAGGCGTCCAAGGTGGCCGGCCTGGCCGACTTCCGTTTTGCCACCGAGACCGAGATCGTCGAGACCTTCGGCACGCCTCCCGGCTACCTCGGCCCGATCAACGCGAAGAAGCCCGTCAACGTGGTGGCCGACCGCACCGTGGCCAATATGAGCGACTTCGTCTGCGGCGCCAACCGGCGGGATTACCACCTGACCGGCGTCAACTGGGGCCGCGACCTGCCCGAGCCCGCAGTGGCGGACCTGCGCAATGTGGTGGAGGGCGATGTTTCGCCGGATGGCAAGGGCGCGCTGGCGATCTGCCGCGGCATCGAGGTCGGGCACGTGTTCATGCTCGGCACGCGTTATTCGGAATCGATGGGCGCCACCTTCCTGGACGAGAACGGCAAGACCCAGCCCATGCAGATGGGCTGCTACGGCATTGGCGTGACCCGTATCCTGGGCGCTGCCATCGAGCAGAACTTCGACGAACGCGGCATTATCTGGCCGGCATCGATCGCCCCGTTCGCGGTGGTGGTCTGCCCGGTCGGCTACGACCGTTCCGAGGCCGTCAAGGCCGAGGCCGACCGCATCCATGCCGAACTCCTGGCGGCCGGCGTCGACGTGATCCTGGACGATCGCGGCGAGCGCCCCGGCGCCATGTTCGCCGACTGGGAACTGATCGGCGTGCCGCACCGCGTGGTGGTGGGCGATCGCGGCCTGAAGGAAGGCCGCGTCGAGTACCAGGGCCGCCGTGACGCCGAGGCCACCCAGTTGGCGGTCGCGGACGTGGTCGGCCACGTGCGCGGGCTGCTGTCGGCCTGAGCGCCATGCGCCTGCCGGGCCTCCCGCGCCTGCCGAAGCCTGGCCCGGGCCGCCGTCTGCGTGCGGCCCGGGCCGGCGCCGGCTTGCTGCTGGTGCTGAGCTCTGCCGCCTACGCCGGGGCCCAGAAGGAAGAAGACCTGGCCGACTCGGTGCGCGGCGCGCTTGCCGCTGCAATTGCCGATAGCCGGCCGGTGCGCCCGGTCTTCGCTTCCACGGGAGACCAGCTGGCCTATATCAAGTGGCTCGGGGAAATGTCGCACCGGCTTGCCGGGCGCATCCCCGAGCCGCAGGTGCGCATCGAACTGATCGAGACCGCCTACTACGAAGCCAAGCGCGCCGGGCTGGAACCGGCGCTGGTGCTAGGGCTGGTGCAGGTCGAGAGCAATTTCCGCAAGTACGCCATCAGCTCGGCCGGCGCCCGCGGGCTGATGCAGGTGATGCCGTTCTGGGCGCGCAGCATCGGCGACGGCGACGCCCGCAAGCTGTTTCACCTGCAGAGCAACCTGCGTTACGGCTGCACCATCCTTCGCCACTACCTGGACCGCGAGCAGGGCGACCTGTTCCTGGCGCTGGGCCGCTACAACGGCAGCCGGGGCCGTCCCGATTATCCCAATGCGGTGCTGGCGGCCTGGAAGCGCTGGCAATTCTCCGAAGCCGCCGTCACCGTGGCCGGCGACCCCGAAGCCGGCACCACCACCCGCGGCCGCGCGCTGCCGCCCGAGGCGCCGGAGCGCAACCCGTTCTCGCCGCAGCGCCTGGCCAATCCGTCATGAGCGGCATCCCCGGCACCCCCGGCAAGGCTGGCTATACCAGTTCCTCGGCGGACCTGGAGCACTGGCTGCGGCGCCACCTCGCGCAGGGCTTCGACGGCGAGGCGCTGGTGCAGTCGATGTGCCAGTCGGGCTACGATCGGGCCTTCGCGCAGGCCACCGTCGCCGCCGCGGTGGCCGCCGCGGCGGGTCATGGCACAAAAGGGGCGGCGAAAGAGATGAAAGGGGCGGCGGAGCGGGAGGCCGAATTGGCTGCGGACCGGGGCATCGGCAAGCCCTCGTCCCCCTCGTCCTCCTCGTCCAGCAACCCCGGCGATCGCCCGGGCGGCCACGGCCATGCCATCGCCCCCGCCGGCCGCAACGCGGTGCGTCACGCGGGGCGCGATATTCCCATCCTGTTCCGGCTCGCCGCGCCGCGCATCGTGCTGTTCCAGCAATTGTTCACCGATGCCGAGTGCGATGCCCTTGTCGCGCTGGCGCGTGGCCGGCTGGTGCGTTCGCCGGTGATCAATCCCGATACCGGCGATGAAAACCTGATCGAGGCGCGCACCAGCCTGGGTGCGATGTTCCAGGTCGGCGAACACCCGCTGATCGAGCGTCTCGAGGCGTGCATCGCCTCGGTCACGGGGATCCCCGCGGAACGCGGCGAAGGCCTGCAGATCCTCAACTACAAGCCCGGCGGCGAGTACCAGGCGCATTACGACTACTTCAATCCCCAGCGGCCTGGCGAAGCGCGCCAGCTCAAGGTGGGGGGGCAGCGCATCGCCACCCTGGTGATCTACCTGAACAGTCCGCCGGCCGGCGGCGCCACCGCTTTCCCCAAGCTCGGCCTCGAGGTGGCGCCGGTCAAGGGCAATGCGGTCTATTTCAGCTATCGCAAGTCCGACGGAACGCTGGACGAGCGCACGCTGCACGCCGGCCTGCCGGTCGAGGCCGGCGAGAAGTGGATCGCTACCAAGTGGCTGCGCGAGCGTCCCTACCGGAGCGAGTGATGGGCGCGCCAGACGATCGTCGTGGCCGAAGCGCCGCAGATGCGGCGCAGCCGGCCCGCTACTGGTTCGACCCGGCCATGCCCTATGTCGAAAGCCGTTGCGCCTGCGACAGCGGCGCCGCCTACCTGCCTCACACCCATCCCACGCTGTCGATCGGCGCCATCGATAGCGGCCACAGCCTGTTCAGCACGGAAGCCGGGCCGGTGCGGCTGTCGCGCGGCGACGTGGTGGTGATCCCGGCCGGCCAGGTGCATGCCTGCAACCCGGTGCCGGACGGGCGCTGGAGCTACCAGATGCTGCATCTCGACCCGGCATGGGTCGAGGCGGTGCTGGCGGCGAATGGCGCGGCGCCGGCGCTGCCGCAGGCACTGGCACGGGTGCGCATCACCAGCGCGGCGGACAGTTACGCGGCCCTGTGCCGGCTCAACCAGATGTTGTTCTCCGCGGCACCGGCGGCGCGCAAGGAGGCCGCGCTGGCCGGCTTCGTCGGGGTGCTGTTGGGCGGCATCGACCCGCGCCAGACCGTCCGCCTGCCGCGCCCGCCCGCCTGCGGCCAGGCCAGCCTGGCCCGCCTGGTGGCGCTGTTGCGCGAGCGCCACGCCGAAGCGCTGCCGCTGGCCGACATGGCGCGCAGCGTCGGCTTGAGCCGCTACCAGCTGATCCGGGCTTTCCGGGCCGAGACGGGCATGACACCACATGCCTACCAGCTCGACCTGCGCATCAACCAGGCGCGCCGGCTGCTGCGCGCGGGCGCGGCGCCGGCGGAAATCGCCCAGGAGCTGGGTTTCTCCGACCAGAGCCATTTCCAGCGCGCATTCAAGCAGCGCGTCGCGCTCACGCCGCGCCACTACCAGCGCCGGCCCCGCTGAGCCGGCCCCGCGCGCGCCGCGGTGCCCGTGCCGCGCAATTTTCTCCAATACGCGCCCCTGCCTGGCAGCCCACACTTCGTGCTCTTCACGAAAGGAAAAAGGGACAGGCATGGATTTACCCGTCGACTCCGGCTTCGGCCAATTCGCCATGGTGGCGGGCGCGCACTTTCTCGCGCTGCTCAGCCCGGGGCCCGATTTCTTCCTGGTGGTGCGCAGCGCGCTGGTGCACGGTGTGGGCCGCGCCAGCGCGGTCTGCCTGGGCATTGCCCTGGGCAATGGCGTGTTTATCTGCCTGGCCATGGCGGGACTGGCCGCCACGCGCACCAGCCAGGGCGTATTCACGCTGCTGCAGTGGGGCGGCTGCCTCTACCTGGCCTGGCTGGGCTGGCGCCTGCTGTCGGCCAGTGGCGAGACCGTGCTGCCGGAGGCGGGCAGCCAGCCGGCGCGCGGCGGGCGCGGTAAAGGCGCCAGCTACGCGGCGCAGCTCGCCACCGGTTTCCTGTCGGCCGTGCTCAATCCGAAGAATTTGCTGTTCTACGCCAGCCTGTTCTCCGTGCTGGCCGGCAGCCGCACGCCATTCGTGGCCCAGGCCGGCTACGGCCTCTGGATGTTCGCCATGGTCTTTGGCTGGGACATGCTGGTGGCGTGGGGCGTGCGCCTGCCGCCGGTGAGGGCGCGCTTCGCCCGCTCGGTGCGCGGCGTGGAGCGGGTGACGGGGCTGGTGCTGTGGGGGATCGCCCTGGTGGTGGCGGTCAATGCACTGCAGGGGGCAAAGCCATAATACCGCTGGCCTCGCGCTTGGCAGGCGTACCGCTAGTTTTCAGGTGAACTGTACCGGTACCGTACTGTTCGATCTGGCTAGACTAGTTCCATTCAAGTCCGCTTCCGATGGAGTCAGTCATGGTAGTGCCCCAGCTTGTCGCCGGATCCGGCGTGTTCGCCGCCTTTTGCGCGTTTGCCCTGGTGTCGTCGATCACCCCGGGACCCAACAACACCATGGTGCTGGCCTCGGGCGTGAACTTCGGCTTTGCCCGCACCGTGCCGCATGTGCTGGGCATCAGCATCGGCTTCGGCCTGATGGTGGCGGTGGTGGGGCTGGGCCTGGGATCGCTGTTCCACGCTTTCCCGTGGACCTGGCAGGTGCTGCGCGTGGTGGCGGCAGTCTATCTCGCCTGGCTGGCCTGGAAGCTGGCGACGTCAGGCGGCCTGCAGGAGCAGGAGGTCGGCAAGCCGATGGGATTCGTGGCGGCCGCGGCGTTCCAGTGGGTCAACCCGAAGGCGTGGGTGATGGCGGTGGGCGCATGCAGCACCTACGTGCTGCACGGCAATGTCTGGCTCAATGTGTTGCTGCTGTCCGGCCTGTTCGCCGTGATCAACCTGCCCAGCGTGGCGATGTGGGCCGTGTTCGGCTCGGCCATGCGGCGCTGGCTGGCGCAGCCGCGCGTGCTGCGCCTGTTCAACGTGGCGATGGCGCTGTTGCTGCTGGCCTCGCTGTGGCCGATCCTCAGCGCAAGGCCCTGATGGCGGGCAGGTTGCGCCAGTAACCGTGCGCGTCCATGCCGCAACCGAAGACATAGCGCTCGGGCACGGTGAAGCCGCAGAAGTCCGGGTGCATGGGCTTGGCCTTCTGCAGCACTTTCTCGCACAGCACGGCGGCGTAGACGTTGGTGGCGCCCATGTCCATGATGCGCTGGCGGATCGCGGCCATGGTTTCGCCTTCGTCGAGGATGTCGTCCAGCACCAGCACCGTGCGGCCCTTGACCGACTCGCGCGGCGCCACGCGCCACTGCATCTCGCCACCCACCGTCTTGTTGTTGTAGCGCGAGAGGTGGATGTAGTCGAATTCGAGCGGAAACGCCAGCTTGGGCAGCAGCATGCCGGTGAAGACGACCGCGCCGCCCATCACCGACAGCACCAGCGGGAATGTGTCGCCCATTTTTTCCGTGATTTCGCCCGCCATGCGGTCCAGGGATGCCTGGACGGCCTCGGCGCTGACGATTTCCTCGGAGTTGGCCCAGAGTTCGCGGGCCTGTTCGGCGGTCATCATGATGTGGATCCTGTCTCTATCGCTGTCTTTGTCTTTTGCAAGTGGCGCGGCGCCCGCAAGCGGGCATCGCCGCGCCGGATGGCTTAGCGGTTGAAGAGTCCCTTCATGCCGCCCTTCATCGCGCCCATCGAGCGCATCATCTTCATCATGCCGCCGCCCTTGAGCTTTTTCATCATGCTCTGCATCTGGTCGAACTGGTTGAGCAGGCGGTTGACTTCCTGCACCGGCACGCCGGCGCCGGTGGCGATGCGGCGCTTGCGGCTGGCCTTGATCAGCTCGGGTTTGGCGCGCTCCTCGGCGGTCATGCTGTTGATGATGCCTTCCATGCGGCGCACCTGCTTTTCCGCCACGTCCATATTGGCACCCTGGGCTTGCTGGGCGAACTGCGCCGGCAGCTTGTCGACCAGGCTGCCCAGGCCGCCCATCTTCTTCATCTGGCCGATCTGGCTCTTGAAGTCCTCGAGGTCGAAGCCGCCGGTCTTCTTGATCTTCTTGGCCAGCTTCTCGGCGGCTTCCATGTCCACGCCGCGCTGGGCTTCCTCGACCAGTGCGAGGATGTCGCCCATGCCCAGGATGCGCTGGGCCATGCGGTCGGGGTAGAAGGGCTCGAGGCCGTCCAGTTTTTCGCCAACGCCGACGAACTTGATCGGGCGGCCGGTGATGTGGCGCACCGACAGCGCGGCGCCGCCGCGCGCATCGCCGTCCAGCTTGGTCAGCACCACGCCGGTCAGCGGCAGCGCGTCATTGAAGGCGCGCGCGGTGTTGACCGCGTCCTGGCCCAGCATGGCGTCGACCACGAACAGGGTTTCGGCCGGCTTGAGCTCGGCGTGCAGGGCGGCGATTTCCTTCATCATCGCCTCGTCGATACCCAGGCGGCCCGCGGTATCGACGATCAGCACGTCGTGGTAGTGCTTCCTGGCCCAGTCCACCGCCGCGCGGGCGATGTCGACCGGGTTCTGGTCGGGCTGGGAGGGGAAGAAGTCGGCGCCGACCTGCTCGGACACGGTCTTGAGCTGGGCGATGGCGGCGGGACGGTAGACGTCGCACGATACCGTCAGCACTTTCTTCTTCTTGTTTTCCTTGAGCCACTTGGCCAGCTTGCCGACGGTGGTGGTCTTGCCTGCGCCCTGCAGGCCGGCCATCAGGATGATGGCCGGCGGCTGCACCGCCAGGTTGAGCTCGCCCGCCTTGTTGTCGGCCGAGAGGCTTTCCTCGCCGCCGATGACAGCGGTCAGCTCGCGCTGCACCACGCCCACCAGCGCCTGGCCGGGCGTGAGGCTGGACACCACATCCTCGCCCAGCGCCTTTTCCTTGACGCGGGCGATGAATTCGCGCACGACCGGCAAGGCCACGTCGGCTTCGAGCATGGCCAGGCGCACTTCGCGCAGCATTTCGGCGGTATTGGCTTCGGTCAGGCGAGCCTCGCCGCGCATGGTCTTGACGACCCGCGCCAGGCGTTGAGTGAGATTGTCCAGCATGGCAGAAGTCCGGGGGATAGGGCTTTATCGAGGCTTGAGGCCGGCTCGGGGCCCGGCTCAAGCGGGGCGCCACCGGGACGGGGCGCTAAGGTAAACTGTGCAAATGGCCATTGTACTGTATGCCTTGACGGCACTTCTCTATTGCGGCCTGGCCTATCACGGCTGGGCGACGCGCAACCCGCAGCTATCGGCTGCCGGCGCCGGCACCGGTGCCATGGGGGGCGCGGCGACCACCGTGGTGCTGCCGGGCGGCGGGGGCGGGCGCGGCGAGGGCCGCCCGGCCTGGTGGCACGCCCTGATGCTGGCCGCGCTGGCCAGCCACGGCCTGCTGCTCCACGAAACCATCTTCCCGGCGGACCGCATGATGTTCGGCTTTGCCTTCGCGCTGTCGGCCATGCTGTGGCTGGGCGTGGGCATCTACTGGATCGAGAGCTTCTTCTTTTCGCTGGCTGGCCTGGGCCTGATCGTGATCCCGGTGGCGATGCTAGCCAGCCTGATGCCGCTGGCCTTTCCCGGGGCGCAGATCCTCGGCTACGCGGCGGCGCCGCTGTTCAAGCTGCACTTCATTATTGCCAATGTGGCTTATGGGCTCTTTACGCTGGCGGCCTTCCATGCCTTCCTGATGCTGCTGGCCGAGCGCCGCCTGCACGGTTTCAACCGCTCGCCCCAGCTTGGCAAGGCCAGCGAGCCGGCGCAATGGGTCGGCCGCTGGCTCGACCTGCTGCCGCCCCTGCTGACGCTGGAGAAACTGCTGTTCCGCCTGATCGGCGCAGGCTTCGTGCTGCTCACGCTGACGATCCTGTCGGGCCTGCTGTTCTCCGAGCAGTTGTTCGGGAGGGCCTTCCGGCTCGATCACAAGACCGTGTTCGCGCTGGTGTCCTGGGTGATGTTCGCCGGCATCCTGGCCGGGCGCACTTTCTATGGCTGGCGTGGCCGCACCGCCCTGCGCTGGGTGATCGCGTCCTTCGGCATCCTGCTGCTGGCCTATGTCGGCAGCCGTTTCGTCATCGAAGTCATCCTGCACCGGATCTGATCCCGCCATGGCACGCATTTTCCTGGTCCTGGCCGTGGTGCTGGGCTTTTTCTGGTGGCTGCGGCAGCGCGCCGAGGCACGCCGGCGCGAGGAGCGCGCTGCCCGTCCGGGCGCGGCGCAAGGTCCTGCCGCGCGGCAGCCGCAAGCCGCACCGCCGCAGGAGGCCATGGTGCAATGCGCGCATTGCGGCGTGCACCTGCCGCAGGGCGAAGCCATCGCCTATCGCGGCCTGTATTACTGCCGGCGCGCCCATCTGCCGGCCGACAGCGACGCGGACAGCCCCGCCGCATGAGCCGGCGCGTCTCGTTCTGGTCCCGCCTGAACGCCTGGCACGTCGTCGCCGCCATGTGGCGGCGGCCAGAACCCCCTGAATTCCACTGGCGCCTGCTGCGCTATTTCGCCTGGACCCGGATGGCGGTGGCGGTCCTGCTGCTGGGCTATGCGTGGCTGCCCGCCCAGCGCGCCGAGACCCTGCTGGCGCTGGGTAGCGGCCCGGCTGCGTGGCCGCTGGCCGTGCCCTATGCCGCGATGGCGTTGGCCATGGTAGCGGCCACCCTGTGGTGGCGGCGCGGATTTCACCTGAGGGTGCGATGCCAGGTGCTGGCCGATCTTGTCTTGCTGGGCCTGATCTTTCACGCGCAGGGCCATCGTGGCGAGGGCCTGGCCATGATCTTCCTGCTGCCGGCGCTGCAGGCCGGCGCGCTCACCAGCCTGCTGTTCGCGCTGTTCGCCGCGGCAGCTTCGGCGCTGGTGGTGATGAGCACGCCCTTTGCGCAGACCCTGCTGCTGGCGCAGGCCGATGCGGGCCTGCTGGGCTCGGGGCTGTACGGCCTGGTTTTCATGATCGCGGCTTCGCTGATGTACCTGCTGGCCAACCGCCAGCTGGCGCAGGAGCAACTGGCGATGGCGCGCGAGCAGGAGCTGCGCCTGCAGCAGCTGGTCAACCGGCTGATGGTCAACGATATGCAGGATGGCGTCATGCTGTTGCGCGCCAATGGCGCGGTGGTGGCGGCCAACCCGGCGGCGGTGGTGCTGCTCGGCGTGCAGCCGGCGGAGCGGGGCAAGCCGGCCGGCACGCCCGCCACCGGGCGCGACGCCTTGTTCGACCTGCGCCAGATTCCCCGCCTGCAGCCGCTGATGGAGATGCTGCGCGACTGGGTGCGCAGCAAGGACGACGCGCCCCGCATTCTGCAATTGCTGCCGCTGCCGTCGCGGCCCTCCTCGGGCCGGGGTCCCATCCTGCATACCCGGCTGCGGCTGCGCTTCCTGCTGCCGGGGCTGGCCAGCCTGCGCTCGACCTTCGCCTCCTCGCTGTCGGTTTCGCTGGGCGCGCAGAACGCCATGAACACCGCCGCCTGGAGCGAGCTCACCCCCGAAGCGGCAGCACGCCTGCGCCTGGCCATCGCCCAGAGCGAAGCCATGGCCTGGCGCCCGGAAGACGAGGCGCTGCTGCGCAGCGAGATGCGCGATACGGTGCTGGTCCATATCGAAAGCTGGGAGCGCATCGCCGAGCAGGTGCAACAGGAGAAGCTGGCCGCCATGGGGCGCCTGGTAGCGAGCGTGGCGCACCAGATCCGCAACCCGCTGGCGGCCATCAGCCAGGCCAGCGAGCTGCTGGCCGAAACCAGCCGCCGCGGCACCCGTCCCGGCGAGGCGGGGCGGCCCGAGGGCGATGTCGATGCGCGCCTGTTGCGCATCATCCACGACAATGTGCTGCGGCTCGACCAGGTGGTGTCGGATGTGCTGCAGATGTCGCGCCGGCCGCGTACCGAGCGGGCCGCCGTCGACCTGAACCAGGCCCTGCCCGAGATCGTTGGCCGCTGGCGGCTGGAAATGCGCTCGCGCTCGGCCAGCGACGATCCGATCGGCGCGCGGCGCATGCCGCGCTCGGCCGAGATCAATGCCAATGCGATCCGGCTGACGGTCGACGTGGCGCGGCCGGTCATCTTCGACCCCTCGCAACTGCAGCAGGTGCTCGGCAACCTGCTGGACAACGCGTGGCGGTATTGCAGCCGCCTGCCGGGGGCGATCCGCCTGCTGGCGCATGCGCTGGATCAGCATCACGCCGAGCTGATCGTCTGGAACGACGGCGCCGAAGTGTCGCGCGAGCACCAGCGCACCCTGTTCGAGCCTTTCTTTACCAGCAATGCCCAGGGCACCGGATTGGGCCTGTTCATGGCGCGCGAGCTATGCGGCGCCAACGACGCCCAGGTGCGCTACGGCACGATTTCCCTCGACGCGCTGCTGGCGCAGACCGGCATGCTGGCGCCGGCCGCACGCGATACACTGCCGGCCAAGGCTTTTGTACTGACCTTGCGCATCGACGCGCCGGACAATGCCGGCGGCTGACCCGCGCCGGCTGCCCGACGCCACTTCGCCAACCCGCCAGACGCAGACCCATGCTCCTGAAGACGCCAGGCCCCGATCCGATTCTTGTCATCGACGATGAGGCCGACCTGCGAGAACTGCTCGAGATCTCCATCCGCCGCATGGGTCACGACGTGGTGCTGGCTGGCTCGCTGGCCGAGGCGCGCCAGCACCTGGCGGCGCGCCGCTACAGCCTGGTGCTGACCGATATGCGGCTCGGCGACGGGCTCGGCATCGATATCGTGCGCCAGCTATCGAGCGCGCCGGAGCGGGTGCCGGTGGCGGTCATCACCGCCTACGGCAGCGCAGACAACGCCGTGGAGGCGCTCAAGGCAGGCGCTTTCGACTACATCGCCAAGCCGGTCTCGCTGGACCACCTGCGCAGCCTGATCCTGAACGCGCTGGGGCGCCAGCGGCGCGACAGCGCCGAGGAGGGTGGCGGCGCGGCGCCTGAGACCGCGGACCGCGCGGCCAGCTTGCTGCCGGGCCATTCGCCCGCCATGCACGAAGTCCGGCGCGCGCTGTCCCGGCTGGCGCGCAGCATGGCGCCGATCGTCATCAGCGGCGAGTCCGGCAGCGGCAAGGAGCGCGCGGCGCGCGCCATCCACGCGGTCAGCACCCGCGCCGCGCATCCCTTTATCGCGGTCAATTGCGGCGCCATTCCCGAAACCCTGATGGAGTCCGAGTTCTTCGGCTATGCGAAGGGCGCCTTCACGGGTGCCGACGCCGAGCGCGGCGGCTTCTTCCAGGCCGCCAACGGCGGCACGCTGCTGCTCGACGAGGTGGCCGACCTGCCGCTGGCGATGCAGGTCAAGCTGCTGCGCGTGCTGCAGGAGCGGCGCGTGCGCAAGATCGGCGCCAGCCGCGAGGAGAGCGTGGATGTGCGGGTGCTGTGCGCCAGCCACAAGGACCTCTCCGGCATGGTCGCATCCGGCCAGTTCCGCCAGGACCTGTTCTACCGCCTCAACGTGCTGGCGCTGCGCATGCCGACGCTGCGCGAACGGCGCGAGGATATCCCGGTGCTGGCGGGCGCCATCCTGGAGCACCTGGCGGTGCGCTACGGCGACCGCTATCCCAAGCGGCTGTCCGCGGCCGCGTTGCAGGTGCTGTCGGACTACCCCTTCCCCGGCAATGTGCGGGAGCTGGAAAACCTGCTCGAGCGCGCCTATGCCTTCGCGGAAGGCCTGATCATCGAGGTGGCCGACCTTGGCCCGCTGGAGGCGGGCATGGCGCTTTCCGCCACGCCGCGCCCGGCCGGGCAGCCGCCGTACCTGCCGCCGGCCGAGGCGTTGCAACGGGCCGCCGGGGCGGCGCCGGTAGCGGCAGCGCCCAGCCCGTCCTCCCTGGCGGCCGGCTGGTCGGCGCCTGCGCCTGCCGCACCGGCTGCCTGGTCCGATCCCGGGCAGCATGGCTGGCCCGATCCGCAGCGCGACGCGCGAGCCGAGGCCACGCCGGCCCGATCGGGCATGCCGCCGGAACCCGTCCCGCAGCCCGTGGCGCCGCGTCCGGGGGAGTTGGCGGGAGAGCCTTGCCGTGCGAGCTTCCCGATCGACCTGCCCGGCCGCCTCGAAGCGCTGGAGCGCGACCTGATCCTGCAGGCGCTCCAGCAGACCGGCTTCAACCGTACCGCTGCCGCGCCGCTGCTGGGCCTGAGTTTTCGCCAGCTGCGCTACCGCATCCAGCAACTGGGGATTCGCGAGGGCCGGGACGACCCGGCCGAGGGCACGGCCGACAGCGCCGATGGCGGGCAATTTGCCGCCGCCGAGGGAGGCCGCGATGCCTGAGCTTCGCCTCGCTCCCGATCCCGGCCCCGGGTTCAGTCCGGACCCGGCGGGCTGGGTGCCTGCGGCGCGCCGCGTGCCATCGCCCAATTTCGATGCGCGCCCGGCACATATGCCGGTCGACCTCGTGGTGCTGCACAACATCAGCCTGCCGCCGGGCCAGTTCGGCAGCGGCGATATCGAGGCTTTCTTCCAGAACCGCCTCGACCCGGCCCGCCATCCCTTCTTCGCTACGATCTGTCAGGTGCGGGTTTCGGCGCATTTCCTGGTGACGCGAGAAGGCGAACTGGTCCAGTTCGTTTCCTGCCTGGACCGGGCCTGGCACGCAGGCCAGTCCGAGTTCCTGGGGCGGCCTCGTTGCAACGACTTTTCCATCGGCATCGAGATCGAAGGCTGCGACGACCTGCCGTTCGCGTTGGCGCAATACCACACCACCGCGGCGCTGGTGCGTGCGCTGTTTGCCGCCTACCCGGTGCGGGCGGTGGCGGGGCACAGCGATATCGCGCCCGGACGCAAGACCGATCCCGGCCCGCATTTCGACTGGACGGGCTTTGCCGCCGCCGCCGGCCTGGCTCCGGCGCTGTTGCCCTACCGCAAAGACCTGCCCTGAAGCAAGCGGCAACTGCGCGGCCTAGGGGGAAAGCGCGAATTGGGGGAAACCCTGATAAAGTGCGCGCCTATCGAAGCGGCCCGGTCAATCAAAAAAATTTCGTGTCATGGCGCGGTAACGCACCGTCGGGCGGGATCCCTTGCGTCTCTTGGGCTGGCGGGTATGGCGCAGCGCCGCATGCCTCGGCCGGCACTGGAATCGCATCAAAAATATGCTTGTCAAGACTGGTTAAACCGCCTCGTTTCACTATACTTAGTCCAGTTTTTCGCATCGACCACTATATCTAGTGGTGCTTTCGGGGAGCCGGCCTAGGTGTGCAGTTTCCGCCGCGGCGTTACGCCGTGGTCCGCCCAAGGATCGGCGCATCACAAGAGTCCCAGCAGAATCCAGCAAGGTAGCGCGCTCCCCGGTCAGGGCCGGCCGGCGTGCCTGGTCATTTCTTGCGCGTTTTGCCAGGGACTCTTTGTCACTCATAAAACACGGGTCAGAACAGGAGTTCCTCATGCAGACAGCCCAGAACGAATTTTCCGCCAGCGCCACCGCCGCCGGTGCGGCAGCGAACCCGCAGTCGAGCCCCGCTACTGCCGCCGCTGGCGGCTACCAGGACTACAAGATCATCCGCCGCAACGGCGCCGTGGTGGCGTTCGAGCCGAGCAAGATCTCGGTGGCGGTGACCAAGGCCTTCCTGGCCGTCAACGGCGGGCAGGGCGCCGCTTCGGCGCGTGTGCGCGAAGTGGTCGAGCAAGTGACCCAGAATGTGGTCCGCGCCCTGCTGCGCAGCCGTCCCAACGGCGGCACTTTCCATATCGAGGACGTGCAGGATCACGTGGAACTGGCGCTGATGCGTTCGGGCGAGCATGAAGTGGCCCGTTCCTACGTGCTGTACCGCGAGAAGCGCACCCAGGAACGCGCCCAGGCCAACGCCCAGGCGGTGGCCCGCGTGCAGGAAGGCGGCGTCACCTTCAATGTGACCGATGGCGGCGTGGCCCGCGTGCTGGACCTGAACGCGCTGCACGGCCTGATCGACAACGCTTGCTCCGGCCTGGGCGACGCGGTCAGCGCCGAGCCCATCCTCAAGGAAACGCTGAAGAACCTGTACGACGGCGTGCCCATGACGCAGGTCTACGACTCGGCCATCCTGGCCGCGCGTACCCTGATCGAGAAGGACCCGGCCTACAGCCAGGTTACCGCGCGTATCCTGCTGCACACCATCCGCAAGGAAATCCTGGGTGCCGAAGTGACCCAGACCGAGATGGTCTCGCGCTATGCCGAGTACTTCCCCAAGTTCATCGCGCGCGGCATCGAGGCCGAGCTGCTGGACGAAAAGCTGGCCACCTATGACCTGGCCCGCCTGGGCGCGGCACTCGACGCCCAGCGCGACTTCCAGTTCAACTACCTGGGCCTGCAGACCCTGTACGACCGCTACTTCCTGCACATCGACGAAGTCCGCATCGAAATGCCGCAGGCCTTCTTCATGCGGGTGGCGATGGGCCTGGCGCTGGGCGAGAAGGACCGCGAGGCACGTGCCATCGAGTTCTACCAGCTGCTGTCGTCGTTCGACTTCATGTCGTCCACGCCGACCCTGTTCAACTCGGGCACCCGCCGCTCGCAGCTGTCGTCGTGCTACCTGACCACCGTTTCGGACGACCTCGAGGGCATCTATGAAGCGCTCAAGGAAAACGCGCTGCTGTCCAAGTTCGCCGGCGGCCTGGGCAACGACTGGACCAATGTGCGCGCGCTCGGCTCGCACATCAAGGGCACCAATGGCAAGTCGCAAGGCGTGGTGCCGTTCCTGAAGGTGGTGAACGACACCGCCGTGGCGGTCAACCAGGGCGGCAAGCGCAAGGGCGCGGTCTGCGCCTACCTGGAAACCTGGCACCTGGACATCGAGGAATTCCTCGAACTGCGCAAGAACACCGGCGACGACCGCCGCCGCACCCACGACATGAACACGGCGAACTGGATTCCCGACCTGTTCATGAAGCGCGTGATGGAAGCCGGCGAATGGACGCTGTTCTCGCCGGCCACCTGCCCGGACCTGCACGACAAGGTCGGCAAGGCGTTCGAGGCCGCCTACCTGGGCTATGAAGCCAAGGCCGCCAGCGGCGAGCTGAAGCTGTTCAAGAAGGTCCCCGCGCTGCAGCTGTGGCGCAAGATGCTGGGCATGCTGTTCGAGACCGGCCACCCGTGGATCACCTTCAAGGATCCGTGCAACATCCGCAGCCCGCAGCAGCACGTGGGCGTGGTGCACAGCTCCAACCTGTGCACGGAAATCACGCTCAACACCAACGACAGCGAAATCGCCGTGTGCAACCTGGGTTCGGTGAACCTGGTGGCCCACCTGAAGCAACAGGCCGACGGCACCCAGGTGCTCGACCACGCCAAGCTCGAGAAGACCATCCGCACCGCGATGCGCATGCTCGACAACGTGATCGACATCAACTACTACGCGGTCGAGAAAGCGCGCAACTCCAACCTGCGCCACCGTCCGGTCGGCATGGGCATCATGGGCTTCCAGGACTGCCTGCACGTGCTGCGCCTGCCGTACGCCAGCGACGCCGCGGTGCAGTTCGCCGACACCTCGATGGAAGCGGTGTGCTACTACGCCTACCGTGCCTCGAGCGAGCTGGCCGAGGAACGCGGCCGCTACAGCACCTATGAAGGCTCGCTGTGGGATCGCGGCATCCTGCCCCAGGACTCGCTCAAGCTGCTGGCCGAAGAACGCGGCGGCTACCTGGAAGTGGATCACTCCTCGACCATGGACTGGGACAGCCTGCGTGCGCGCATCAAGCAGCACGGCATGCGCAACTCCAACTGCATCGCGATCGCGCCGACGGCCACGATCTCGAACATCATCGGCGTGTCGGCCTGCATCGAACCGACCTTCCAGAACCTGTACGTGAAGTCCAACCTGTCGGGCGAATTCACGGTGGTCAACGACTACCTGGTGCGCGACCTGAAGGCACGCGGCCTGTGGGACGAAGTGATGGTTGCCGACCTGAAGTATTTCGACGGCAAGCTGTCGCGCATCGACCGCATTCCGCAAGACCTGCGCGACATCTACGCCACCGCGTTCGAAGTCGAGCCGAGCTGGCTGGTGGAAGCCGCCAGCCGCCGCCAGAAATGGATCGACCAGGCCCAGTCGCTGAACATCTACATGGCCGGCGCCTCGGGCAAGAAGCTGGACGATACCTACAAGCTGGCCTGGCTGCGCGGCCTGAAGACCACGTACTACCTGCGCACCATGGCAGCCACCCACGTGGAGAAATCCACCGTGTCGCGCGGCTCGCTCAACGCCGTGTCGTCGGGTAGCGAAGGTGGCATCGGCGCCGCCGGCATCGACCAGGCTGCCGCCTCCGCACCGGCCATGCCGGAAGCCGAAGGCGCGGTCTGCACGATGCGCCCGGGCGACCCCGGCTTCGAAGAGTGCGAGGCCTGCCAGTAAGCCGCCCCCAGTCAGTCATTACCTGCCATGCCTCCCGCCGCGCCGTTCGCGCGGCGGGAGGCATGGCAAACCAAAGCATTCCACGGAGAACCACATCATGCTGAGCTGGGACGACGACGTTCAAGCCACCCCGCAGGCTGCCCCGCAGCCCGCACCGAATCCCACCGCCGCACTTGCCGTCGACCAGCACGGCGTGCTGCCCCCGGCGGCCACGCAGCCGGCGGGCACGGGCATCCTCGGCAATCACCCGAACGCCGCCGCCGTGCAAAGCGACCGCCGGGTCAACGCCGCCGACAAGCGCGTGATCAACGGCTCGACCGACGTCAACCAGCTGGTGCCGTTCAAGTACAAGTGGGCCTGGGAAAAATACCTGGCCGGCTGCGCCAACCACTGGATGCCGCAGGAAATCAACATGTCGCGCGACATCGCGCTGTGGAAGGACCCGAACGGCCTGACCGAAGACGAGCGCCGCATCATCAAGCGCAACCTCGGCTTCTTCGTCACCGCCGATTCGCTGGCCGCCAACAACATCGTGCTGGGCACCTACCGCCAGATCACCGCGCCGGAATGCCGCCAGTACCTGCTGCGCCAGGCATTCGAAGAGGCGATCCACACCCACGCCTACCAGTACATCGTGGAGTCGCTCGGCCTCAATGAAGCCGAGATCTTCAACGCGTACCATGAAGTGCAGTCGATCCGCGACAAGGACGAGTTCCTGATCCCGTTCATCGACACGCTGACCGACCCGGCCTTCAAGACCGGCACGCCGGAGAACGACCAGAAGCTGCTGAAGTCGCTGATCGTGTTCGCCTGCATCATGGAAGGCCTGTTCTTCTACGTCGGCTTCACGCAGATCCTGGCGATGGGCCGCCAGAACAAGATGACCGGCGCCGCCGAGCAGTATCAGTACATCCTGCGCGACGAATCCCTGCACTGCAATTTCGGTATCGACCTGATCAACCAGATCAAGCTCGAGAACCCGCACCTGTGGACCACCGAGTTCAAGGATGAGATCACCGCGCTGTTCAGGAAGGCCGTGGACCTCGAATACCGCTACGCCGAGGACACCATGCCGCGCGGCGTGCTGGGCCTGAACGCACCGATGTTCAAGGGCTACCTGCGCTTCATCTGCAACCGCCGCTGCCAGCAGATCGGCCTGGAGCAGCTGTTCCCGAACGAGGAAAACCCGTTCCCGTGGATGAGCGAGATGATTGACCTGAAGAAGGAACGCAACTTCTTCGAGACCCGTGTGATCGAGTATCAGACCGGTGGGGCATTGTCCTGGGATTGATTGGGGGAGGCATTGACCTAGGGGCGGTGCTCAAAACTCATGTGCCGGTGGTCGCTCATGGGCAGGATGTCCGGCGACAATAGGCACATGAAACAGACTGACCTCAGTCTGGACCTGAGCAACCACCGCACGTGCAAGCGTGTGCTTCTCGATGAGATCGGGCGGGCGGTACCGTGGGATGAGCTTCTGGCGCTGATTGCTTGCGAGCGACCCTGGTCGATGAGGCGGGATGTGGGCAACAACGCCTGTGCTCCGATGCCCAACCTGGCGCCGTAATTGGGCGAACTGGCTACGCTCACACGGTCAACTCAGGCCTGCTGACGTAGTTTTGAACTCCATCCCTAGCTAGGCTCCGTGCTGACACCGTTGCCCCAAGGGGCAACAGATTGTGCCACTGCGCTGGGCAGGCCACAACCAACACCACGAAGGTGCACAGCGAATGACCACGCAGCGGCAGTTCGAGGACTTGCTCAAGGACATTGAGCCGTCGACCACGACAGTGAACACCTGTTCAAGCGCGCACAACACCTTGCGCACGGCGCTCGCCGAGCACGAGGGGTTCTCAGAAGTGCACGTGGAGACCTTCCTGTCTGGCTCCTACAGGCGAGACACGGCTATCCGCCCCCAACTCATCGATGGGGTGCTTCAGCGGCCGGACGTCGACGTCATCGCCGTGACGAATCATACCGAGGAGGACGAGCCTCAGTCAGTGCTGGACGCACTGAACAAGGCGCTTGCTGACTCGGGATACAAGAATTTGAAGGTCAACCGCCGGTCCATTGCCGTGACGCTCGCCGGTGTGGACATGGATGTGGTGCCCGTCATCGAGGATGGTGATGCCTATCTCATCCCGGATAACCAACTGGAGAAGTGGCTCAACACCAACCCTCCTGCCCACACGCAGTGGACCATCGACGTCAACAAGGCCGCCGGCGGACGGTTCAAGCCCCTGGTCAAGCTGACGAAGTGGTGGCGCCGCGTGCACCTGTCCGACCTGAAGCGGCCCAAGGGGTTCATCCTGGAGTGCTTAGTTGCCAAGCACATGAACTACTTCCAGGCGAACTACGAGATACTGTTCGTCGAGTTGCTGGAGGCCATCCGGGACGCCTACGGCCTGGACGTGCTGCTGGGCGCCGTGCCGCATATCGAAGACCCGGGCGTCCCGGGCAGCAACGTCTTCTCGAACGTCACGGCCGAGGAGTTCAAGACCTTCTACAACAAGATCAAGGTCCAGGCCGAGTTGGCCCGTAAGGCCAAGAACGAGACTGACGACGTGGAGGCGCTGAAGTTGTGGCGTCAGGTGCTGGGGCAGCGCTTCCCGGCGTCAACTGCCACCAAGAAGTCCGAGAACAGCTCGACCAACTCCCTCCTGCGGCCGGTCGCAGGTGTGGGCTTGATGTTCCCCGCTGCCCCAGTCTACCCGAACAAGCCCGGGGGCTTTGCTTGATGCGACTGCTCCAGGAGCAGCCCAAGCGCATGGCGCTCGAGCGGCGCCTGATGCGGGAGCACGCGCGCTCTACGCCGGGCTTTACCCCCCACGGTTGGGGGAAGACGGGCGCAGGTGAGTTGTGCCTGAAGTTCCAATTGAAGCTGCCAGTCGACAGCTTCCACGGCGTACTGGTGTATCCGAACCTCTTCCCGGACGTGCCGGCCTACATTCGCCCGCAGAAGTCAGGCGAGAGCTGGAGCAACCATCAGTACCGTGGCAGTGGTGTCCTGTGCCTTCAATATGGCCCAGACAACTGGGATCCTGGCATCACCGGCGTTGATCTTGTTCGCAGTGCCAACCTGCTTCTTTGGGGCGAAATCCTGAGCGCGGTAGAACCGGGGCTAGGCCCCGTTCCGTCCCGCCATCGTTCGACGATAGGCCAGGACCTGCGCGGGGAAAGCCGACGATTTCTCGCAACGGCAGGACTGCGCAGCGCGCTGGCCCGTGCCGCGCCAGCGGCGGTCGAACTCAAGGCCGTGGTGTCTTACACAGCGAGCAGTGCAGTCGCCGTGCCCACTGCATTAGGTACACCGCCGGTGCCCGTGACAGATTTGCCGCGGGCGTTCGCCGAGGAGCGCTTTGAATTGTCAGGGTGGGCCGTGTCCGTACCCTCTGTCCAGGCTCTGAGCTCGGCCGGGGATGCCGTATCGTTGAAGGCTGCTTTGGGGGCCTCATGGCCGTGGGCACAAGAACTGGACGACCACTTTCACGTTCTGCTCTTGCACGATGTCGATGGCGGCATGCGCATGCTGGCGTTGGCAGGAGGAACTGCCCCGCTCTTCTTCGAGTATCGCCTCGTGGACTTCGGCACCGACACCGAGCAGAGGTTGCCGGCGGAGTTCGGCAAGCTCTCCGATATCACCGTTGCCATCGTTGGCCTAGGGTCACTGGGCAGCAAGATTGCAGTGTCGCTGGCCCGCGCTGGTGTTCGCCGCTTCGTGCTGGTGGACGACGACGTTCTCGCGCCGCACAACCTGGTGCGTAACGAACTGAACTGGCTCGATGTTGGCTTTTCGAAGGTCGACGCCGTAGGGCGCACACTGAAGCGGATTGCACCCGGGCTGGAGGTGGGGACGCAAAACTTTCGTATTGCCGGTCAGGAGAACCCCCAGTTGGCTGCAACCCTGAGCACGGACTTGCTCAGGTGCGATTTGCTGATTGACGCCACGGCCAGTGCGCAGGCCTTCGTTGCGTTGGCTGCTTTGGCCAAGCGTGGCAAGATTCCGATGGTTTGGGGTGAGGTCTTTGGCGGTGGTGCTGGCGCCATGATGGCGCGGAGCAGGCCTGGCTTGGACGCTGCCCCCCTGAGCGTTCGGGCCCACATTCTGGGAGTGATGGGCACGATGGCGCCTGTGCCAAATGGCAGGGCCAAGAGCTACGAGCTAGAGGCCGAAGGGCAGGTGTACGTTGCCAGCGATGCAGACGTCACCGCGCTGGCAGCATCATTGACCCAGTTTGCCCTGGACATCTTGTGCCCGGCCGAAGAGTCTGCATACCCTGTCGCTGCCTACCTGATGGGCTTCCGCAAGTGCTGGGAATTCAGGGGCCCGTTCGACACGATTCCGATTGACTGCGCAGGCGCCATGCGGCCTGAAATGTCGCCCGGAGAGCTGACCGCTGATGAGGTCGCAGACTTGGCGGAGCTAGGTAAGGCTTTGGAGGCGGAGCAGTGCTGAGGATAACGGTTCCCGCTGAGGTGCAAGAGACCTTGCGCTACGCACTGTCCAAAGCGGGCAGTCGTGAGTGCGGTGGCGTGCTAATGGGCGAGCACTTGGGCGTGAACCATTTTGCTGTTCGTGCCTTGACCGTGCAGCGCCCCGGTGCAATCGCATCATTCGTGCGCGGACTGACGGGTGCACTGAAGGCCATCAAGGCCTACTGCAGCTCGACGGGGAACAACTACAGCAGGTTTAACTACCTGGGCGAATGGCACACCCACCCGCTCTTCAGCGTTCAGCCTAGCGCCCGTGATCACGCCACCATGCGGGACCTTGCAATGGACCAGCGAGTTGGCGCGAACTTCGCCGTGCTGCTCATTTTTCGCCTCACCGGCGGCGCGCTCGAGGGCAGCGCTCACACCTACCTGCCAGACGGCAGCATGCATGTGTCCGAGCTGGACCTGGAGGCGTTGCTATGAGTACAGGACTGCTGGAGAAAGAGTCGACTGGCGGTGCGACTGCCCGAGAGGGCTTTGAGTACCAGGATGCCTTCGTGCTGCAGCACCTGCCTTTGTGGATGTCTCAGAGTGCGTTCAGCCATGTGGTCAGCGAAGCCATTGGGGATGTCGAGGTCTGCTGCTTTGCCCCAGGCGGGGGTGTGTGCCGAGTCATGTACGAGGCCAAGAACCACACACTTACGTCCACCGAGTTCTGGAAAGAAATCGACCGGTTCAAGGCCGCCTACCAAAAATCCGCTTCGGAGTACGTTCGGTTCGCCTTGGTATGCCGGAACTACAACTCAACTATTGCACCGTTGCTGGCAAAGCTGGAGCGGTTGCGTGGGGTTGGGACGTCGTTTCAGGTCGACTCTGTCTTCTTGGACGATGGTCGCCGGGAGGTTATCGATTGGGCGGTCAAGAACCAGTACCGCGCTGACCTGGCTGAGTTCGCGTTGGACCATGTCGACTTCATGATCTATGCATCGGAGCACGCGGATTCTGCCTTTTCCGGGGAGTTGGAGAATCAACTGCCATTCCTTGACTTCAGTGGGAAACAAGTCACACGTCTACGGGACCGATGCAAGGCCCACATTGCTCGGTCTTCGTTTGGACCGATGTATCGCAAGGACGTCGAGGCGGACATTTGCGAGATTCTTGCCGGGGATGCCAGCCGTTGGACAAGTGCGCCCACCCGACTGCATCTCCTCACCGGCGCAGTTCCATACCAGTCACTTGGGTTGGCTGTCGGTAGATTCAACGGGCCTGACCGGGCCGAACGTACTGAGGCGGACTGGGCAGAGCTTTCTGCTGCTGCAGGGGGCATCGGCGAATTTGTAAAGTCGTGCACTGCCCGCCGATGCGTCGCCATCGACGGCAAGCATCGCATGTCCCTTGCCTGCCTGCTTGGCTACGCGTTCAGCGCAACGCGTGGGTTTACCCTGCAGGTCGACCACAACGGGTTGGAGTACCGCACGGATGTGCATGACCGAGCCGAGGGCGCGTTCTTCGCTGAAGCAAGAACGCCGGGTGACCTTGCTGTCAAAGAGGGTGTTGCCTGCATCGGTTTCCCAACGCTAGTAGGAGCGGATCTGTCTTCAGTCTCGTCTGGTTGCTTTGCAGAGCTTCCGGCCTTGATGCTCGACAGCACGCGCGTAGTCGATGGAGTAGGAACCCTGAATCTGGCTGTGAGCGAGGCCAAAGCTGCTCTAGTGCGCTTCCGGTCAGAGTTGGGACTTGCCAAGTTGCATCTTTTCATCAAGGCGCCATCTGTCTTCGCCTTTGTACTTGGGCATCGACTTAACGCCGTCTGCACAGTTCAACTCTATGACTGGGTCGATGGACGATACGTGCCCACTGCACTGCTGACGCTATGATGCTGAGCAGCGTGGCTCCAACGCTCTTTGCGTCGCCAGAAAAGCCAGCCGAAGCAACTACGTTCGCTCTGCTAGACGTACCCGCCCCGTGTCTGCGGAACTTCAGCTTTCCGACCAGCTTTCGGGTGCTCATGATGATTGCTATGGGTCCGAGAGGAGCCATTGGGTTGACTCACTGGCAACGCCGGCTCCTCGACCTCAATGGACCTCCGGGAAGGGTGCTTGTCTGCAACGGCTCGACATCTACCCCTTGATCAAGCCGATAATCGCGCTCCGATGTATTAGCCGACCTCTTGAACCGATGCGGCGCAGCGCCGCCGCGACGATATCACCCTCCGTCTTCCGTCTACTTGCAGGGCAAAGCCGCCATCTCGCTCAACACCAGCGTTTCGTGCGCCAGCCCGGCAGCCAGCGAGAGGATGCCACCCTGTATCTCCG
This sequence comes from Cupriavidus sp. 96C5-1, assembly GCF_057798855.1. Lineage (NCBI taxonomy): Bacteria > Pseudomonadati > Pseudomonadota > Betaproteobacteria > Burkholderiales > Burkholderiaceae > Cupriavidus > Cupriavidus sp. 96C5-1. The sequence continues at coordinate 56,427 of NZ_JBYOJU010000022.1, read as the reverse complement.
GCTCTAGCGCGCCGAAGGTACTGCTGAGGGCTGCATAGTCGCTGATCATGAACAGCAGGCCGTGGAGCTGCGCGGCCTTTTCGGCGGCGACGCTTGCTGGGTTTTCGTAGGGGAATCGTGTGGTCAGGAAGATGGCCGAGCCGCTGCGTTCAGCGGTGACGCCATAGCGGGCGTGCTTAGACATGGCGCGGCCTCCTTCGCACGATGGAAGTTTGCCGTGGCGTGAAGGGGAGCTTGGCGAGTGCCGGTTGCCCGGAACGGGCGAGCGATACCTGGGGCATGGGTGTGCCTCCTACGTTTGCGAATCGACTGTCGCCCCCCGCTGCTAATCGGGTGGGCGGGCGCAAGACAGGGTTAGCAGACCGGAACGTAGGCACCGGCGAGCCCGAAGGCTCCCCCGCCAAGGCCCGCCCATAGGGACGTGCGAAGGCGTGACGGACGAAAAACACCGCCGCTTGGCGGTCGTCCGCCTACGTATTCGGGCTGCTAAACCCGGTCGCCGAAGGTGCGGCGACGCGGTGAGTATAGCGTGGGGCGAGTGATCGGTCCGCGTTTTCCAGGCCGAGACGCCTGACGTAGCCGGAGGGCCGTGCCGCCGGCAGACCCACTGGCACCGGAAGCCGGCGCAGCCTGGTGTCCTGATACTTGAATTCGTTGATGCCGTGCACCGGCCCGCTGCAAAGGCGAGGCCTCACCCGCGCGTGAATATCTCGAGGAAGTGCAGGCTCGGATCCTCGAAGTAGATCCTGCGGCCGCCGTCATCCGTGTTGACCTCGCCCGGGCGGCGCCGGTACGGGTCGGCCCAGTAGGTGAGCTGGCGTGCCCGGATGCGCTCGAAGCTCTCGTCGAACTCGGCGTCGCCAACCAGGAAGGCATAGTGCTGCAGCGCGACCTCTCCTTGCGTGTCCATGAAGTCAAGGGTGACGTCGTTGTCCATCCGCACCGCCAGGAAGGGGCCGAACGGCACCGGCGCCGGGCGTCCAAGGATCTCGCAGAAAAATGCCGCGGACTCATGCTTGTCGCGAGAAAACACGATGGTGTGGTTGAGTTGGATGGCCATGTCGCAAGCTCCCGGATGTGGCTTGAAGGGCCGGCGCGCACGCTGGAAGGCGGCACTTGGGCTCCACGGGGCAACGCGCTGCGCCTTTCTGCACGCCACGCTGCTTTGCAGGATAGACGGCAGCAGCGAAAGCGGCTACGCCTGCGAGCCTTGCGGCGCATCGATGGCCACCGGCTTGCGCCAGCGCACCGTGGCCAGCAGCGAGGCCGCGACGATCAGGCCACCGCCGGCCCACGCGGTGGCCGGGATCCTTTCCCCCAGCCACAAGCTCGCGAACAGCGCGCCAAACGCCGGTTCGCTGCCCATCAGCAAGGCCACGCGCGTCGGGCGGCTGCGCTTGATGGCGTAGTTCTGCGCAAAGAATGCGAACAGCGTACAGGCGACGACCAGCCACAGCACGCAGCCCCAGAATGCCAGGTGGCCGGAGAGCGACGGCATGGGTTGCCACTGCGCAGGCACCAACACCAGCGCCGCGGCCGCGCTGCCGAGCGCCACCACGCCCGATTGCACCGCCGTCACCGTCAGGGCCGGCATGGGCGCCGCGCGCATCACGCGCTTGGTCACGCACACCATCAGCGCCCGCAACGCCGCCGCGGCCAGGATCAGTCCGTCGCCGGGATTGAGGACGAACTCGCCGTCGCCCGCCAGCAGCCACGCGCCCAGCAGCGAGAGGGCCACCGCGGCCCATTCGATGGCGCCCGGCCTGCGCTGGAGCAGCAACCATTCGACCAGCGGCGTCAGCACCACGCACAGGCTGATCAGGAAGGCCGCGTTGGCCGCGCGCGTGAGCAGTACGCCGAAGGTCTCGCACAGGAAGATGCCCAGCAGCAGCACGCCGGTGCCCAGCACGCCGCGCAGCGCGGCGCGGTCGGCATGGCGCAGCCTGGCCAGCGTGGGCGACAGCACGACGAAGGTGATGCCGAAGCGCAGCGCCAGCAAGCCCAGCACGGGGTAGAACACGAGCGCGCTCTTGACCACGCCGTAGCTGCTGCCCCAGACCACGGCAACCGCGAGCAGCATCAGGTCGGACAACAGCAGCAGGCGTTTTTGTCTGGGCATGGCGCGGCACTCGGGGATAGCGGTTCCGCATTGTCGGGCTTTGCATTGACGGTGATAATCGGGGTGTCATGCAAAGCTTTTATGTCGCAGATGCATTAATCCAGCGCGCCCACGCGATCCCGCCATGAACCCGACCGAACTCTTCGCCCTGCTGCCCGACATGGCCGTGTTTGCCAGAGTCGTCGATGCCGGCAACTTCTCCGTGGCCGCGCGCCAGCTCGGCAGCACGCCGTCCACGGTCAGCCGCCAGATCCGGCGGCTGGAGGAAGCCCTGGCGACGCGTCTGCTGGAGCGCTCCACCCGCAAGGTGCGCGTGACGGAATCCGGCGCGCAGGTGTACCGGTACTGCCGCGATGTGGTGAGCGCCGCGTCGGAGGCGGTCGACGCCGCAGGCCACCTCGCCGCGCGGCCGCAGGGGCGGGTCAGCCTGAGTGCGCCGACCGCGTTCGCGAAGACGGTGATCCATCCGCTGGTGCCGGGCTTCCTGCGCACCTACGCGGAGATCGACCTGCAACTGCTGTTTACGGACCACGACGTCGATCCCCTGGCCGGCGATCTCGACCTGGTGATCCGGCTGACCGGGCAGCCGCCGCCGGGCCTTGCCGGCCGGCGGCTGCGCACGGTGCGCTGGGTGCTGTGCGCGGCGCCGTCGTATTTGCGCGCGCGCGGCACGCCGGCCCACCCGCGCGATCTCGCCCACCACGATTGCCTGTACCTCGGCGAAACCACGGACGATAACCGCTGGCGGTTCCGCCGCGATGCCGAAACGCTTACGGTGGAAGTGAAAGGGCGCTATATCGCCAACCACGCCGGCGCGCGGCTTGAAGCGGCGCAGCAGGACTTCGGCATCGCCAGCCTGCCGGAGTTTGCCGCGGCTGCGGCGCTGCGCAGCGGCGGGCTGGTGCCGGTGCTGGCCGACTGGGAGCTGCAGGCGCGGGCCTACGTGGGCTCGGTCTGGCTGCTCTATCCGCCCAACCGCTTCCTGCCGCCGAAGGTCAGGGCGTTGATCGACTACCTGGCCGAGCATATCCGGGAGCCGGGCGCCGAGCCCGGCTCCAACTGACAGGGGCCGGCGCCAGGTGGGTCACCGATCGCTTGCGGGGGCCTGCTGCGAGCGCTGGTAGTCGCCTGGCGACACGCCTACCAGGCGCGTGAAGTCCCTGGTCAGGTGGGCCTGGTCGAAGTAGCCGAGATCGGCGGCCAGCTGCGCCAGTCCGACCGGCTCGCCCCGCGTCAGGCGCCATGCCGCTTCCTGCAGGCGGTAGCGGCGCAGCACCCATTTGGGCGACACCCCCACATACTCCTGGAACAGCCGCTGCAAGGCCCGCACGCCCATGCCCGCGTATTGCGCCAGCGCTTCCACGCTGGCGGGGCCGTCGGCGCTGGCTGCATGCGCCATCACGCCCTGCAGCAGGTCCACCGTGGGGTCGGGCGCGGGCAGCTTGCCGGCGCCGGACAGCAGGGATTCGGCGGCGAGCACCATGGCCTGGTCGTCGCCGGCACCCAGCACCTGCGCCTCGGCATGGCGTTCCCCGCAGCCCAGCAGCGGGTGCGCGTGGCGCGCGGTGTCGGTCAGGGCAGACAAGGGTTCGTCCAGCAGCGGGCGCAGCCCGCCCACGCGGAAGCGCACCCCGAGGACATGGCCCGCCCCTTCCAGCTTGCGGTCGAAGGCGCCGCGCACCACGCCGAAGATGGCGGTCTGGCCGTGCTCGAACACCAGGTTGGCGTTGGGGTAGGGCAATACCCGCTGCATCTCGGCCGGCTGCCCCGCGAGCTTCCATTCGACGATCCAGTAATGCTCGACGAAGGGCGCCAGCGCCTCGGACGGCAGATACCGGGCCAGCCGGATGCGCCGCCCGGTGGCCAGCGGGTCGACGATGCCCTTGGGCTCGGCAGTGACAGGCGCAAGCACGGATGCCGTCTGCGGCGCGTCGCGTTTTTCCAATCTGGCCATAGGCGATGGGTGTAAAACTGTTGGCTTCGGCAAATCCACCGGATTCTATCGGAGACAACCATGCCCGAGGCCCGTTACACCGGCGCCAGCCTGTAGCGGCCGCGCCCGCAGGCTCGCCCGCATCGCATGCGCCGGCCTGCCCGGTTGCTTTCCCCTTCCCCTTTCCCCCAGGAGCCATAGCCATGTCACAGCCCGAAATCACGCTTTTCCATTCGCCCAATACGCGTTCCACCGGCACGCTGGTCCTGCTCGAGGAGCTGGGCGTGCCCTACCGTCTGCACCCGCTCAATATGAAGGCCGGCGAGCAGCGCGAGCCTGCCTACCTGGCCATCAACCCGATGGGCAAGGTGCCGGCCATCCGCTATGGCGACGCGCTGGTGACCGAGCAGCCAGCGGTGTTCATCTTCCTTGCCGACCTGTTCCCGCAGGCGGGGCTCGCGCCGGCGCTGACCGATCCGCTGCGCGGGCCCTACCTGCGCTGGCTGGCTTTCTACGGTTCGTGCTTCGAGCCGGCCCTGATCGACCACTCGCAACAGCGCGAGACGCCGCGCAGCATGTGCCCCTATGGCGACTTCGATACCACCGTCGGCACGCTGCTGGGGCAACTGGAAAAGGGGCCTTACCTGCTCGGCGACACCTTTACCGCCGCCGACGTGCTGTGGGGCACCGCGCTGACCTGGATCACCATGTTCAAGCTGATCGAGGCGACGCCGGTGGTGCAGGCCTATACCGCGCGGATCAACGCGCGCCCCGCGGTGGCGCGGGCACAGGCCATCGACGCGCGGCTGGCGGCGGAGCAGGGCGGCTAAGAAAGCGGGCCAGGCGGCACCGATGCCTCGGTGCCTTGCGTCTTCAAGTCCTCAAGTCCTCAAGTCCTCAAGTCCTCAAGGACCCGAGGTCTTCGGGCCGTCGGTCCCGGCGTCTTTCAAGGCATCGATGGATTGTGGTGGTTTGTGCGCTGGAAGTATCATTGCGTTCCTGTGCCGGATCCGGGTGCCGCTACCCGCTCCGGCATGGCCATCACATTGACGAAAGACGAAAGGCTCAACATGATCAAACGTTGCATGCGCGCCGTGTTCTGCGCGCTGCTCCTGGCTGCTGCTCCCACCGCCTGGGCGGGGTTCGAACAAGGCGTCGCCGCTTACCAGGCCGAGAACTACCAGGTCGCCTTCAAGGAACTGCTGCCGTTCGCCAAGCAGGGCAACCCCGACGCGCAGCACAAGGTCGCCTTCATGTACGCCAGCGGCGCCGGGGTGCAGCAGGACGAGCAGGAAGCGCTGCGCTGGTATCGCAAGGCGGCCGCGCAGGGCTGGGCGCGTTCCCAGAACCACCTGGGCACGCTGTATGCCACGGGCGAACTGGTCGAAGCGGATCCCGCCAAGGCCGCTTCGTGGTACCGCAAGGCGGCCGACCAGGGCATGCCGGAAGGGCAATACAACCTCGGCATGGCTTACTACAATGGCGAAGGCGTGGCGCAGGACCACAAGAGCGCCTTCCAGTTGCTGGTGAAGTCGGGCGAGCAGGGCTACGCCATGGCACAGTTCAACGCCGGTTATATGTGCGAATTCGGCGAAGGGACCCGCCGCGATGGCAAGGAGGCCGCGCGCTGGTACCGGCTGGCTGCCGACCAGGGCGATGACGATGCGCAGTACCGGCTCGGCCGGCTCTTTGAGATCGGCCTGGGCGTGAAGAAGGACACCAGGGAAGCGGTGCGATGGTATCGCCTGGCGGCCGAGCAGGATAGCGAATACGCGCTGGAAGCGCTCAAGCGCCTGCGCGTGAAATAAGCCATCCATGCGGCGGCGGCGCGCACGGCGCCGCCGTTCAGAGTTCCAGCACGAGCCGCCTGCACCTGGCGCGCGAGCAGCAGGCCATCATCTTCGTATGGGCTTCGCGCTCCGCGCGTGTGAGCACCACGTCGCGATGATCGACTTCGCCGGCCAGCACGCGTACTTCGCAGGAACCGCACAGGCCCTCCTCGCAATCGCTCTGCATATCGATATTGGCGGCGCGCAGCGCGGCCAGCAGGGTCTGGTCCGCCGCCACCGTGACGACGATGCCGGAATCCTTCAGTTCGACCTCGAAGGCGTCTTCCGTGGCGGGATCGAGCGTGCCCAGCGCCGATTCGAAATGCTCGATGCGCAGTGCGTCGCCGGGCCATCCGGCGCAGCAGTCCTGCAGCGCCGAGAGCATGCGCGCCGGGCCGCAGGCATAGACCTGCGTGTCCGGCTCGGGCTGGCCGAGCAGGGCTTGTAAATCATTGCGGCGTCCCTCGTCCTTCGCGTAGACATGCAGGCGCTCGCCGTGCAGCGCGGCGAGTTCGTCGAGCAGCGCCATGGACGAACGCGAACGTCCGCTGTAGTGCAGGGCGTAGTCGATGCCGAGCGCCTTCGCCCGGCGTGCCATGGCGCTGACAGGCGTAATGCCGATGCCGCCGGCGATCAGGATCAGCTTGCCCGCGCTTTCGTCCAGCCGGAAGTGATTGCGCGGGCCGCGGATCTTCAGCACATCGCCGGCCTTCACGGCGTCGTGGATCCAGGCGGAACCGCCCCGGCCCTGCGCTTCCTTCAGTACGGCGATTTCCAGCGCGCCGGTGTCGGCCGGATCTCCGCACAGCGAGTATTGCCGCGACAGGCCCGTGTTGCCGCATTCGATGTCGATATGCGAGCCGGGCGCCCAGCGCGGCAGCGCGCGGCCATCGGGCGAGACCAGCCGCAGCCGGACGACGCCGTCGGCCGCGCGCGTCACGCTTTGCACTGCCACCGGCCGGCTGAGCGCATGCCCGGAGGGCTCGCCGATACGCACCGGCACCTGCGCGTCCAGCCGAGCCGGATCGCTGCGCTCGGGGTTGCGTTCCGGGTCCCACTCCACCCACACGTGCTCGGGACCGCGGAAGGAGGTGTTGGGCAGGTAGCTGAACCGTTGCTCCGCCAGGCGCATATGCGGCAGGCGGCGCGTGAGTTCCTCCAGGAAGATCTGCATTTCCATGCGCGCCAGGTTCTTGCCCATGCACTGGTGGGAGCCGTAGCCGAAGGTGAGCTGGTCGCTGGCGTTCTCGCGGCGGATATCGAACAGATCGGCGTCGGCGAAGTGGCCTTCATCGTGATTGGCCGACGAGGTGACGATCAGCAGCTTCGAGCCGGCCGGAATGTCCACGCCGCCGACCTGCACGTCGCGCGTGGCAAGGCGCCGCCAGGCCGCCACGGAGCCGTTATGGCGCAGGCATTCCTCGACCGCGTTCGGGATCAGGCCGGGATCCTCGCAGATCTCCCGCCACGCGAGCGGATGCTGCAGCAGCAGCTTGACGGCATTGGCCGTCGCATTGGCGGTGGTTTCGTGCGCGGCGACGATGCCGGCCATCATCATCGAATGCAGATAGGAATCGGTGACGATGTCCGGGTGTTCCTTCTGTTTGCGGATGCCGTAGCGCATCCAGCCCGGGCCGGACGGGTCCTGCCGCATCTTGTCGAGTATCTTGCCCGCCAGCTGCCAGAAGTTGCCCACGGCGTGCGCGACTTCCACCTGTTCTTCCGGCTTCGGCCGGCCCCAGGTATTGACGGTATGCGCGATGGAATACTTGCGCAGCAGGTCCATGTCTTCCTCGGGCACGCCGAGGAAATGCAGCGCCACGGTCAGGGGCACTTCCCACAGCATCTGGTCGACCAGGTCGGCGCGGCCGTCGTCGATAAAGCGGTCGACGTAGGTGCGCGCGAGCTGGCGCACCATGGGTTCGTGGTGCCTGAGTTCTTCCGGCGTGAAGGGCGCCATCAGCACGCGGCGGCGCGGCATGTGCGCGGGCTCGTCCTCGTTGACCAGCGTGCGGTTCATCGCATAGCCGTAGGAGGCAAGCACGGCGTTGGCCTCGGGGCCGGTCGGGGTGATCTTCTCGAGCGCGATGGACGGACTGAAGGTCAGGTTGTCGCGGAAGATGGCCTTGATATCGTCGTAGCGCGTCGCCACCCAGTAGCCGAGTTTCGGGCTGTAGAAGACCGGCTCCCGCTCGCGCGCCCAGCGCACGTATTCGGGCGGATCCTGCTGGTAGCCATCCTCGAAAGGATCGAAACCGGCCGCGTCCCGGCTGACCGGGCAACCGGTGGGCGTGCGCTGCGCCGCCGGCAGGCGGTGGTCGACGGGACATCCCGAGGCTTGTGGATCTGGGGTGGCGCTGGCCATGTCTGCTTGCTCCGGTATGCGTTGTACGGTTGGCTGGTACGGGATGCCACGGGGGCGGGCGATCAGTCGAGCGTGATCTTCAGGTCGCGGATCAGCTTGTGCCAGCGCGTGGTCTCGCTGCGCAGCAGGTCGGCGTATTGCGCCGGGGTATTGCCCACCGGTTCCACGCCGAAGTCCACCAGCCGCTTGTTGACGGCCGGCTCCCTGATGGCGGCCACGACCTGCCTGTTCAGCGTGGCGACGATGTCGGGCGGCGTGCCCGCCGGTACCACCATGCCCACCAGCGCCGCGGCCTCCACGTTCTTGTAGCCCGCCTCGGCGAAGGTCGGCACGTCCGGCAATTGCGGCAGGCGGGTGGGGTTGGCCACGGCCAGCGCCTTGACCTTGCCGCCCTTGATGAAACCCGCGCCGGCGGCGAGGTCGACCATCATGGCCGGGATCTGCCCGCCGGCCACGTCGGCCAGCGCGGGCGCCGCGCCGCGGTAGGGCGCATGGACCATGTTCAGTCCGGCTTCCACCTTGAGCAATTCCATCGCGAGATGGTGCGGGCTGCCGGCACCGGCGGAGGCGTAGTCGATGCCGCCCGGCCTGGCTTTCGCCCTGGCGATGAACTCCTGCACATTGCTGACGTTCATGCCCGGGCCCACCACCAGGATCATCGGGAAGCGGCCCAGCAGCGTGACCGGCGCCAGGTCCTTGGCCGGGTTGTAGGAAAGGGTCTTGTACAGCGCCGGGTTGAACACCAGCGTGCCGTTGTCCGCCGACAGCACCGTATAGCCGTCGGCTGGGGCACGCGCGGTTTCGGCTGCGGCAATGGCGGTATTGCCGCCGGGCTTGTTGTCCACCACGACCGGCTGGCCCAGCCGGGCCGAGAGCGCCTGGCCGATCGATCGCGCCAGGAAGTCCGAGCCGCCACCCGCCGCGTATGGCACCACCCAGCGGACCGGCTTGGACGGGAAGGCGGGCTCGGCGGCTGCCGTCGCCGCCAGCCAGGGGAGGGCCGCCAGGCTCAGCCCCACGGCCATGAATCTACGGATTGCGATCATCTTGTCTCCTGTTTCCGGTTTTATAGTTTTTGGTTTTTGGTCTTGCTCGTGCAGGCCGGGAGTACATGGCTCTCGGACGCTGTTATGCGTAAATGATATACGCATTGCGTAATTTGGCGATGCGGGTTAACGTGGGCGCGGCAGCGCCTCCAGGCCGCCGGCCTGACGGGGCGGCTGCCGCCGCACTAGAATCTCCGCCCATGAAGACATCACCCGATCCCACCCGCGCAGATCTGCCTGCCGGACCGCCCGCGCACGAGCGCCGGCAGCGCGTGCAGTCGGCCCAGACCGGCATGGCCGTGCTCAAGGGCCTGGCCCGGCTCGGCGGGCGCGCCGCCCTGACCGCACTGGCGGCCCATGTCGGCGAAAGCCCGGCCAAGGTGCACCGCTACCTGGCAAGCCTGGTCGACGAGGGCCTGGTGGCGCAGGAAGCCAGTTCGCAGCAGTATTTCCTCGGCCCGGAAGCCATGCTGATCGGACTGGCGGCAATGCGGCAGGTCGATCCCATCCGCGTGGCGGAGCCCTCGCTGATCCGCTTGCGCGAGAGCCTGGGCGTGACCTGCTTCGTGGCCGTGATGGGCAACAAGGGGCCGACCATCGTGCGCTTCGAGGAGCCCGGGCTGCCGGTGACGGTGAATGTGCGGGTGGGGTCGGTGATGCCCCTGCTGTGGTCGGCCACCGGGCGCATGTTCCTGGGCATGCTGGACGAGCCGGCCGTGCGCGCGATGGCGGAGGCGGAGCTCGCGGCGGCGCCCGCCGAGCTGCGCGCGGAACTGGATGCCGCCGACCCGATCGGCGTGCTGCGCCGCGAAGTGCAGGCAGCGGGGTGCTCGGCGGTGCGGGACACCAACCTGAAGGGCATCAGCGCGGTGGCGGCGCCGTTGTACGACTACACGGGGCGCATCGGCGGGGTGATCACGGCATTGGGCGCGACGGGCGGTTTCGATGCGGCGGTGGACGGGCCGATCGCCATCGCGGTGCGCCGGGAGGCGCAGGCGGCAAGTGCGTTGCTGGGCTATGCAGCGGCGGCCGGGCAGGGCGGCATGCAAAAGCCCTGAACACCGGGGCGAATCGCGGGGGTGCTCAGGGTTTGCGGGTGTTGGCGCACCGGACGGCCGTGCGAGTGCCGCGCCCGGGGGGCTTTGGCTGTTGCCATGCGGTGGCGTTCGCCCCGCTTCTGCTGGTGGGCGGGGGAGAGGGCGGGCGTTTCCAATGGCGTCGCACGCTGGACAAAACCGCAGGCTTCGCTTCCAGTGGCTCCTGGCTGAGCCGCCCTTCTCTCCGGTCCTCTCTCCATGAAGGGAGAGGGCGCGCAGCCGTCCGGCACTTCAGGCGGCTTCGGCGCCTCCTGCCGGCTTCGCTTGGCGTGCCCGTCTCAAGCCTTGCGTTCGCCGCCCAGCGCTTCGGTCAGGTCCGTCAGCATGCTGGCCAGTTCGCCGGCCATCATGGTGAAGTCGCCGTCGAAGCGTTCGTCCTCGTCGCGGGCGCTGGCGCCTGCCTGTTCCTTGATCACGTCCAGCGGGGCCACCCGCTTGATCGTCAGCGACTCGGTGAGCACGAAGGACACGCGGTCGTTCCAGGTCATGGCCAGGCGCGTGCAGCGCTTGCCGGCGGCGATATGGCGGCGCAGGTCTTCCGCGTCCAGCGGATGGCGCACATAGCGCACCGTGGCCTTGCTCTCGGCGCTCGACTGCAGTTCCATTTCCTGGTCGACGGTGAAGCCGGCCGGCGCGGTATCGGTGGCCAGCCAGTCGGTCATGGCGGCGACCGGGGACTGGTTGACCTGCAGGTTGACCAGCGGCAGCGGGTCGATGGCCTTGAACAGCAGGCCGCGCACTTCGTCGGCCTTGGCGGGGGCGGCGGCATCGATGGCCAGCCAGCCGTTGACCGGGTCGATCCATACGCGGGTGTCGCGGCGGATGCTGAAGGCGCGCGGCAGCAGTTCCTCGGTGATCTGCTCCTTGAGCTCGCGCATCTGCTTGCGGCCCGGCTTGAAGCCCTGCTGCTCTTCCAGTTCGGCGGCGCGTGCCTTGGTCACCTGGTTGACCACGGTGGAGGGCAGCAGTTTTTTCTCGGTGCGCATGGTCAGCAGCATCTGCTTGCCGACCTGGTGCACCAGGGCGCCGTTTTCACGCGGCGAGGCCCAGCCCTGGGTTTGCATCTCGAGGCTGGTGCCAGGGAAGAAGGCGTGGCGCGCCAGGCAGGCTTCAACCTCGTCGGCGGCGAGGGACCACGGTGCGGACAGACGGTGCAGCTGGAGATTCTTGAACCACATGGGAATTCGGCCAAAGGGACGGATTCTAGCCGGTTAGCGTGTCGCATGCGGTAACAATGCGTGAACAAGCGGCGGCGGCCGGGTGGCTGCGCGGCGATGTGCGGAAAACAAGCGGGGCCGGATTGCCCGCGCAAACCGGCCCCATCTGCGCGTCGGCGCCAGGCCGGCGCCCCGCGCTGTCTCAGAGGTCGAGCTTGCTGATCTTCGAGCCTTCCAGGGACAGGCCGGCCATCAGGCCCGCATTGGTGACCACGAAGCCGACCACGGGCTGCTGGGCCGTATTGGTGTCCAGCGTGCCGTTCGCGCCGACCTTGGCTACCGCCACGGTGGCGTCCACGCCGGCCGTCCAGCCCTGGCTGGCGACGAACTTGTCGAGCGCATCCTGCGTCATGAACATCAGGATGATGGCTTTGGACTGCGCGCCGATCTGCCAGCCGACCGAGCCCGAGATGATGCGGTAATAGCCGCGGTTGGCGCTGCCCGCGCGCAGCGCGCCGTCGCCGTACTCGCCGCCCACCACGAAGCCGGCCGAGATGGTGTTGGGGAAGACCAGGATGCCGCGCGCACGGTTGGCGAGTTCGCGCGAGCCCTTGGCCGTGTCGTACAGCTTGTTGAGCGCGCCGTCCACACCGCCGTCGATTTCGCGGCGCTTGGCCGACTTGTCCGTGGGTGCTTCGGGTGTGGTGGTGCAGGCGCCCAGCAGGGCCGAAGATGCCAGTACCAGCCCAGCCCCTACCGTCAGAAACGATCTGCGTTCCATACTCACTCTCCTGATTGTTTACCTCAATCTCAGCATACTGCGTCTATGCTCCGGAGCGTCCTTCACGCCCCTATTGATCAAGGATAGGCGTAATCGGCACTTTTAGAAATGTGAAATCGCTTCGCAAGCCTGGCTTCGGGCTTTGCTGGAATGCCGCGAAGACGCGTCTCCCGTTTCTGTAGAAATATACTAAGGCTGCTGTCCAAAAGCTGTAGGACGGCGACTGCATTTTGGTGCGGACCCGTCCTACAAAGGCGTGGCGTGCGCGCGACAGCCGTGCCGGTTTTGTATCGGCGCGGAACCCAGCCGAGCGCGACCGGTCCATCGGTCATGAAATTCGTTCTCGCCCTCATCCCCGCGACGCTTCTGGCCGCCGCGTGTGCCTCGCATACGCCCGCCGACCCGCAAGCCGCCAGCGACGCCAACGCGCAGTGGCAATCGCTGCGCGCCGACTACAGCACTTGCGCCAAGGACCAGACCGATGCCGGCGTGGCTGGCGCCGCCTCGCCGCAGGACCTGGTGGGCACGGCGCTCAAGGCGTGCCAGCCGCGGCTGGATGCCATGCGCACCGCTTTTCGCCAATACCTCGATGCCCAGATGGTGTCCTCGCATGGCCGCGACAGCGCGCGCCAGGCCGCCGACCGCGTGAGCCGGGATACCGAAGCCAAGACCCGCAACTACCTGCTTCGCTACGTCGAGCGCGAGCGCTACAACGCCAGGTTGCACTAGGCGTGGGGCATGGCATCGCGGCAGCGAGGCGTGCCTGCGCTGCTGTGGTGTAATGCGGGGTCGCCGGCGCGGCCGCCGGATCCCACCCACGCTCCCCATCCTATTGCGGTTTCCTTCCCGATGACGCTTTCCCCCGAACGCCTGCAACTTGCCCACGAGCGCTTCCTGGCCGATAACCCCGAAGTGGTATCGCTGCTCAAGGCCATCACCGAACGCCATGCGCGTGCCGCCGGCATGAGCGTGGAAGCCTTCCAGCGCTCCGAACTGGAGCGCGCCATCGGCCGCGAGGCCAGGCTGCGCCGCATCACCGCCGACGAACTGCTGCTGGTGTACCTGGGCGAGCGCGCGGCGCCGGCGCCGCGGCGCTGAGCGCCAGGGCACGCCGGGCGGCAGGGATCCCGGATCAGCCGGGTGATGCGGGCTGTGCCGGTTCCAGCGCGTGCAGTTCGCCCAGCATGGTCGGTATCAGTTCGGATACGGTGGGATGGATATGCATGGCGCGCTGCAGCACCGTGTACGGCGCGCGCGCATACATGGTGTCGAGGATGCCGTGGATCACCTCGTCGCCGCCCACGCCCAGCACCGCCGCGCCGAGGATCTCGCGGCTGCCGGCATCGACCAGGATCTTCATGAAGCCCTGCGTTTCTCCTTTTTCCACCGCGCGGCCCACCCGGGTCATCGGGCGCATGCCCGCCAGCACCCCGCGCCCGGATTGCCGGGCCTCGCGCTCGGTCATGCCCACCCGTCCGAGCGGCGGATCGGTGTACAGCGCGTAGGCCGGGATACGGTCGCCGACGGTGCGGGCGGGCCCGCCCTGCGCCGCATCCAGCAGGTTGGCGGCGACGATCTCGAAGTCGTTGTAGGCGGTATGGGTGAAGGCGCCACGGCCGTTGCAGTCGCCCAGCGCCCAGATGCCGGGCACATTGGTGCGCAGTTGCTCATCGACCTGGATATAGCCGCGGGCGTCCAGCGTCACGCCGGCGCGGTCGAGGCCGAGATCGTCGGTATTGGGGCGGCGGCCCACCGCCAGCAGCACGTGCGAGCCGGCGACCTCGGGCGCGCCCTGCGCGCAATCCATCTTCACCACGACATCGCCACCGCGCTGCTCCAGTGCGATGCACTCGGCGTTCAGGCGCAGGCCGATGCCTTCGGCGGCGAGGATGTCGCGCACGGCGTCCGATACGTCGGGGTCCTCCCGCTCGATCAGGCGCGGGCCGCGCTGCACGATGGTGACCTCGCTGCCGAAGCGGCGGAACATCTGCCCGAACTCCAGCCCGACATAGCTGCCGCCGACCACCAGCAGGTGCCGCGGCAGCCGGTCGAGGCCCATCATGCCGGCATTGGTCAGGTAGTCCACCCGGTCCAGCCCGGGCATCGGCGGCGCGGCGGCGCGCCCGCCCACATTGATGAAGATCCTGCCGGCCCGCAGTAGGGTGTCGTTCACGCGCACGGTGTCCGGCCCCTCGAAGCGGGCGTGGCCGAGATACACCGTGCCGTGGTCCAGCGCGCGCATCCAGGTTTCCACGCCGTGCCTGGACTTTCCCACCACGCCGTCCTTGCGCGCCTTGACGCGCGCCATGTCGACAGTCACAGGGCCGGCGGACACCACGCCGAACTCGGCGCCGCGCCGCGCCAGCTGGGCAGCGTAGGCGCTCGCCACCATGGTCTTGGTGGGAATGCAGCCATTGTTGACGCAGGTGCCGCCGAACGCCTGGCGCTCGATCACGGCCACCTTCTGGCCGGCGGCGGCCAGGCGCGCCGCCAGCGGAGGGCCGGCCTGGCCGGTGCCGATGATGATGGCGTCGTAGTCGATGGTCATGGCGGGGGCTCCTGCGGCTGGCATGAACGGGGCGCTACGGCGCTGGCCGTGATACGGCGGCGGCGCCGGCACATCACAACATCTCCAGCGGGCGCGGGCCTCGCGGTGGCGGGAAAGCGGCGTCCAGCGCGGCCAGCTGCTGCGGCGACAAGCGCAGCGCCAGCGCGCCGTGGTTCTCGCGCAGCCGTTCGCGGTGGCTGGTCTTGGGGATCGCGATGACCTCCTCCTGGGCCAGCAGCCAGGCCAGCGCGGCCTGGGCCGGACCGATGCCATGTTCCGCGGCAAATCGCGTCAGGCGGGGATTGCGCAGCAGCGTGGCCTGCTCGATCGGCGAGTACGCCATCAGCGGCACGCGGTGCTGGCGCAGCCAGGGCAACAGGTCCCATTCGATGCCGCGGCGCGTGAGGTTGTAGAGCACCTGGTTCACGGCGACCCGTTCGCCGCCCTTCACGCGCATCAGTTCCTGCATGTCGCCGAGGTCGAGATTGCTGACGCCGAAGTGGCGGATCTTGCCGGCTTTCTGCAGCGCCATGAAGGCTTCCACGGTCTCGGCCAGCGGCACGCCGCCGCGCCAGTGCAGCAGGTACAGGTCGATGCGGTCGGTGCCAAGCCGGCGCAGGCTGCGCTCGCAGGCGGCCACCGCGCCGCTGCGCCCGGCATTGTGCGGATAGACCTTGCTGACCAGGAAGACTTCGTCGCGCCGCCCGGCGATGGCTTCCCCCACCAGTTCCTCGGCGCGGCCTTCGCCATACATCTCGGCCGTATCGATCAGGCCCAGGCCGAGATCCAGTCCAAGCCGCAGCGTGGCGAGTTCCTCCGCGCGCGCGGCCGGCTTCTCGCCCATATTCCAGGTGCCCATGCCGAGCGCGGGAACGGCATGGCCGCCGGGCAGACTTACAGTCTTCATGCGGGATTCCAGTGGAGGAGGCGGGGCGGCTGGCATGTGCCTTGGCGTGCGCGCATGCACCGCCCGCTTACCCACCCACACTAGGTAAGGACGGCGCGATGCACAAGGAGTGCTACGCCGTCCGCGCCGGTCATACCAGGCCGGAAGCGTAGTAGACAGAGATCACGAAGAATACCGCCAGCGTCTTGATCAAGGTGACGGCGAAGATGTCGCGATAGGATTCCCGGTGCGTCAGCCCCGTCACCGCCAGCAGGGTGATCACGGCGCCGTTGTGCGGCAGCGTGTCCATGCCGCCGCTGGCCATCGACACTACCCGGTGCAGCACATCGAGCGGGATGCCGGCGGCCTGGGCGCCCTGGATGAAGGTGTCCGACATGGCGGCCAGCGCAATGCTCATGCCGCCCGAGGCCGAACCGGTGATACCGGCCAGCGTGCTGACCGAGACGGCGGCGTTGACCAGCGGGTTGGGGATGCTCTTGAGCGCATCGCTGACCACCAGGAAGCCCGGCAGGGCGGCGATCACGCCGCCGAAGCCGTACTCGGAGGCCGTATTCATGGCGGCCAGCAGCGCGCCGCCGATCGCGCTCTTGCTGCCCTCGGCAAAGCGCTCGCGCACCGCGCCAAAGGCGGTCGCCAGCACCACCAGGATGCCCAGCAGCAGCGCCGCCTCCACCGCCCAGATCGCGGTCACGGTGGCGATCTGCGTTTCCACGGGCTTGGCCAGCCCGGGCAGGGGCACGCTGTAGCTGCTGCCATACCACTGCGGAATCATGCGCGTGAGCGCGAAATTGGCCACGCCCACCACCACCAGCGGCAGCAGCGCCAGCGCCGGGTGCGGCAGATGCCCGCCGTGGCTGCGCTCGGGTTCGTTGCGCAGGTCCGTGCCGTAGCCCTCGCCGCGTGCCGCGGCGCCGCGCCGGCGCCACTCCAGGTAAGACAGGCCGACCGCGATGATGAACAGCGAGCCGAGCACGCCCAGCACCGGCGCGGCCCATGAGGTGGTCTTGAAGAAGGTGGTGGGGATGATGTTCTGGATCTGCGGCGTGCCCGGCAGCGAATCCATGGTGAAGGAAAACGCGCCCAGCGCGATGGCGCCCGGCATCAGCCGCTTGGGAATATTGCTCTGGCGGTAAAGCTCCGCGGCGAAGGGGTAGACCGCGAACACCACCACGAACAGCGACACGCCGCCGTAGGTCAGCAGCGCGCATACCGCGACGATCACCGCGTTGGCGCGCGAGCGGCCGATATAGCGGATGGCCGCGGCCACGATGGACTCAGAGAAGCCCGACAGCTCGATCACCTTGCCGAACACGGCGCCGAGCAGGAAGACCGGGAAATACAGTTTGACGAACCCGACCATCTTCTCCATGAAGATGCCCGAAAAGACCGGCGCCACGGCGGCGGGCTCGGTCAGCAGCACCGCGCCGAGCGCGGCGATGGGCGCAAACAGGATGACGCTGTAGCCACGGTAGGCGGCAAACATCAGGAAGGCCAGCGCGGCCAGGACTATGAGGAAGGACATCGGTTCTCCTTTTTGACTTCCGCGCGCGCGGTGCTCGTGGCGCCGCACGCGACAGACCAGGGTGCCGACTTTGACACATTTTGTTGCAATGCGGAATGTCCTGCCGCAAAGATTGGCCTCTCCGGGGCACGGCGGGCTCGCACCGCCCGGCCTTCCCCGGTCCCGCTGCTCAGCTGTGGTGGTAGCGGTACTCCTGGGTCAGGCCCGCGTAGCCGTAGGTGGCCGCGCGCGCGTCGACGATGTGGATGTACGAAACCGGGTGGACCTTGCCGATCAACGCGGCGAGGGTGTCGAACGTCTCCCGCAGGAACTGCGCCTTCTCGGCCTTGGTGTTGGTCTCGTCGGTCACGCTGATGTCGAGATGGAAGGCGTTGCGGTCCTGCTCCGAGAGCGATTCGCCGCCGATGATCCAGGCGTCGCGGTCGACGTATTGCACGGCAACGGCGATCACCTCGGGGCGCTTGCCGAGGATGCGCTGGGTCAGCTCCGCCACGGCGGCGGCGCTGCGGCGGGTCAGCGAGGCATCGGGTTTGCCGGAGATCTGCAGGTTGATGTGGGGCATGGCTGGCTCCTTGAGTCGGGGTTGCGGGTTGCGTATCGGGTGTTGCCGCGGGTTGGTGAAACCATTCTAGGAGTTTGCCTTCCATCGGAAAAACGGGAATTAACGATACTATCCATCGTCAATACCGAAACATGAAGGAGGCAGCCATGCGCGGCTTCGAACTGGATCAGTTGCGTACGTTCGTCACCGTGACGGATGCCGGCAGCCTGTCGGCCGCCGCGCCCAGGCTGTTTCTGTCGCAGTCCTCGGTCAGCGAGCAGTTGCGCAAGCTGGAGGAGCGCGCGGGCGTGCCGCTGCTCACCCGCGGCAAGCAGGGCGCGGCGCCAACGCCGGCGGGCCTGCGGCTGCTCGAATACGCGCGGCGCATCCTTGCCCTTTCCGAGCTGGCGCTGCAGGATCTGCGCGGCCATACGCTGGACGGCGAGCTGCGGCTGGCGGTGACGGACTACTTCCGGCCCGGCGAGATCGCCGGCATGCTGCGCCGGCTGCGCGAGCACTATCCCTATCTGCGGCTGCACGTGACCGTGATGAAGAGCGGCATGATCGATGCCGGGGCGCTGACCGATGCCTTCGATATCGGCTTGTCGATGCGGCTGCCGGGCTCCCGCGCGGGCCGGAAGGGCGCGCGCGGCACGGTACTGCGCCGCGAGGCGCTGGCATGGGTGGCGGGCGAAGGCGAGGCCGGGGAGGTCGGCGTGCCCCTGCCGCTGGTGCTGCTGCCCGACACCTGCTCGCTGCATCAGTACGTGGTGCAGATGCTGCGGCGCCGGCGCCTGGACCATGTGATCGCGCATTCCGCGTCCGGCGTGGCCGGCCTGCAGCTCGCGCTGGCCGCCGGACTGGGCATTTCCTGCCTGAACGAGTCCGCGATCGGGCACGGCGTGGCACGGCTCGACGCCCAGGCGACGGCCAGGCTGAAGCTGCCGGTCCTGCCGCCGGCGGAGTTTTTCCTGCTGCCCGCCCGGGCCGGGGAGGCGCCGCTGGTTGGCAAGGTCAGGGCGGCGCTGGCGGAGCAATTCGCCTGAAATGCGCGTGAACGTCGCCAACCTCAACCTGCCAGGCGCGCGGCGCAGCGCGATGGCCGTTGCGCCACCGGATGCAAGAGCGGCATGGCGCCGGCGCCATGCCGGGTTGCGGCTGGCGGATCGACCCGTTTCAGGTGTCGGTCCACTGCCTCAGGAGGTTGTGATAGCAACCCACCAGCGAGCGCCGGGCGCCTTCGTCGGCGCCGGTCTGGTTGAGTTTCTGGATGGCGCTGTCCAGTTCGAACAACAGCGCGCGCTGCGCATCGTCGCGCACCAGGCTCTGGATCCAGAAGAAGCTCGCCACCCGCGTGCCGCGCGTGATCGGCGTGACCTGGTGCAGGCTGGTGGCGGGATAGACCACCATGTCGCCGGCTTCCAGCTTGACGCTGTGGGTGCCATAGGTGTCTTCCACCTGCAGCTCGCCGCCGTCGTAGCTGGCGGGGTCGCTGAGGAAGAGCGTGGCGGAGACGTCGGTGCGCAGC
Source organism: Cupriavidus sp. 96C5-1 (assembly GCF_057798855.1). Classification (NCBI taxonomy): domain Bacteria; kingdom Pseudomonadati; phylum Pseudomonadota; class Betaproteobacteria; order Burkholderiales; family Burkholderiaceae; genus Cupriavidus; species Cupriavidus sp. 96C5-1. The sequence goes on along the minus strand of NZ_JBYOJU010000022.1, from coordinate 37,054 downwards.
TTGCGGCCATTGTGCGGATGGATGCGTACGCTGCCGTCCACATGGGCGCCGAAGGTCATGCCTTCGCTGTAGCGGTTGAACATCGGCGGATAGACGATATTGGGCAGCGCGGCGCTGATGAACAGCGGATTGCGCTCCAGCACGCCGAGGATCAGGTGCTGGCACTGCAGCGCCACTTCGGCGCGCTCGTCGATCTGCTGGTTGAACTTGACCGGAGCGCCGGAGTAGCCGGCCGAGACGCGGCCGTTCACCCAGGCGTCGCCGGCCTGGTCGAGGCGCTGGCGCACGGTGGCGAGCTGCTCCGCGTTGAGGACCTTGGGAATGCAGACAAGCATGGCAATCTCGGCAGGGTTTGGCGGCGGCGCACGGCAGGTGTCCGGCGCCGCCGTGTGGCGTGACATGGCGTCATGCCACTTTATCTCAGCTTACATGCGGTAGACGAAGGACAGCATCGCAGTGCGGCCGGTGCCGGGCACGGAGCGGCCGCCGTCCGACGGGATCAGCGCATCGAAATACTTCTTGTCGAGCAGGTTGAACAGGTTCAGGCGCACATCGTACCTGGGCTGGTGGTAGGCGATCATGCCGTCCCAGCGCACGTAGCCGCCTACCTGCACGGTATCCGTGTTGTTGGCATAGCGCTGCGACATATAGAAGGCGCCGCCACCGACTTCCCAGTCCGGCAGTACGCGGTAGCTGGTCCATGCCGTGGCGGTGTGCTTTGGCGTGTTGACCGGCGTCATGCCCTGGGTGCCGGCGGCAATACCGTTGACGATCTCGGCGTCCAGGAAGGTATAGCCCGCGAACACCTGCCACTTGTTGGTGATGTGCCCGGTGGCGCCGGCGCGGAAACCGCGCACGCGGATCTGGCCGGTGAGCGCGTAGGTGGTCGCGTCGATCTGGCTGCGCGCGTTGTCCTTGGTGATCTGGAACGCTGCCGAGGTCAGCGACAGGTCGCCGCCCATCAGGTCCCACTTGCCGCCCACTTCGTAGGACTTGTTCTTCTCCGGGGCCAGGTTCTGCTGGCCCACGGTGGCAACCATCTGCTCCAGCGACGGATTGAACGACGTGCCATACGACACGTAGTAGGACTGTGCCTCCGTCGGCTGCCAGATGCCACCCAGGCGCACGCTGGTGAAGTTGACGGTCTGGTCGGCACTGGCCAGGCTGGTGTTGCCCAGGGTGTTGGTCGAATTGACCGAATTGGTGATGCTGGCGATGTACCGGTCGTAGCGCACGCCGCCCACCAGCTTCCATTGCTTGCTGAGCTCCACCGAGTCGTTGATGTAGGCCGCCAAGGTATTGGCCGAGGCGCCCTGCCGGTTGCCAGCCACGCTCGGCGCATTCGTCGGCGAGTTGCTGTAGGTCGGCGCCACGAGCGGCTCGCAGGCCACGTAGCCGCTGGTGCCGGCCGCCGCGGTGGCGGTCGCTGCGGCATTCAGTGCCACGCCGTTGCAGCTGCCGTTGCGGTAGTAGTTCTGGTTGTCATAGCCGTCGTGGCCGATCTCGGCGCCAACCAGCACGGTGTGCTTGACCGGGCCGGTGTCGAACTTGGCGGTCAGCTCGGTCTGGTTGAAGATCGAGTAGTCGCGGATATGACGATCATGGCTTTGCAGGCGTACCGACAGCGCGTCCAGCGGCAGCGTGGTGGTGGTCAGCGGGGTGAAGCCCTTGATGCTGACCGTGCCCACGGCGTTCGGCGCGGTTTCGCGCGCGTTGGTGTTGACGTAGTTGAACTGGGTCTGGTTGCGCAGCCGCAGGTTGGGGGAGAACTTGTGATCGACGGTGGCGTTGAGCGCGGCCACGTCCTGGATGGTGCGGTCGTCGTTGTAGCCGTAGGACGTCTTGCGGTTGACGTTGACCGGATGCCCGTTGATCGCCGGGAAGCCGTAGTCCGCCATGTCTTCGTTATGCTGCACCAGCGCCGACAGCGTGATCTCCGTCGGGGTGCCGATGCCCAGGCGCCAGGATGGCGCGAGGCCGAAATCCTGCACCGTCATCTGGTCGCGCGTGGTGGGCGCGCCGTCCTGCGCCATCGCGGCGATGCGGAAGGCTGACGTTTCGCCGGTGGGCGTGTTGTAGTCGGCGGTGGCGCGCACCATGCCATTGGTGGTGACCGAGCCCGATACCTCGGTGGCGGCCTTGAGCGAGGGCTTCTTGCTGACCTGGTTGATCACGCCGCCCGTGGATCCGCGTCCGAACAGCATCGACGAGGGCCCCATCAGCACTTCCACCGAATCCAGCGCGAAGGTGTCGCGATAGTACTGGCCGCGGTCGCGGAAGCCGTCAAGGTAGATATCGGTACGCGCGGAGAACCCGTTGAGGTTGATGTTGTTGCCGATCTGGCCGCCCTCGGCCGCACCGATGGTGATGCCCGGCACATTGCGCAGCGCATCCGCCAGCGAGGTACCGCCCTGCGCGTCGATGAGCGCCTTGTTGACCACCGTCACCGATTGCGCAATGTCGTGCAAATCCTCGGGCAGCTTGCTGACCGAGTTCTTCACTGCGTTGTAGTCGTCGCGGGCGCTGCCGCCTTGCACCACCACTTCCTGCAGCGTCGTCGCACCCCGGCTGGCTGGAGCGGCGGCAGGGGCCGTCTGGGCCACGGCGACAACGGGAGTGGCGAACAGCGCGAAAAGGGCAGTCGCGATCGGCGTGCGGCGGTTCATGTCGTTTCTCGGTTCCGGTGCGGCCGCGGCAACGAACCGGCCGGCAGTGTCGAGACAGGCGTGCCATGCGTGGTTCGGCCAACGGCGGTAAGCGATTATGTTGGGCGAGCCGGAATATAAATGCGAATGATTAGCATTGCAATTCACGTTGTCTTTTTTTCACAGACAATTGCAAATCGGCTTGAATGTTTTTGATTAAAAACATTGAGGCAGGTATATGAACTTCATGGTGCACTTTGTTTGCATAAAGCGCATCAAGAGGCATGTTTATGAAATGAAACAGGCCCGTACATGGCGGGCCTGGAGGATACATTGGCCGCTCCGCATCGCGGAGCGGCCGGAAATATTCTTAATCCGCCGTCATATTGGCGTTCTTGGCGAGGCGGCCGAGGCGCTCGCGCTCCGACTTGATGAAGGCGATAAAACTCTCCTGCGACCCGCCCGCAGGCTCGATGCCGTTGGGGATCAGGCGCTCGCGTGTTTCCTGCGTCTGCATCGCGGCGCTCATCTCGGCGTTCATCTTCTTGAGGATGGCCGGGTCCGTGCCCTTGGGCGCGAAGACGCCGGCCCAGTGGCCGATGCGCACTTCGGGCATGCCCTGCTCGGCGGTGGTCGGGATGTTGGGCGCCGCGCTCATGCGCTTGTCCCAGGTGGCGCCCAGCGCCTTGAGCTTGCCGGCCTTGATATTGGGCAGCACCACCACGCTTGCCTCCGAGGTGGCCGTGACCTGGTTGCCGATCACCGCGGTGATGCTTTCCGAGCCGCTCTTGTATGGCACCACGGTCATCACCGCGCCTTTTTCCTTGAGCATCTCTTCGACGAAGTGCGGCGTGCTGCCGCTGCCGGCGGTTGCGAAGTTGGCGCCAGCCGTGCCTTGCTTTCTGGAGTACTCGACCAGTTCCTTCAGGTTGTTCACGGGCAAAGAAGGCGATACCACGATCACCGACGGGCTCACCGCGATCAGCGAAACCGGCACCAGGTCGTCGGGCGCATAGGGCATCTTGCTGCGGATCAGGCCGTTGGTGACCGTGCCCACCGCCCCGATCAGGAAGGTGTAGCCATCCGGCTTGCTCTTGGCCACGTAGTCCGCGCCGATCACGCCGCCCGCCCCGGGACGGTTCTCGATCACCACGGTCTGGCCGAGCCGCTTGCCGACCGCATCGGCGGCGGCGCGCGCCACCAGGTCGTTGGCGCCGCCGGCGGTGAACGGCACGACGAACTTGATCATGTGTGCCGGCCAGGCATCCGCGGCGTACGCGGGCATGGCGAAGGCGGCGAACAGGGCGGGAACGGCGAGGGCCAGCGCGCGGCTGGTGGCGGGAATACGCATGGTTGTCTCCATTGGCTGTTTTGGGCGCCGGGCGGCAGATCAGATCGGACCGCCGCTACGGCGAGCGACCGATGATAACCAGCCAAGCTGTCAATTCGCTGAACCCGCGACGGTGCGGCCTTCGCCGGCGCTCACTGCTCTGCCGTGCTCTGCTGTGCGAGCCAGTTGCGGAACAGCCGCGCCGCCGCGCCCTCCGCGCGGGCCTGGGGCCACACTGCGTAGTAGCCGCCGCCCAGCGTCGCGCTCGCTTCGCTGGCGCGCACCAGGAGCCGCTCGCGCAGGCAGCGGTCGATCATGTGGCGCCACCCCAGGGCGATGCCCTGGCCTTCCATCGCGAGTTGCAGCAGGATGGGGTACTGGTTGGCCACCAGCTTGCGGGGCGCGCGCGCGTCGGCCACGCCGTTCCGGGCCAGCCAGGTCTGCCACGACATCCACTGGCGCTGCCCGTCCTCCAGCGTCAGCAAGGTCTCGCCAGCGAGCTCGGCCGGCGCGAGCTGCCGCCCGTCCAGGTAGTGCGGCGCGCAGACCGGGAAGACCTCTTCGTCGTACAGGCGGCGCGAGGCCAGTCCCGGGGGCGGGCCCTCGCGCAGGTAGTACATGCCCACGTCGAACTCGGCCGGCGCCAACGAAGCCAGGCTATCGTTGACGAGCAGGCGCAGGTGAACGTCGGGATGCGCGGCGCGGAATGCCGGCAGCCTGGGCGTGAGCCAGAGCACCGCCACGCCGGAAGAGCACGCCACCGTCAGCTCGCCATGACCCTTGCGCTTCATCACGTCCTCGGTCGCCTCGGCGCATGCCGCGAGCAGGCGCTGCACTTCCTCGGCATAGGCCTGGCCGCTCACGGTCAGGCGCAGTGCGCGCGGCTCGCGGATGAAGAGCTTCTTGCCGAGGAAGTGCTCGAGCTGCGCAACCTGCCGGCTGATGGCGCTCTGCGTCAGGTGGAGCTCGCTGGCGGCGCGGGTGAAGCTGCCATGCCGCATGGCGGACTCGAATGCGACCAGGCAGGGCAGGGGAGGAAGGGGCGAGATGCGCATGGCGGCGGGGGGACGGTTTAGCCACCATGATAGTCCGCGGGCGTTGGCCTATCCTGCCGGCTTCGTCCGGCTACCTGATGACTCAGGCCGGCTGACGATGCAGGCGTCCTGCCTGCATCACCATCGCCAGGTGCCTGCCCTGGCCGCCGAGCAGGCCGATGTCCGCCAGCGGATTGCCATCCACGGCGATCAGGTCGGCCAGCGCGCCGGCGCGAACTGTCCCGAGTTCGCCCTCGCGCTGCAGGATGGCAGCAGCGATCGAAGTCGCGCTGCGGATCGCTTCCAGGTTGCCCAGCAGTTCGGCGCGAATGCGGAACTCGTCCGACTGATCCTGGTGCATCTCGCCCAGCAGGTCGGAACCGAAGCCCATCGGCACGCCGGCCTCGGCATAGATGGCAAGCGAGTCGCGCCCGGCCTGGCGCACCGTCCCGATCTTGGCTACCGACTCGGCCGGCAGGCCCAGGCGCGCGCCGTCGCGGGCGAGCGACTCGTAGGTGACAAGGGTGGGCACCACGAAGGCGCCATGCTCGCGCATCACGCGGGCGGCTGCGCGGTCGACCAGGTTGCCGTGCTCGATGGTGCGCACGCCGCAACGCACCGCGCGCGCGATGGCGCGGCCCGTGTAGGCGTGCGCCATGACATAAGTCTGGGCCGCCTCGGCCTCGGCGACGATGGCGCGGATCTCGTCCTCGCTGTACTGCGTATTGCCGATCGGGTCGGTGGGCGAGGCCACGCCGCCGGACGCCATGATCTTGATCTGGCTGGCTCCCTTCTGGATCTCTTCGCGCACTGCCAGGCGCACCGCCTCGACGCCATCGGCCACACGGGCGATGGCGCCGGCGCGGAAGGCGCACGAGCATGGCTCCAATACGTCGGCGCGCGGACGGAAGTCGCCGTGCCCGCCGGTCTGCGACAGCGCCTTGCCGGACGGGAAAATGCGCGGCCCCGGCACCAGGCCGGATTCGATCGCCTGCGACAGGCCCCAGTCGGCGCCGCCCGCATCGCGCACGGTGGTGAAGCCGCGCTCGAGCATGGCCTTCAGGATCGGCATGGCGCGGAACGCCACCAGGACATTGGGCTGCACCGCATTCAGGCCGAGATTGGCAAGCGACGCCAGCACGTGCACATGGCAGTCGATCAGTCCGGGCATCACGGTCTTGCCGGTCATGTCGAACCGTTGCGCGGCGGGTGCGTGGACCGGTGTGGCGGACACCTCGACGATGCGGTCGCCCTCGATCAGGACATCGTGGCGTTGCAGGACACTGCCGTGGGCGGGATCTAGGACGTTGCCGCCCTTGAGGAGGATCTGTTTCATGCGGGAGACGGCAAAGGCCGGGACTAGACGGGTTGGGTGGCTCGGATGGCTCGCGTGGATTGCAGGTAGGCCGGCTCGCGCACCAGGCGCGTGCCGGCCAGGCTGATGGCGGCGGCGAACATCACATAGATTGCGGGCGCCATGGTGCTGCCCGTGCTGGCGATCAGCCAGGTGATGATGAAGGAGGCGAAGCCGCCGAAGATGGTGACCGCCAGGTTGTAGGCGACCGACAAGCCGGTCGACAGCACCTTGGCGGGGAACAGTTCGGAGAACGCTGCCAGGATGGGGCCGGTGTAGGTGGCGATCAGCACGCCGAACACCAGCTGGAAGCTCACCAGCGAGGCCAGGCCCGGCATCCGGTTGATATAGACGAACATGGGGTAGGCCAGCAGCAGGATCAGCAGTGCCGAGCCCGAGAGCAGCACGCGGCGGCCGATGCGGTCGGCCAGCTGCCCGACCAGCGGTGAACACACCATGATGGCCAGGCCGCCCACCATGCCGGCGATAAAGCCGGTCGACTGCGGCACATGGAGCACTTTGACCGAGTAGGTCGGCATATAGAACAGCAGCACATAGGTGCAGACCGTCCACAGGATCACCATCGAGAAGCTGGCCGCGGTCTGGCGCGGATAGTCGCGCAGCACTTCGGCCAGCGGCGAGTCGGACTTCTCGGCCGCTTCGCGGAAAGCCGGTGTCTCGTCGAGGTGATGGCGGATGTAGTAGCCCACCGGCCCGATCACGATGCCCAGCAGGAAGGGCAGGCGCCATCCCCAGCTATCGAGGGCCTCCGCACTCAGTGCCGAGGTCACGAAGGTACCGACCGCGGCGCCCAGCAGCACTGCCACGCCGATGCTGGCCTGGATCCAGCTCGAGTAGTAGGCGCGCCGCTCGACGGGCGCGTATTCGGTCAGGAAGGCGGTGGCCCCGCCCATCTCGCCGCCGGCGGAGAATCCCTGCAGCAGGCGCGCCACCACGATCAGCAGCGGTGCGAATAGGCCGATCTGTTCGTAGGTGGGCGCAAGGCCGATCATGGTGGTGCCCAGCGCCATCAGCAGGATGGTCAGCGACAGTGCCGCCCTGCGACCCACGCGGTCGGCGTATACCCCGAGGATGATGCCGCCGACCGGCCGCATGAAGAATCCCACGCCGAAGGTGGCAACCGCCAGCAGGAGCGAGGACAGGTCGTCGCCGGTGGGAAAGAAGCGCTTCGCGATGATGACCGCGAAGAAGCTGTAGACGGTGAAATCGAACCACTCGAGACCGTTGCCGATCACGGTGGCGACGATGGCGCGGCGGCGTTGCGAGCCGCTGACGATCGGTGGCGCTTCTGGGCGGGCGCTTGCTGGCATGGCTTCCTCCTGGTTGGCGGGTCCGGTGCGCTGGCCACATTGATGCCGGGTCGGCGTGGCAGCGCCGCCCGGCGCGGCCGGGGGAGAGCGCGGCGCACGGCAGGTAAGGCCGATGTTAGAAGGAGCGCCGCCGGGCCGAAAACGAATTCTGCGCATGGCGTCATGCGAGCAGCGCATGGCAGCCGGCGGGTCAGGTGCCTGGCCGGACAGGAAGGCGGCGGTGGCGGGGATGATGCTGCGGCGAGGGGCTGCCGGTAGCGGCAAGGGTGCGCTGCGCCAGGACAGGCAGTGGGGGAAGAGGCGCAGGGGCAGCCAGGTGGTCATGGGCTGACGTGCCCAAATGATGGTGCCGGTGCCGGCACCGGCACCGTTCGCGCTGGCAGCCTAGCGTTCGCGCTCCCAGGTCTGGGTGCGTCCCAGCAGGCTGATGCCGATGTAGCCGCGCACGTTGAGCCTGTTGCCGTCCTCCGCCAGCGACATCTTGGTCTTGTAGACCTTGCCGCTTTCCGGGTCGAGGATCTCGCCGCCGCTCCATTCGTTGTCGCCGGTCTTGCGCAGCCCGGTGATGATGGTCATGCCCATGATCGGCTGGTCGCGGCGCGAGTCGGTGCACTTCTCGCACACCTTGGGCTTGCCGTCGCTTTCGACGAAGCTCTTGACGAGCTTGCCGCTGTAGACGCCATTGCGCTCGCTGATCTCCACCAGGCCGCGGGGCTTGCCGGTGGTGTCGTCGATGGTCTTCCATGCGCCGCTCGGCGTGGCCTGGGCCAGCGCCGCGGTGCTACCCAGCAGCGCGCCGGCGAGCACCGTGATGCGTACCGCCATGCTGGCGGTGCGTGCGACGGAGCGGGGGGCAGTAAAGTGCATCGGAATCTCCTCTTCAAGTTGGTGCGCGCTTGAGCGCAGTGCCATGGCGGCGCCGCGTGATGGCCGATCGCTCTGCAGGTTCGGCCGGCCGGTAGCGCGGGTACGCCAATCTACTGGCGATGGGCTCGCGCCGCAATCGGCAGGTGATGTTTGCGTACGCACCAAAGCTGCGTCCGTTGCGCACCGGAAACCGGCGTGGCTGCTGGCCAAAGGCGTATTTTGTCATGCAGCAATTTGTCCACCGGCGGTGGCCCGAAGCAATCCTCTAGGCGTTCGTTTCAAGTGGCGCCGCCAGCGTGCCGGTGCGTGCGGCGTTGCCGGTCTGAGGTCGGGCGAAGGGGGCACCGCGACTGCCGCGCTTCGTGGCGTATGGGGAGACCAGTGTCGAGCCCGTATCGGACTGGCGCCCGGCGTCGCCATCGTGCTGCGAGCGAGCGCTTGGTCGGTCGGCCGGTCGTCGCGCGGCGGAGCGTCGTTGCCTTCGCGATGCGCGAGCCGGACCGGCGGATAGCACTTGCCGAAGCGCATCGCCCGCTGCGTGCATTCGGTCGCGTGGCACTCGGGCCGACGGCGCGCCACCAACGTCGGGCCGCAGTGAAGGCTTGCCATCGGACGCCTCGCGTCGTCGTCGCTGCGCAAAGCACCGCGAGGCAGTGCAAGCGCGTCGCCAGAGCACGCATGCCGCGGTGACGATGCGCAAAGCGTTGCGCCGGCGCATCACTGTTCGCGTAGTGCGTGAGCGCATGTCTCGTGCTTCGCTGCTCGTCTCGCCGCGCTTTGCGTAGCGACGTCGACGCAGACCTTCACGGCATCGCTGCCGCTGCATCGGCGGCCGCCGCTTGCAGCCGGGCGCAGCGTGCGAGGACGAAGGCGCAACGCGTGCTCGCGCTCGCTAGACGGAAATTTCTGCCTGCCCGCAAAGCCTTTGCGCATGCGGGTTTCCGGTTTTCCGGAAGCGATGTGGAGGACGCTGGCGAAGCGTGCCGGACACATGCGGGCAGCGCGGCTTGCGCGAAGAGAATCGCGCATGCCGACCCGTCGCTTCGTGCTCGCGCGCTGCGTATTTTTTTACTGCTGGCGTGCCCGCGCGCAGCGATCCGAGCGAGCGAGGGACACGATGAGAGCGCATCGCGCGCATGCAAGGACGAGGGGAGTGGAGTGCGATCACGGCGATGAAGACGCTGTCATGCTTGCGCGCAAGTTTTTTTGCACTTTTTTCTTAACATCGCCCAACAAACGAATTATGATTCGCCTTGACAAGAGTCTCACTTCATTGCATGGCTGCGTGGCAAGCAAGACAGCAAGATGGAACGATGAGGTTGGACGTGATGCCGAACGATGAGCACCCCAGCTTCAATGCAATGAATCAGGTAGCTCAGGAGCACTAGAACTTTGACGCAGACCAAGCCGTACTGGTTTTCTAAAACGCGTGCAGTCTCCTTTGGCCCAGTAACGGGATGGGCGAACTACCCCCAAACGAATGCCGTACGTGGTGCGCGTGGCTTTGCCCGCATCGCTGAAATGCCGGCCGATATCTCTTCTTTTCATGCCGCGCGCCGATCCGGCGGATGGCGCGGGCAGATCGAATATTCCAGGGCGCGGCAAGCGTCAGAAGCCCGGCTGCGGGCTCCGCTTGGCCACATTCGCACCGCGCGCCGCGGTGCCCCTGCCACCGAATTCATTAGCGTGCGGCCACAACGGTGCCGTGCGCCGATGAATCGCTCGCTCGACTGGGGTCGCACGGTTGTATCGCGCCTCGGGTCGGTCGGGTCGCCAACTTAGGTCATTCGATATTCACTCTCTAGTGAAGGAGTTATCCATGGCAACGACTGCAAAGAAGAAACCGGCGGCTAAGAAGGCCGCTGCCAAGCCGGCCGCCAAGAAGGCCGCCGCTCCGGCCAAGAAGGCCGCAGTGAAGAAGGTCGCCGCCAAGAAGGCAGCACCGGCCAAGAAAGCTGCGCCGGCCAAGAAGGCTGCAGTGAAGAAGGTCGCCGCCAAGAAGGTTGTAGCGAAGAAGGCTGCAGCACCGGCCAAGAAGGCAGCGGCTCCGGCGAAGAAGGCCGCGGCCAAGAAGGTCGTAGCGAAGAAGGCCGCAGCACCGGCCAAGAAAGCCGCAGCCAAGAAGGTTGTAGCGAAGAAGGCCGCAGCACCGGCCAAGAAGGTTGCCGCCAAGAAGGCCGCACCGGCCAAGAAGGCTGCACCGGCGAAGAAGGCCGCCGCTGCCAAGAAGGCCGCACCGGCGAAGAAGGCCGCTGCTGCCAAGAAGGCTCCGGCCAAGAAGGCTGCCGCCAAGAAGGCTGCGCCTGCTGCCAAGCCTGCCGCTGCTCCTGCCGTTGCACCCGCTGCAGCTGCCAAGACCGCGCTGAACCCGGCTGCGGCATGGCCCTTCCCGACGGGCACCCGTCCGTAAGGTGCCGTTGACGGCTTTCGCTGGGAATCGCCAAGGCACGCATCGCGTGTCGCACTGACCGGATACGGCGTATCCGGTCCGCAAGACGCCAGTCTTGCCAACCCGCCGACGGTGAAAGCCCGGCGGGTTTTTTCATGGACGCATGGACATTCGGCAAGCCTGGGAGAGACAGATGGCAGCATGGTGCCGCAGGGGCAAGGGCACGCAGCAGGATGAGATCGTGGTGATGGTGCACGTGCAGCCGGGCGCCAAGGTCACTGCGGCGGCGGGCGAGTATGACGGCGTGCTGAAGGTCCGGCTGGCGGCGCCGCCCGTGGACGGCAAGGCCAACGAGGCCCTGTGCCAGTGGCTCGCTGCCGCGCTGGGCCTGCCGCGCCGTTCGGTCAGCCTGAAGAGCGGCCAGACTTCCCGGCGCAAGACCCTGGTGCTGGCAGCAGCGGGACGCGATCCCGATGCGGTGGCGGCGGCGTTATTGGCAACCGGAGGCTGAGCAGGCTGGCGCGCCTTCGGAGGGGGGCGGCGGCCCCTCAGATGGCCCTCAGATGGCCTCTCGGGCAGGCACGCAGGGCGAGGCTTGCCTCTGCGGCGTGGATGCGGCTGAGACGGTTCCAGGGTGCTGCAGGAGCCGTCAGGGTGGGCTCAGGCACAGCTCCGCGCGCTGCCGGGATTGCCAGAAAAAAACGCCGCCCCCGTGAAGGAGGCGGCGCTCTGGCGGGATGCTGCCGCGGCGCGAACCGCGTTGGCCCGCTTGGCCTAGTGCGTGACCCGGGTCGTGCCGCCGGACGACAGCAGGCGCACGCGTTCGCCCGGGCGGAAGGCCTCGTCGGCATCCTGCACGATGGCGCGCATGTCGCCGTTGTCGAGCCTGACAGTGATTTCCAGGCCGCGCCGCTGGCTGATCTTGTTCTCGGCCATGCTGCCGGCGATGCCGCCCAGCACCGCGCCGAGTACCCCCGCCGCCACCGAACCGCCGCCGTTGCCGATGGTGCTGCCGGCGGCGATGCCGCCGATGGCGCCACCGGCGATGGTGCCGGCACCGGTCTGCTCGCCCTGGATCAGCACCTCGCGCACGGTCTCGACCACGCCGAAGCGCAAGGTCTGCTCGCGTTGCGCCTGGCCGGGCGTATAGATGCTGGCGGAATTCGACTGGGCGGCGCAGCCGGCCACCAGGGTGGCGGCCGCGGCAAGCGCGAGGGCGCTGGTGCGGATCAGGGTATGCATAGGATCAATCCCGTCAAAAGGTATTCAGAACGTATTATTCGTAGCGGTAGCCAAAAGCCGACTGGAAGCGTTGACCGATTTCGTCGCGCGACGGCTTGTGGTTCTGCGGACCCTGGTGCGCGATCTTGATGGAGCCCATCAGGCTGGCAAGCCGGCCGGTGGTTTCCCAGTCGAAGCCTTGCTCGATACCGTACAGCAGGCCGCCACGGAACGCATCGCCGCAGCCGGTGGGGTCGACGATCCGATCCGGCTTCACGGCGGCGATATTGTACTGCTGGCCGCCGGCAAAGACGCTGGCGCCACGTTCGCCATGGGTCACGATGAAGGCGCGCACCTGCGCGGCAACTTCCTCGCTGGTCCAGCCGGTACGCGACAACAGGATCTGCGCTTCGTAGTCATTGACCGTCACGTAGCTGGCGAGTTCAACGAACTGGCGCAGATCGTCGCCGTTGAACAACGGCATCGCCTGACCAAGATCGAAGATGAAAGGCACGCCGGCGTCGGCGAACTGGCGGGCGTGGTGCAGCATGCCTTCGCGGCTGTCGGGGGCGACGATGCCCAGGCCGGGTGCCTTGTCGCCGCCAAGTGCGTCCTGCACATGCGACAGCTGCGACTGGTTCATCGCGCCGGGGTGGAAGGCGGTGATCTGGTTATTGTCCAGGTCGGTGGTGATCATGGCCTGCGCGGTATAGGTGTCGGGCAGGGTGCGGATATGCTCGGTGCTGATGCCGAGCGCGCGCAGGTATTGCAGGTAGGGCTCGGCATCGGCGCCCACGGTCGCCATGACCACCGGCTCGCCGCCCAGCAGCTTGAGGGTGTAGGCGATGTTGCCGGCGCAGCCGCCATACTCGCGGCGCATGGCCGGGACCAGGAAGGACACGTTCAGCATGTGGATCTGGTCGGGCAGGATATGTTCGCGGAAGCGCCCTTCGAACGTCATGATGGTGTCGTAGGCGACGGAGCCACAGATCAGGCTGGACATGCTCTCTCCAAGAATCTTGCAATGCTGTGCGACTGGGCCGATTGGCCCGGGCGCGGCGCTCAGGGCCGGCGCCCTCTGAATGAAAACGGCCACCCGTGGGACCGGGTGGCCGCACCTGGCTGGTGGCGCGCTTACTTCAATGCGGCCAGAGCGGCATCGTAGTCGGGCTCGTTCTTGATCTCCGAAACCAGTTCGCTGTATTTCACGGTGTCGTTCTCGTCGAGCACCACCACGGCGCGCGCGGTCACGCCGGCGAGCGGCCCGGTCTTGACGTCCACGCCGTAGTTGCCCTTGAAGTCGGCGCCGCGCATCAGCGACAGCGGCACCACATTGGCCAGGCCTTCGGCGGTGCAGAAGCGGCCCATGGCGAACGGCAGGTCGGCCGAGATGGTCAGCACCACGGTGTTGGCGAGGCCGCTGGCGGCTTCATTGAACTTGCGTGCCGAAGCCTGGCAAACCGGGGTGTCCAGGCTCGGGACGATATTGAGCACCTTGCGCTTGCCGGCGAAATCGGCCAGCGTGACGTCCTTCAGATCCTTGCCGACCAGCGAGAATGCGGGGGCCTTGTCGCCGGCTTGCGGAAACTTGCCGCCGACTTCGATGGCGTTGCCGCCGAGGGTGACGTTGCTCATATGTGCTCCTGTGAGATGCGGGTTCGCGAATCGGGGGCGCCCGGGATGAGCGGCGAACCCGTGTGAAATTCAGGGGTAGAAGATCAGCACGCGGTAGTTTGCCGCCGCCTGCTGCGAACGGAATCGTACCCGAAGCGGGAGCTCCGTGCCCGCCCGCAGGCCGTGGATGGCAAAGGCCTGCTGATCCGCCTCCAGATAATCGGCAGGTTGCAGCACGCGGCGCAACAGCAACTGGTCCTGCAGGTCGGTCATGACCAGCTCGATGGCCGGCAGCGCCACCGTCGCCCGGCCCTGGTTGCGCAGGGTGACGGCAAGCAGGTAGGCATCGGAATCCTCATCCTGCTTCTGCAGTTGGGAGCTTTCGATACGCAGGGCGTCGATGTCGCGCCACGGCGCGACATCGCATCGGAGCGGCGCGCAGATCGCCTCGAAGGCGGGGCGCAGCACGGGGAGGCGGCCGGCCAGCTGGCTGCGTGCCAGGTAGGTGCCTTGCGCCAGCGCCGCAATCGCCAGCAATCCGATCGCCAGCCGCAGCAGCACGCGCCGGCGCCTGGCGGGCCCGGGATCGCGCTCGCGCGCGTGGCGCAGGAAGTCGGGGGCAAACACCGGCGCCGCCGCGGGGGTGCCGGTGCGTGTCCACGGGTGTGAGGCCTGCTCGTGCGCGATGGCGGCGGGAATGTCGGGGAAATCGTCCTGCGCCTCGGCGCGCAGGTAGCCGCTCGCGCTGGGAACGGCCGCCGCTTCGGCGCCAGCCGGGGCACGGCCTGTAGTGGCAGTCTCGGATGCGTTCGCGGCATTGCCCGGCTCGGCCAGCTCCGCCGCGTCCGCCATGCCGGCCGTGTGCGTGGTGTCGCTGCCCGCCAGCGGATCGCCGGCAAGGGTGTTGAGGTCCAGGCGCGGCCAGGAGACTGTCTCCGGAGCGGCGGGCGCGGCATGGCTGCCGGCAGGGGTATCCGCTGCGCCAGCCGCCGCAGCTTCGACGGTGCCATCAGTGCCCTCGTCCTCCGCGTCCACGATGCCGGGCACGAACACCGCGGATGGCTCATCCTCGCCACCATGGGCGGCGTAGTCCTCCGGCTCCGCCGGATGCCCGGCGGCCTGTGCAGCCTGATCCGCCTCCGCCTGCGTCTGGTACAGCATCACGGTGGGCGCATCGAGCGCGGGTACATCGTAGCCGGGGTCGTAGCCAGGGTCGAAAGCGGGGATGGCCGGGCGGGCGTCGTCGGGCTCTTGCGCCTCGTCCTGCGTGGTTTCCTGCGCGGCAGGAGGGGCGTCGGCGGCATGCTTGCCGTGCGCTTCAGGCAGGGGTGTCTCGGCGCGGGATGGGGCGCGAGGGACTGCCGGCGTATCGGCCTGGATGGTCTCGCCGACGCCTTCCCGTTGCGGTCTCTCGTCCGGCGCGGCAGGGGCAGCCGTGCTCGCTGCCGCCTGCGCGGCGGGCTCGGGGCCGCCGGCCGGCGCCGGCAATTCGATCAGGTGTTCGCGTGCGTCGAAGACGGTGTCGCACTGGCCGCAGCGGACCAGGCCCTGGCGCAGCCGCAACTGATCCGCTACCAGCCGGAACGCCGTGCGGCAGGCCGGGCAACGCGTGACGAGCTTGGCTGCGGCCATCGGCTGGGCTCAGTGCTGGGTGCCGGGGCCTTCACCGCGGGTGCCGTGCAGGCACACCCAGCCTTCCTCGCTGCGCCAGACCGACAGGGGCAGCCAGGGCGCATAGGCGGCGGCCACTTCATCGGCCTGCCGCTCCAGCACGCCCGACAGCACCAGCCGCCCGCCCGGGCGGACCCGCGCGCTCAGCATGGCCGCCATCAGCTTCAGCGGGTTGGAGAGGATATTGGCGACAACGAGGTCGTAGCTGGATTCGGACACGGTTTCCGGCAGCGCGAACGTGGCCTCCACGTGATTGCGCTCGGCGTTATAGCGCGAGGCTTCCACCGCGTTGGGGTCGATATCGATGCCGAGCGTGTCGCCGGCGCCGAGCTTGCGCGCGACGATGGCGAGGATGCCCGAGCCGCAGCCGTAGTCGAGCACCGATTCGCCCGCCTTGATGTTCTGTTCCAGCCACTGCATGCACAGCCGCGTGGTCGGATGGCTGCCGGTACCGAAGGCAAGGCCCGGGTCCAGCTCCAGCACCACCGCGTCGGGCTCCGGCGCCTCGTGCCACGATGGCACCACCCAGATGCGCTCGCCGATGCGGATCGGCGCGAACTGGGATTGCGTCAGGCGCACCCAGTCCTGGTCCTCGACCGGGCGCAACTGGTACGCCGGCACCGGGTCGACACCCAGCGCATTGGCGGCCGCGGCCACCACCAGCACGGGATCGGCGCTGTCGTCGAACAGCGCCACCACGCGCGAGCGGTTCCATGCGAGGCGGGTCGGCTCCAGGCCGGGCTCGCCGAACAGCGGCTGCTCGTCGGGCGTATCGGCATCGGCGTCTTCCACCGAGACCGACAACGCGCCGAGGTCAAACAGTGCGTCGGACCAGGCTTCTGCCTGGTCTTGTGCGATTTCGATCACACATTCCTGAAATGCCACAGGTGATCCTTGTCGGTCCGTGATTGCTGGCCGCGCCGGCTTCAGAGCTTGCCGCCCTTGGCCACGGTCTTCTGGGCCAGGCGGTGCTCGAGATAGTGAATGCTGGTGCCGCCTTCGACGAAGTTGGCATCGAGCATCAGCTCGCGGTGCAGCGGTACGTTGGTCTGGATGCCGTCCACCACCATTTCCGACAGCGCGATCCGCATGCGGGCGATGGCCTGCTCGCGGGTCGCGCCGTAGGTGATGATCTTGCCGATCATCGAATCATAGTTGGGCGGCACGAAGTAGCCATCATACGCGTGCGAGTCGACCCGCACGCCGGGACCGCCGGGCATGTGCCACGCGGTGATGCGGCCGGGCGACGGCGTGAACTTGAACGGGTCCTCGGCGTTGATACGGCATTCGATGGCGTGGCCGCGCAGCTGCACGTCCTTCTGGCGCCAGCGCAGCTTCTCGCCGAAGGCGATGCGGATCTGTTCCTGGACGATGTCGATGCCGGTGATCATCTCGGTGACCGGATGCTCGACCTGCACGCGCGTGTTCATCTCGATGAAGTAGAACTCGTTGTTCTCGTACAGGAACTCGAAGGTGCCGGCGCCACGGTAGCCGATCTTCTTGCACGCTTCGGCGCAGCGATCGCCGATACGCTCGATCAGGCGGCGCGGGATGTGCGGTGCGGGCGCTTCCTCGATCACCTTCTGGTGGCGGCGCTGCATCGAGCAGTCGCGCTCGCCCAGCCAGATTGCCTGGCGGTGCTGGTCGGCCAGGATCTGGATCTCGACGTGCCGGGGGTTCTCCAGGAATTTCTCCATGTAGACCTCCGGGTTGCCGAAGGCACGGCCGGCTTCCTCGCGCGTCATGTTGACCGCGTTGACCAGGGCGGCCTCGGTGTGCACCACGCGCATGCCGCGGCCACCGCCGCCGCCTGCTGCCTTGATGATGACCGGATAGCCCACGGTGCGCGCGATGGCCAGGATTTCCTTCGGGTCTTCAGGCAGGGCACCTTCGGAGCCCGGCACGCACGGCACGCCGGACTTGATCATGGCCTGCTTGGCCGAGACCTTGTCGCCCATCAGGCGAATGCTCTCGGAGGTCGGGCCGATGAAGACGAAGCCGGATTTTTCCACGCGTTCGGCGAAGTCGGCGTTTTCCGACAGGAAGCCGTAGCCTGGATGGATCGCTTGCGAGTCGGTCACCTCGGCGGCCGAAATGATGGCCGGCATGTTGAGGTAGGACAGCGGCGACGGTGCCGGGCCGATACAGACGGCTTCGTCGGCCAGCTTGACGTATTTGGCTTCCTTGTCGGCTTCCGAATACACCACCACTGTCTTGATGCCGAGTTCGCGGCAGGCGCGCTGGATGCGAAGGGCGATTTCACCGCGGTTCGCGATCAGAATTTTTTCAAACATAGTCACTCTCTGCGAGGAGAAGGGCGGTCCCACCGCGGCGGATCGTGGCGCCCCCGGCGAGGCTGCCGGAGTGCGGGCGGGGGAGCTGGCACCGGGACGAGAAACGTCCGGTTGGCCGTCGCCGGCGCGGCTGGCCGGGTAATCCGGCGCAGGCTGCGGGCGGCGCGGCATGCCGATCAGTATCAGCCGATGATGAAGAGGGGCTGGCCGTATTCGACCGCCTGGCCGTTCTCGACCAGGATTTCCTTGATCACGCCGGCCTTGTCGGATTCGATCTCGTTGAGCAGCTTCATCGCTTCGATGATGCAGACGGTCTGGCCTTCCTTGACGGTGTCGCCCACGTTGACGAAGGCGGCGGCGCCCGGCGACGGTGCGCGATAGAAGGTGCCGACCATCGGCGAGGTCACGACATGGCCAGCCGGCAGTTGCGGCGCGGCCGGCTCGGCACCGGCGGCGGGCATCGCGACCGGCGCGGCGGCCGGAGGCAGTGCCTGCATCGGCTGCATGGCCATCGGCGCGGCGACCACCTGCGGCGGTGCCTTGACGATGCGTACCTTGCCTTCACCCTCGGTGACTTCCAGCTCGGAGATGCCGGACTCGGCCACCAGGTCGATCAGCGTCTTCAGCTTGCGCAGGTCCATCTTCTATCCTCCTGAATCGGGTTGTCCGGCGGCCGCCGCGCTGGCGGCTGCGTCCGGGGAAAACTCATGCGTCCGGCGTACCCCCTTCGTTTGCCGCCAGGGACAGCGGACAGCGAGGGCAGGCGCCGGGGCGCGTTGTTGGTTGTTGATGAGAGCAAATGGGCGGGATCAGGCCGTTTGCGGCGCCTGCTCCTGCTCCTGCCCGAGGGCATAGTCCAGTGCCAGCAAATAGCCTCGCCAGCCCAAGCCGCAGATCACCCCGACCGCCACATCGGAGAAAAAGGAGTGATGACGGAAGTCCTCGCGCCGATGCACGTTCGACAAATGAACCTCGACGAACGGTATCGCCACGCCGGCCAGGGCATCGCGCAACGCCACGCTGGTATGCGTGTAGGCAGCCGGATTGATGATGATGAAGTCGACCCCCTCGTCGCGCGCTGCATGAATACGATCAACCAGTGCGCCCTCATGGTTGGACTGGAACGTAGCCAGGGCGATGCCGGCCTGCCTCGCGCTTTGCGCAAGGGCCAGGTCGATATCGGCCAGTTTCGTGTGCCCATAGGTTTCCGGTTCGCGGGTGCCCAGCAGATTCAGGTTGGGACCGTGCAGGACCAGCACCTTGCGGTAGCGGGCAGAGCGGCGTTCGGGAGGCGTATCGGTCACGGCGACTCGACCATTTCAACGAAATTGCGCGGAGATTACCGTAGCTTAGAGTGATTTGTCTAGCGGCCCAGACATAAGCCGCGCCGAAACCAGCGGGGTTTCGGGGCTGACTCCGCACTTTTGTTGGCTTGGGCTGCAATCCAGCTGAGTTGCCTGAAGATCGGTTAAGGTTAGGCGAAAATCGACTCGGATCAACAATTTTATATCTAGCCGCGAGGCAGCGCGGTGCGCAACTCCTCGGGGGAAACCCTGCCCATCTTGCGATAGCTGACGGTGCCATCCGGTGCAATGATCACCGTATAGGGCAGTCCACCGGCCGCATTGCCAAAATTTCTCGACAGTTCCGTGCCAGCAAAACCCGCCACCGCCAGCGGATAGTTCACGGGTACTTTTTTGACGAACTGCTGGATATTAGTGGCTGAATCGATGCCGATGCCGACAAATTCCACCTTCCGCCCCGAGTATTCCTTGTGCAGGGCGGCCAGGTCGGGCATTTCCTCCACGCAGGGGCCGCACCAAGGCGCCCAGAAGTTCACCACCACCGTCTTGCCGCGGAACTGGCCCAGATCGATGGTGGACCCTGCCGGATCCGGCAACTGGGTGCGAAGGAATGTTTCCACGGCTGCGTCGGATGCGGGCTTGGGCGAGAACACATAGTGACTAGCCAGGGCGCCGGCGACAGTGGCGACGACGGCAACGGCTAGCCACAGCCAGAGGCGGCTGCGGCGGACGGGAGTGGCAGTGGAAGCGGTCATGTCAGCAGGAGGATGGCGGCTGATGGCAGGCAGGCTGGCCTGGAAGGGCTAAAAAACGAAGTTGCGGGTGGTTCGCGGCGTCTTGCACGGCTTTCCGGCCAAAATGCGGGCCGGGCAAGCGCAGTGCCGTGGAATGCTCAGGCTGCCTCGGGCGTATCCGGTGCAGCCGCCGCGATCGCGTCGGCCGCCGCCGCCAGGGCCTGCACCGCGCCCAGGTCGGCGCGGGCAACCCGGCCGCCGGCATCCGCCCTGACCGCGCCGCGTTCATCATCCGCATCATACAGTGCTATATGGATACCCACCGGCTGGCCAAGTTCGGCGCGGATCTCGCCGGCCAGCAGCCGTGCCTCGCGCCGGGCGGGCCACTGGCCTTTCCACAGGAAGCTGAGCGTCTCGACCTCGCCGCGGCCGGCAAAGTGCCGGGTCTCGCTCGTGTCGAAATCGACCCCGGCGTTCAGCAAGTGCAGGGTGAGATCCTTGGGGCTGTCGCAGAAGCACTGCAGGTAGACGTCCGAATGCTCGGTGGCGGTGCCGTTGAGCACGGCGCCGGCCAGATAGGGGCGGAACTCGGCCAGATCGCGCATGGCGAGCACGGCAAGCTGGCGCAGCAATGCCAGGATGCGCGGCTGGCTCTCGGAATGGAACAGCGCCTGGTAGGCGCGGACCTCGGCCTCCACGGCCTCGTTGTCTGGAAGCCAGTCACCCGTCACGCGCACGTCGCCCAGCAACTGGCGCGCGGCCTTGCGCTTGGCCGTGGCGTAGTCGGTGCCGTCTTCCGCGATCATGCGGGCGGCGGCCTGGGCGATTTCCTCGCGCAGGCGGATGGGGTCGAGTGTGGGGCGGCGGGACATAGGGGGATGATACCGGAGGGATTGGCGGCTGCGCGCCTGGGCGGGGTCTGGTTTTTAGAGTGGGCGGGCCGGTTTTGATTCCGGTGACGAGTGCCTGGCAATGCGTGGTGTTGTAGTTAAGCAGCTGAATTTGACGTTGCAGTGACGCTGTTGCCCGGTCCAGGGCTTCCGGCAGGGCGCCTGGCTCCCCATCACCGGCAGCAAATCCCGCCCTACCCCCTCAGGTACAATTCTTCCCCACCCGAAGCAAAGAAGGCCCGGCCGCCTGGCCCGCCCAATCCACTCCCATGCATATTCACATCCTCGGTATCTGCGGCACATTCATGGGCGGCCTCGCTGTCCTGGCCAAGCAGGCGGGCCACCGTGTCACCGGTTGCGATGCCAATGTCTACCCGCCCATGAGCACCCAGCTCGAGGCGCAGGGCATCGAGCTGATCGAGGGTTTCGATCCGAACCAGCTGGCGCTGGCGCCGGACCTGTTCGTGATCGGCAACGTGGTTTCGCGCGGCAATCCGCTGATGGAGGCCATTCTCAACCGCAACCTGCCTTATGTCTCCGGCCCGCAGTGGCTGGGCGAGCATGTGCTGCGCGGCAAATGGACGCTGGCGGTGGCGGGCACCCATGGCAAGACCACGACGACCTCCATGCTGGCCTGGATCCTGGAGGATGCCGGTTATCAGCCGGGCTTCCTGGTGGGTGGCGTGCCGCAGAATTTCGGCGTGTCGGCACGGGTGACCGAATCCGACTTCTTCGTGATCGAGGCCGACGAGTACGACACCGCGTTTTTCGACAAGCGCAGCAAGTTCGTCCACTACCGTCCGCGCACGGCCATCCTGAATAACCTGGAATACGATCATGCCGACATCTTCCCGGATCTTGCCGCGATCGAGACGCAGTTCCATCATCTGGTGCGCACCGTGCCAGAACAGGGCCGGCTGATCGTCAACGGCCTCGAAGCCAGCCTGGCGCGCGTGCTGGAGCGGGGCTGCTGGAGCGAGACCGAGCAGTTCGGCGTGGGCGACTGGCGTGCCGGCGAGCCCGCCGACACCGGCGCCGGCGGCAACACCCAGGACAGTTTCGATATCTGGTTCAAGGACGCGCTGCAAGGCCGGGTCAACTGGGCCTTGCAGGGCACGCACAACCGGATGAACGCATTGGCGGCGATCGCGGCGGCCCGGCATGTGGGCGTGCCTCCGGCCCAGGCGATCGAGTCCCTGTCGCGCTTCGCCAACGTGAAGCGCCGCATGGAAGTGCGCGGCGTGGTGGACGGCATCACCGTCTATGACGACTTCGCCCACCATCCCACCGCGATCCAGACCACGCTCCTGGGCCTGCGCAAGCGGGTGGGCGCGGCACGTATCCTGGCAGTGCTCGAGCCGCGCTCGAACACCATGAAGCTGGGCGTGATGAAGGCGCAGTTGCCGGCCAGCCTGGAGGCAGCCGACCTGGTGTTCGGCTACGGCGCGGCCGGTGGCAAGGATGCGCTGGGCTGGGACCTGGCCGAGTCGCTGGCGCCGCTGGGCGAGCGGGCCGCCGCTTTCAGCGATCTTCCGGCGCTGGTGCAGGCGGTGCGTGCCGCGGCGCGCCCGGGCGATCACGTGCTGGTGATGAGCAACGGCGGCTTCGGCGGCGTCCACCAGAAGCTGCTGGATGCCTTTGGCGCCCGCGCAGCGGGCTGAGCGCGGGCGCATGCTGTTATATCTGCACGGTTTCCGCTCTTCGCCGCAGTCGTTCAAGGCGCGTCTGGTCCAGCAGCGCATGCGCGAATGGGGCGTCGGGCGCCATTACGCCTGCCCCGTCCTGACCGTATCGCCGGCGGCGGCCATTGCCCAGGCCGAAGCGGCCATTGCGGCATCCCAGGCGGGTGGCGCGCAGCCGCTCACCATCGTCGGCTCGTCGCTGGGTGGCTTCTATGCCCGCTGGCTGGCGGAGCGCCACGGCTGCCGCGCCGTGCTGCTCAACCCCGCAGTGCATCCCTGGACCGACCTGGAGCACTACCTCGGCGACCAGCCGCTCTGGCACGGCGGCGGCTCGGTGCGGGTGGAGCGGCATCACCTGGACGAACTGCTGGCGTTGCGGGTCGAGGCGATCACCCGGCCGGAACGCTATTTCCTGATGGCCGCCACCGGCGACGAAGTGCTGGATTACCGCGAGATGCTGGCGGCGTTCCCCGGCGCGCACACGCGCGTGATCGAGGGCAGCGACCACGGCATCAGCGAATTTGCCGACTACGTCGACGAAGTCCTCGCTTTCTGCGGCTATGGACCGGAGCCGCAGGCATGAGCGCGGCATGAACGAGGCGCAAATGCGCCGTTGCGGCTGGCATTTCCATCTACCCGAGGATCCCGCCATCAGCGCCAACCTGCGGCGGTGGGTGGTCGGGGAGGGTTCGCTGACGGCACGCCTGGTGGCGGCGTCCAGCCGGTTCCGCGTGCGCTGCCTCGCGCAGCGCATGGAGCTTGCCCTGGCCGACGAATGGCAGGCGCTGGGGTTGGTTGCGCGCCACCGGGCGCTGGCCCGCGAGGTGCTCTTGGTCTGCGACGAGGTGCCGGCGGTGTTCGCCCATACGGTGGTGAAGCCCCACCACGCACGGCGCGACTGGCCGTTCCTGCGTGGCCTGGGGGAGCGCCCCCTGGGCGGCGCGCTGTTCGTCGATCCCCGCGTGCGGCGCGAGCCTTTTGCCTTTGCGCGCTTGCAGCCGCATCACCCGCTGCGGCTGCGTTTGCAGCAGGCCGTGCCCGCCATGCGCGCATTGCCGCCATCCCAGGCCTTGCCGGCGCGCCGCTCGATATTCCGGCGCGGCGAGGGCGTCATGCTGGTGACGGAGGTGTTCCTGCCCGACCTGCAGGAGCGCTCCGCGCCGGAGAGCCCTCAAGCGCCCGGCCGCGATGGTTCCGCGCAGCCGGGGTGGCCGGGAAGCGGCGAAAAGCCAGCAGAAATCGAGTAATACGAAGCAAAAGCAAGAACATACCCAGACCGCTAGCCAAGAAGAAGAGACGACCATCATGAAATTGCAGGGACGTGTTGCCATCATTACCGGCGCTGCAGCCGGTATCGGTTTTGCCACCGCACAGCGCTTTGCCGCCGAAGGCGCGCTGGTTGTGCTTTGCGATGTGCAGGAAGCGCGTGTGCGTGCCGCCGCCGATACCCTCGCCGCGACGGGTGCCACCGTGGCCGCGTTCAAGGTCGACGTGACGCGTCGCGACGAGGTCGACACCATGGTGGCGGCCACGCTCGCCAAGCACGGCCGTATCGACATCCTCGTCAACAACGCCGGGATCACCAAGGATGCACGCCTGGCCAAGATGAGCGAGGCCCAGTTCGACGCCGTGATCGATGTCAACCTCAAGGGCGTCTTCAACTGCGCGCAGGCGGTCGCATCGATCATGACCGAGCAGGGCAGCGGTGTGATTCTTAATGCATCCAGCGTGGTCGGCCTCTATGGCAACTTCGGCCAGACCAACTACGCGGCCAGCAAGTTCGGCGTGATCGGCTTCACCAAGACATGGGCGCGCGAACTGGGCCCCAAGGGCGTGCGCGTCAATGCAGTCTGCCCGGGCTTCGTCGCCACGGAAATCCTGCAGACGGTGCCGGAGAAGGTGCTGGAGGGCATGAAGTCGTCCTGCTGGCTGCGCCGGCTGGCCGAACCGGCCGAGATTGCCAGCATCTACACCTTCCTGGCCAGCGACGACGCCAGCTATGTCAACGGCGTGGCGATCGAGGCCAGCGGCGGCATGTCGCTGTAACACCTTGTCCCGTGCCGGCTTGCGTCCGGCGCGGTGCGGTATCATCTCAGGTCCGGTCGTCGCCTCGCCTGAAGGCGGCCTTGCACCATTTCTCTCGCCGGGCCGTTCCCACAGGCGTCACATAGCGCCAGGGCGCTTGTTGTCCAAGAGCGGCTCTCGGCATTTCTGAAAGTACCGATCCATGCAGTTGCTGTTCGAAGAAGGCGGCGAGATTCGCGCCGGCACCGTGCTGACCCAGCAGGGCGAGTCCTATCAGGTGGAGTTGCCCGCGGGCAAGCGCACCAAGGTCAAGGCGCGCGACGTGCTGTTGCAGTTTGCGCAGCCGTCGGCGATCGAGCTGGTGCGCGAGACCACCGGGCTGGTGGGCGAGATCGACCTGGATTTCCTGTGGGAATGCGCGTCGGATGACGAATTCGTGTTCACCGATCTGGCGGCCGAGTACTACGGCGCCGGTGCGAGCGTGGTGCAGCAAGCCGCGCTGGCGCAGGCGCTGCACGGCAATCCGGTCTATTTCCGCCGCAAGGGGCGGGGACATTACCAGCGCGCGCCGGAAGACCAGCTCAAGGCGGCTCTGGCCGCGCTCGAGCGCAAGAAGCAGCAGGCGCTGGTGCAGGCCGAATACGAAACCCAGCTCAAGGCCCTGACCCTGCCCGACGCGTTCCGCGGCAAGGCGCTGCAACTGCTGTTCAAGCCCGACAAGAACAGCCTCGAATACAAGGCGATGGATGCCGCCTGCACCGCGCTCGGCATGTCGCCGATGCGGCTGATGGTGGCGGTGGGCGGCATTGCCAGCCCGCGCGCGCTGCACGAGGCCAAGTTCCTCTCCGAATGCTTCCCCAAGGGCACCGGCTTTCCCGACGTGGCCGTGCCGGAACCCGCCGGCGACCTGCCGCGCGCGGATGTGCAAGCGTTCTCGATCGACGACGTCACCACCACCGAGATCGACGATGCGCTGTCGGTGACGCCGCTCGACGGTGGCAAGATCCGCGTCGGCATCCACATTGCCGCGCCCGGCCTTGGCATCCGCCGCGGCGAGCCACTCGACGCCGTGGCGCGCCAGCGCCTGTCGACGGTGTACTTCCCCGGCGACAAGATCACCATGCTGCCCGATGCCGTGGTGGAACGCTACACGCTGCAGGAAGGGCGCGAATGCCCGGCGTTGTCGCTGTACGTGGTCTACGATCCGGACCAGCAAGCCATTGTCAGCAGCGAGACCCGTGCCGAACTGGTGATGATCGCCGCCAACCTGCGCCACAATCTGCTGGAGGATGTGGTGACCGAGGCCGCGCTTGCCGCCGGCACCGGCGACTACCCGTTCCGCGATGCGCTGACCCGCTTGTGGCATTTCTCCGGCTGGCTGTACGACGAGCGCCAGAAGGCGCGCCTGGCGAGCGGGCTGCGGCCCGAGTCGCACAATCGCGCGGACTACAGCTTCTACCTCGACGAGCTGCCCGACGGCGGTGAGCGCGTGCGCATCGAGCAGCGCCGGCGCGGTTCCCCGCTGGACAAGATCGTCGCGGAGCTGATGATCCTGGCCAACAGCACCTGGGGCAAGCTGCTTGCCGACAACGGCGTGCCGGGCATCTACCGTACGCAGAAGGCCTGGGGCATGCACCGCACCCGCATGCAGACCTATCCGGCCCCGCACGAGGGGCTGGGCGTGGCGCAATACGCGTGGAGCACCTCGCCGCTGCGCCGCTATGTCGACCTGGTCAACCAGTGGCAGATCCTGGCGGTGGCCCAGCATGGCGTTACCGCCAAGCTGGTGGCGCCGTTCAAGCCCAAGGATGCCGACCTGCTGGCCGCCGTGGCCGACTTCGAAGGCACATACGCCGCTTATGCCGACCACCAGTCGACCATGGAGCGCTACTGGTGCCTGCGCTGGCTGGGCCAGGAGAAGCGCGAGCGCCTGATGGCCTCGGTGCTCAAGGAGGGCGCGGTGCGTTTTGCCGAGATCCCGCTGGTCACGCGCGTGCCCGAGCTGGCCCAGGCCCAGCGCGGCACCCAGGTGCTGCTGGAAATCGGCGCTACCGACGAGATTTCGCTCGAAGTGTCGTGCCGGGTCCTGGAGGTGTTCGCCGGCGAAGGCGAACTGCCGTCAGAGGAGCTGGAAAGCGACGACGAAGCCAGCGAGGTGTCGGCCGAAGCCGCCGCCGAAGCCGCCGCGGAAGAGGCTGCCGAGATGGCTGCGGAAGGCGCGGGCGCACAGGAGGCGCCGGCGCAAGCCGTTGCCGACGATGCCGCGGGCGCCGACGGTGCCGCAACCGCCGCTTCGTCGGACGCGCGCGACACCGGCGTTGCCGGCGCGGGCTGAGGTCCTCGGAAAAAGCGAGGCGCTCCCTTACAATCGCAGTCTGATCCGGGGTCGGTCCGACCCCGGCCCCGGTCACGCCACATCGCTGCTCCCAAGCCAACGCCCCGCCACCGTGAAAGCCGCCTTTTCTCCCCGCCAGTGGTGGAACGCCAGCAGCACGATGGCCAGGGCGCTGGCCGTCTCGGTGCTGGCGCATGCCTTGCTTCTGACCGTGCGGGTGGTGGCGCCGGATGCCTTCGAGATCAAGCGCACCGATGCCGCGCTCGATGTGGTGCTGGTCAACTCCAAGTCGGCGCAGCGTCCGCGCAACCCCACCGTGCTGGCCCAGGCCAACCTGGACGGCGGCGGCGAACAGGACCAGCAGCGCGCGACCACGCCGCTGCCGGCCCAGACCGCGACCAAGGACGGCGACCTGGTACGCCAGATGCAGCGCCGCGTGGAGCTGATGGAGCAGGAGCAGCAGCGCCTGATGACGCAGGCGCGCGAAGCCGCGCCGGCCGTGCGCAGCCAGCCGGTCAAACCGGGCCAGCAACACACCGACGACCCGCTGCGCGGACAGGACGAGCGCACCTCGCTCGATGAGATGGCCAAGCTCGAGGCCGAGATCGGCCGCAATATCGAGCAGTACGCCAAGCGCCCAAAGCGCTACCAGCTCACCGCCACCAGCGCCCAGGAAGTCGAGTACGCGCAATACTATGACCGCCTGCGCCACAGGATCGAGGCGCGCGGCACCCTTGATTTCCCCCAGCGCAGCGGCAAACCGCTGTACGGCCAGCTGATCCTGGTGATCAACGTCAACCGGCAGGGCAAGCTCGGCTATAACCGCGACGGCTACAACATCGACGCCATCGATGTGGTCAAGAGCTCGGGTGATCCCGCACTGGACCGCCAGGCCGTCGCGATCGTGCGGGCGGCGGCGCCGTTCGGCACGTTCACACCGCAGATGCAGGCCCGCCAGGATATTCTCGAAGTGATCTCCACCTTCAAGTTTTCCCGCAGCGGCCTCGAAACCCGCCTACAGGCCCGATGATGTCTACTACAGAAACGATGCAATCCCAGCCCCAGCCCCAGGCCGACCGCTATGTCGTGGTTGGCAATCCCGTCGCGCACAGCCGCTCGCCCGCCATCCATGCCGCCTTCGCGCGGCAGACCGGCGAGGCCGTCGAGTACGAGCGCCTGCTGGCGCCGCTGGATGGATTCGCGGCCACCGTGCGTGCCTTCTTCGAGGGCGGCGGCCATGGCCTGAACGTGACCGTGCCGTTCAAGCTCGAAGCCTATGACCTCGCCGACCGCCTCACGCCGCGCGCCGAGAGCGCCGGCGCGGTCAACACCATGTGGATCGAGGATGGCCTGATTCACGGCGACAACACCGACGGCATCGGCCTCACGCGCGACATCGAAGTCAACCTCGATACCTTGCTCGAAGGCAAGCGCATCCTGCTGCTGGGCGCGGGCGGCGCCGCCATGGGCGCCATGCTGCCGCTGATCGCCTGCCGGCCCGAGCGCATCGTGGTGGCCAACCGCACGCCCCAGCGCGCCAGCGACATCCTGGAAAACGTGGCGCAGCAGGCCGACGAGTACGGCGTGGAGCTGTGGGGCGGCGGCTTCGACGCGTTGGCGGGCCTGACCGATGAAGACGCCTGCGATGTGGTCATCAACGCCACCAGCAGCAGCCTGCAAGGCGAGCTCCCGCCGGTGCCGGCGGAACTGTTGGGCAAGGACGTGCTGGCCTACGACATGATGTACGGCGCCGAGCCCACCGTATTCCTGAAGTTTGCCGCCCAGTGCGGGGCACGCACCGCCGATGGCCTGGGCATGCTGGTCGAGCAGGCCGCCGAAGCCTTCTACAACTGGCGCGGCGTGCGGCCCGCCACCGCGCCGGTGCTGGCCGAGTTGCGCGCAGAACTGTCGGCCAAGGCCGCAGGCTAAGCGCAGCAAACCGGGTCGCGGACACCGTCATGGCAGAGCGCAAGCGCACCGCCCGCCAGGGTTCGGCCACGCGCGGCGGCAGCCTCAATCCGCTGCGCTGGCTGGCTTACCTGGCCGGCACGCTGATTGCCGGCATGCTGGCGATGCAGCTCTATTTCTTCCTGCAGATCGCTGCCTGGCAATACGTGAACCCGTCCTCCAGCACATTCATGCGGGCGGAGCGCTGGCGCCTGTGCGGCTTCAATTTCTGGAGCTGCCAGGTGGACCACCGCTGGGTCGGCTATGACGATATCTCGCGCAATCTCAAGCGCGCGGTGATCGCCAGCGAGGACGCCGACTTCGTCAACCATCCTGGCTACGAGCTCGACGCCATGCTCGATGCCTGGGAGCGCAACAAGAAGCGCGGCCATATCGTGCGCGGCGGCTCCACCATCACGCAGCAGCTGGCCAAGAACCTCTTCCTCTCGTCCGAGCAGCACTACCTGCGCAAGGGCCAGGAGCTGGCCATCACCTGGATGCTCGAGTTCTGGCTGGACAAGCAGCGCATCTTCGAGATCTATCTGAATTCGGTGGAGTGGGGCGAGGGCGTGTTCGGCGTCGAGGCCGCCGCCCAGCATTACTTCAAGACCAGCGCCGCCAGGCTCAGCGTGGGCCAGGCCGCGCGCCTGGCCGCGGCGCTGCCGGCGCCGAAGTGCTTCGACAAGAAGCAGTATTGCGCCAACGTGCGCGTGAACTTCAAGGTCAAGGCCAACATCATCGCGCGCCGCATGGGCGCGGCCACGCTGCCGGATTGAGCAGGCGCCCTGCGGCGCCCGCCAGGGCTCAGCCCAGCCAGCCCTTCCTGCGGAAATACACCAGCGGAACCGCCGCCGATACCGCCATCAGCGCGATGGCCCACGGGTAGCCCGCGGCCCAGTCCAGCTCCGGCATGACCTTGAAGTTCATGCCGTAGACGCTGGCGATCAGCGTGGGCGGCATCAGCGCCACCGACACCACCGAGAACAGCTTGATGATCTTGTTCTGGTTGATGTTGATGAAGCCGACGGTGGCATCCATCAGGAAGTTGATCTTGTCGAACAGGAAGGCGGTGTGGTTCTCGATCGAATCGATATCGCGCAGGATCTGGCGGGCCTCGTCCTGTTGCTCGGCCGACAGCAGCTGGCTGCGCATCAGGAAGGAGACCGCGCGGCGCGTATCCATCACGTTGCGGCGGATGCGGCCGTTCAGGTCTTCCTCCCGTGCGATGGTTTCCAGCACGTCGGCGGCGGCGGCATCGGTCACGTTCTCCGCAAGCACGCGCCTGCTGGCTTCCTCCAGCCGCTCGTAGACTTCCTCGATGGAATCCGCCGAATATTCGGCATCGGTGGCGTACAGGTCCATCAGCACGTCCTTGGCATTGCGCACCGAGCCCGGGCGCATGCGCGCGCGCAGGCGCACCAGCCGGAACACCGGCAGGTCTTCGTCGTGGATGGAGAACAGCACGTCGCGGGTCAGCACGAACGCCACGCGCACGTTGCGCGAGATGTCTTCCTCGTCGAGGAGGAAGTCGGTGCGGATATGGATGTTCTCGTCCTCGCCCTCGAAATAGCGGGCCGAGGCTTCGAGATCGCCCAGGTCTTCGAGTTCGGGCAGGGCTACGCCGTAGGCTTCCTTGATCCAGGCGAGTTCTTCGTCATCGGGGCTGATGACATCGATCCAGATCGGCTTGTGCTGCAGAAGTTCATTGCGATCGTCGACCTGCTCCTGTGCGAGCCGGCCTTTCTGCAGGACGAACAGGTTGATCATCCCAGGGCTTCCTTGTTGCGTTTGGCGAAGAAACGCGCAGGCTTGGCATGGCCGGACATGGGGCGAGCCCGTCCTTCGCGCGGGGGAGCGAGGGGCAGGGCCGCTGGCAAGCGTGATCGCGCTGCGTACCCGCGAGGGCGCGCAAGGCGATGGCGTTTGCCGTTCATGGCTGGCGAGCCGGGGGAGGGAAAATCCGGGACGATGCGGCGCGCACTGGTTGCGGCCGGCAGGGACTCGGAAGAACACTCACCCGCAGTATGTGCTGCGGGCGAGTCCGACGAGGCAGGGGAGCGGGACAGGCCGGCTCCGGCAGTCGTCGTTACGCAGCCCGCAGTGACATGGTATTCGGTGCGATCGCAGTCCGGCTGCGGCAACACGAACACCCGATGCTACTGCCCACGTAGTTTCTCCGGGATTATGATGGGCGCGAGTGTAGCCCAACGAGGGGGGCTTGTTAAGTGAAATTTGGGTGAGTGGGCGTGTTGGATTGCAGGGCCTGAAGGCGGAGTGGCGCCGGGCTCCTGGGCATATGGAGCAAGCGAAATCCCATGGCAGGAAAGCGCGCCACGCCAAGCCTGATGATGGACCAGCCAATGCCCCGGGCGAGGGCGAGAAAGGCGAGCCGCCCCAGGCTGCAACCGTCAAGAGCCATGGCGGGACGCTCGGCTATGTGCGGCGCCGCTCTTTGTATCGACCGAGAACGGCAGAACAACGCACGCAGAAGGTAAAATCGCATGAACCACTGTTGCCGCGGGGAGCGCCGGCCCGGCTTGACGGGCCAGGCGCGCAGCCGGCGCGGCCGATCCAGATTAGCGAGCATCCCATGACCTTCACCGAGCAGCTGGCTGCAGCCTGGCAGCGCAACGATTCCCTCCTGTGCGTCGGACTCGATCCCGATCCGGGCAAGCTGCCCTTGTCCATGACGGGCGCGGGCGGAGCGATCTTCTCCTTCTGCCGCGAGATCGTCGACGCCACCGCCGACCTGGTCTGTGCCTTCAAGCCGCAGATCGCCTATTTCGCGGCGCAGCGCGCCGAAGACCAGCTCGAACAGCTGATCTCCTACATCCACGACGCCCATCCCGGGATTCCCGTGATCCTGGACGCCAAGCGCGGCGATATCGGCTCGACTGCCCAGCAGTACGCCATCGAAGCCTTCGAGCGCTACCGGGCCGACGCGGTCACGGTCAATCCGTATATGGGTCTCGATTCGATGGAGCCCTATCTCGCCTATCCCGATCGCGGCGTGATCGTGCTGTGCCGCACCTCCAACCCCGGCGGCTCGGACGTGCAGTTCCTGCCGGTGGACGGCAAGCCGGTGTATCAGGTGGTGGCCGAAGCCGCCGCCGCGCGCTGGAATACCAACGGGCAGATGGCGCTGGTGGTGGGGGCGACCTTCCCGGCGGAGATCGCCAAGGTGCGCGAGATCGTGGGTGACATGCCCCTGCTGATCCCGGGCATCGGCGCTCAGGGGGGCGATATCGAAGCGACGGTAAAGGCCGGGCGCACCGCGGCTGGCACCGGCATGATGATCAACTCCTCGCGCGCCATCCTCTATGCCAGCCGCGAGAAGGATTTCGCCGCCGCCGCGCGCAATGTCGCGCTGCAGACGCGCGAAACCATCAACCGCTTCCGCCAGGGCTGAAGCCCCACGCTGCCCGCGCCTGTCTTGGCGGCTGTTTCAGAATGCAGCGAAGCGGTTCTGGCCAGGCGCGCGGCCGCAGACGGTACAGCGGGTACGGCAAGGCCGCGCAACGACGCCAGAATCATTCCGCAGCGGCCTCTCAGGCCTCGTTGCGGACCAGTTCGAGCAGGCCGCGGATGGCGTGCTCGGCGGCCTGGCGGCGGATCTGCTGGCGATCGCCGCGGAATCGCTGCGTTTCCACCTTGGTGGTGATGCGGTTGCTCCAGCCGAAGCACACCATGCCGACCGGCTTTTCCGGCGTGCCGCCGTTCGGGCCAGCCACGCCGGTGATCGACAGCGCCACCTGGGCGCGGCTGTTGAGCAGGGCACCTTCGGCCATGGCGCGCGCCACTTCCTCGCTGACCGCGCCGTGATCGCGGATCAGCTTGGCCGGTACCCCCAGCATGGTCGACTTGGCCTCGTTCGAATAGGTCACGAAGCCACGCTCGAACCAGCCCGACGAACCTGACACATCCGTAACGGCCGCGGCCACCAGGCCGCCGGTGCAGGATTCCGCCGTGGCGAGCAACAGCGACTTCTCGTTCAGGGAGATTCCGACCTGGATGGCGAGTTGGTCGAGCAAGCGGCTGACGGACATGATGGCGGTTCAGATGGTAGGGTTGGGGGAGGGGCGGATCACAGCGAACGCCACAGGGCGAACACCAGCAGCGTGTAGAAGGCGGCCATGATGTCGTCGAACATCACGCCGAAGCCGCCACGCAGGCCGGGGCCCTTGAGCGTGCGGTCGAGATGCCCGATCGGCGCCGGCTTGGCGATGTCGAACAGGCGGAACCACAGGAAGGCGGCCAGCTGGCCCCAGAAACCGGTCGGCATGACGAAGGCCATGACCAGCCAGAAGGCCACGATCTCGTCCCACACCATGCTGCCGTGGTCGTGCACGCCCATGTCGCGCGCGGTGCGGGCGCAGGCCCACAGCCCCAGCAGGAAGCCTCCCACGATGATCCACAGCCAGGTCTCCGGCTGCACCCACATCGAGATCACCAGGTAGGACAGCCAGGCGTACAGCGTGCCGACCGTGCCGGGGCCGGCCGGCGACAGGCCGGAGCCGAAGCCAAGCGCGATCAGGTGAGCGGGGTGCGACAGCATGAAGCGCGCAGTCGGGCGCAGGACCTTGGCGGTCTGGCCGGCTTCCAAGGTCAGGACGGGATCGTGCGTGGAAGGCCCGGGCGGGTTGGCGGACATCAAGGGTTGGCTCGTCTGGTTTTGGATGGGATTATCCCGGGCGGCTTGCCCGGACGGGATCTGGCGTCCCGCATGGCTGCATCATGACACGGCGGGCGCCGGCTTGTCAGGGGGAGGCAAAGTGGTCGAAGCCGCTGCCTGTGTAAGCGCAGGGATTGCCTTCCCGATTGACCAGGCGCAGGCCTGGTTCGGGTGTGATGGCGCCGACGCGCGTCAGCGGCAGCCGAAGCCGCGCGCCGATGGCGGCGACGGTATCGCGGCTGCCGGCGGGCGCCGTGAAGCAGAGTTCGTAGTCGTCGCCGCCGGCCAGCGTGCACTCCAGCTGGCGCGCTTCGGGCTGGCTGGCCATGACCTCCGAGCGCGGCAGTGCGTCGACGTCGAGCAGGGCACCCACCTGCGAGCGTTCCAGGATATGGCCGAGATCGCCGACCAGGCCGTCGGAGATATCGAGTGCCGCATGCGCCACGCCGCGCAACGCCATGCCAAGCGCGACGCGCGGCGTCGGCGTATCCATGCGCGGGCGCACCTGGCTGAAATCGGGCTCGGGCAGCAGCCATTCGCCGCGGCAGTCGCCCAGCGCCAGGCGGGCATCGCCGAGCGTGCCGGAGATCCAGATATCGTCCCCGGCGCGCGCGGCATCCCGGCGCAGGGCCATGCGCGCGGGCACGTCGCCAAATACTGTCAGGCTCAGCGTGAGCGGGCCGCGCGTGGTGTCGCCGCCGATCAGCTCGCAGCCGTGGGCATCGGCCAGCGCCAGCATGCCGGCGGCCAGTTCGGCCAGCCAGCCGGGTTCCGCCTCGGGCAAAGCCAGCGCCAGCGTGAAGGCGCGCGGCTCGGCACCCATGGCAGCCAGGTCGGACAGGTTCACGGCCAGGGCCTTGTGGCCCAGCGCGCGCGGTGCTACGTCCGGGAAGAAGTGACGCCCGCTTACCAGCATGTCGGTGCTGATGGCCAGGTGGTGGCCGGGCCGCCCTTCGATCAGCGCGCAGTCGTCGCCCACGCCAAGCACGGCCTTGTGTGCGGGCCGGGTAAAGAAGCGGCGGATCAGGTCGAATTCGGAGAGCTGGGCGCTGGAGGATGCGGGCATGGAGGATTGGGGCGGGGAGATTGCGCGGGGCCTGTGTAATGCCGTCGCCCGGCTGGCGTGCGGCGGCAATCCGGCGTTAGGCGGGCGGCAGCGTGCCGGCCCTGGATTGCATCCGGTCCGCACCCCGCCGGGGCGGGTTTCGCCCTGCTGGTCAGCGCTGGCGGCTTACGGCATATTGTACCGAAACGCAAAGGTGCCTCGCGCAAAACGCTTATTGTGAAATAATATTTCACAATATAAAATGCGAGGTTCCAAAGGAAGAGACTGCGGGTATGTGGAGCCGGCCCGCCATTTCGTTTCCAGATAACGTCGATAACGGCTCCACCGACCGGAAGATGCGCCGATGACCAGTCCTCAGCAGCCCACGCCCCAAGACGACCTGAAGCAGCAGCAGCGTGAGGCGCTGCGCAAAGCTGCCCTGGAATATCACGAGTTTCCGACCCCGGGCAAGATCTCGGTCACGCCGACCAAGCCGTTGTCCAACCAGCGCGACCTGGCGCTGGCCTACTCGCCGGGCGTGGCCGCCGCGTGCGAGGAAATCGTGGCCGATCCGGCCAATTCCTTCCGCTACACCGCGCGGGGCAACCTGGTTGGCGTGATCACCAACGGTACCGCGGTGCTGGGCCTGGGCGATATCGGCCCGGCGGCTTCCAAGCCGGTGATGGAGGGCAAGGCGGGCCTGTTCAAGAAGTTCGCCGGCATCGACGTGTTCGACATCGAACTCGATGAGAAGGACCCCGAGAAGCTGGTGGAGATCATTGCCGCGCTCGAGCCTACCTTCGGCGGCATCAACCTCGAAGACATCAAGGCGCCCGAGTGCTTCTACGTCGAGCGCAAGCTGCGCGAGCGCATGAAGATTCCCGTCTTCCACGATGACCAGCATGGCACCGCCATCGTGGTCGGCGCGGCCGTGGTCAACGGCCTGACCGTGGTGGGTAAGGACATCGGCAAGGTCAAGCTGGTGGCTTCCGGCGCGGGCGCCGCGGCACTGGCCTGCCTGGACCTGCTGCTCGACCTCGGCATGAAGCTCGAGAACATCTGGGTGACGGACCTGGCCGGCGTGGTCTACGAAGGCCGTACCGAGCTGATGGACCCGGAAAAGGCCCGTTTCGCGCAGAAGACCGACAAGCGCAAGCTGGCCGAGGTGATCGACGGCGCCGACATCTTCCTGGGCCTGTCTGCCGCCGGCGTGCTCAAGCAGGACATGGTCCAGCGCATGGCCGACAAGCCGCTGGTGCTGGCACTGGCCAATCCCAACCCGGAAATCCTGCCGGAACTGGTCAAGGAAGTGCGTCCCGACGCGGTGATCGCCACCGGCCGCACCGACTACCCGAACCAGGTCAACAACGTCCTGTGCTTTCCCTTCATCTTCCGCGGCGCGCTCGACGTGGGCGCCACCACCATCACGCGTGAGATGGAAGTCGCGGCGGCGCATGCCATCGCCGAACTGGCGCGCCAGGAGCAGAGCGACATCGTCGCCACCGCCTACGGCATCCAGGACCTGTCCTTCGGTCCCGAGTACCTGATTCCCAAGCCCTTCGATCCGCGCCTGATCGTCAAGATCGCGCCGGCGGTGGCCGAGGCCGCCATGAAGTCCGGCGTGGCCGCGCGCCCGATCAAGGACATGGACGCGTACCGCCTGCAGCTGCAGCAGTTCGTGTACCACTCCGGCACGCTGATGAAGCCGATCTACGCGGCCGCCCGCCAGGTCGACATGGAGAAGAAGCGCATCGTCTTCGCCGAGGGCGAGGAAGAGCGCGTGCTGCGCGCGGTGCAGGTGATCGTCGACGAGAAGCTGGCCAACCCGATCCTGATCGGCCGGCCGGCCGTGATCGCCCACCGCATCGAACGCTTTGGCCTGCGCCTGCGCGGCGGCATCGACTTCACCGTGGTCAACCCGGAGCACGACGCGCGTTTCCGCGACTATTCCGAGGCCTACTTCAAGATGATGGCCCGCCAGGGCGTCACCCAGCAGTACGCCAAGCTGGAAATGCGCCGCCGCACCACGCTGATCGGCGCCATGCTGGTCAAGAAGGGCGAGGCCGACGGCATGATCTGCGGCACGGTCAGCAACACCGCCGCGCACCTGCGCTATATCGACCAGATCCTGGGCGGCACCAACGAGGTCTACGCCGCGATGAACGGGCTGGTCCTGCCGGGCCGCCAGATCTTCCTGGTCGACACCCACGTCAACGTGGACCCGACCGCCTGCCAGCTGGCCGAGATCACCCTGATGGCCGCCGAAGAGCTCAAGCGCTTCGGCATCGAGCCCAAGGTGGCGCTGGTGTCGCACTCGAACTTCGGTTCGTCGGAAGCGCCGTCGGCGCAGAAGATGCGCGAAACGCTGGCGATCCTGCGCGAACGCGCGCCGGAACTCGAGGTGGATGGCGAGATGCACGGCGATTGCGCGCTCGACCCGAAGCTGCGCGACCAGCTCGTGCCGGATGGCGCGCTCAAGGGCGAGGCCAACCTGCTGGTGTGCCCGAATATCGACGCCGCCAACATTGCCTACAACCTGCTCAAGGTCGCGGCGGGCAACAATGTGGCGATCGGCCCGATCCTGCTGGGCGTCAAGGCGCCGGTCCACATCCTGACGCCGTCGGCCACGGTGCGCCGCATCGTCAATATGACGTCGCTGGTGGTGGTGGA